>QHRT01000207.1 GCA_003220195.1 Candidatus Rokuibacteriota bacterium | reverse complement strand
CCGCAACATCGTGCTGAGCCTGTCAGCCGCCGGCTGGGTCGTGTATGCGCGCGTCGTGCGCGGCGAGGTCCTGTCCGTGAAGCAGCGCGACTTCGTCCAGGCCGCCGCGGCGCTCGGCGTCGGACGCGGCCGCGTGCTGTTCCGCCACGTCCTGCCGAACGTGGCGCCCTCCATCATCGTCGTCGCGAGCTTGCAGTTCTCGCAGTTCATCGTGGCCGAGGCCGCGATCAGCTTTCTCGGCTTCGGCGTGCAGCCGCCGACGCCGGCGTGGGGCAGCATGCTGTCGGAGAGCCGCGACTTCCTTTACGTCGCGTGGTGGCTGGCGGCGCTGCCGGGCGCCGCGCTGGCGCTCACCGCGCTCGGCGTCAATCTGGTCGGCGACTGGCTTCGCGACACGCTGGATCCGAAGCTCCGGATCTGACGATCCCACACGGCGGCCGCGGTCTCGCGAACATATGATCGACGACATGGACATTGCGGTCGGCGCCATCGCGCTTGCCCACGGGTTCGGCGTCGCCACATGTAACGCTCGACATTTCGCGCGCGTCGAAGGACTCCACGTTCTGGACTGGGCCGAGGCTCTCGCCTGAGAGCCCGGCCGCCGATCTTTAAGCCATCCAACCGGTCGTGTATGCTCACGCTGGCCTCGAAACTTCGACCCAGAGGATGTCACCCATGCCGCGAATAGCATCGTGGTTCACGCTGTCTCTGGCCGTCCTCGTCCTCATTGCGGTGGAAAGCGGGAGCGCCGCCGCGCAGGATCGCACGCGGACCAGGGAAGTGGTCGTCGGGCTCGGCGCCGAGCCGCGCACGCTGCTCGCCGTCACCATCGTCGACTGGACCACCAACAACATGCTCGAGCACATCTACGATCGGCTGCTCGACCGCGACGCGAAGACACTGAAGCCGAAGCCCATGCTGGCGGAGAGCTGGCGCGTCGTGAACGACACCACCTGGGAGTTCAAGCTCCGGAAGGGCGTCAAGTTCCACAACGGCGAGCCGTTCACCGCGGCGTCCGTCAAGGCGACCATCGACTACGCGCTCGACCCCGCGAGCAAGAGCCACTACGCATCGAAAGCGTACTGGGGCGGGGTCAAGGAGATGCAGGTCGTCGACGACTTCACCGTGCGCTTCCTGACCGAGCGCCCGTGGCCGAGCCTGATCGACCAGGTCTCGCTCACCAATCTGTTAATCATGCCGGCGAAAGGATTGAAAGATATCGGCCCGCAGAAGCTCGCGGAAAAGCCGATCGGCACCGGCCCGTTCCGGTTCGTCGAGTGGAAGCGCGACGAAAAGCTGGTCCTCGAGCGCAATCCCGATTACTGGCAAGGCCCGGCCGATGCCGCGCGGGTGACGTTCCGCTTCATTCCCGAGTTCAGCGCCCGCATGGCGGCGCTCCTGTCCGGCGAGATCGACATCATGAAGGACGTGCCGCCGCACGTCGTCGAGGCCGTGGAGAAATCCGGGCGCGCGAAGGTCCGGTCGACCGTGTCGTCGCGCATCAACTACGTCTCGCTCCAGGCGCTCAAGTCCGGGCCCATGCAGGACGTGCGCGTGCGGAAGGCGATGAACCACCTGGTCGACGTGGACGAGCTGATCAAGCAGGTGATGCGCGGCCGCGCCACCCGCGTGTGCGGCGCGCTGGCGCCTCCGAACGTCGACTACGCGCCCGTCGAGTGCTACAAGCACGACCCGCAGCGCGGGCTCGCGCTCCTGAAGGAGGCCGGGCAGGATCCGACGCGCATGTCGCTGACGCTCGATTCGCCGTCCGGCCGGTATCCGCTCGACAAGGACGTCTCGCTCGCGATCGCGGCGCAGCTCCAGCGCCATGGCATCAAGGTGAACGTCGTGGTGAACGAGTGGGGCACGCATCTCGACAAGATCAAGAACCGGACGACCGGCGACATGTTCTTCCTCGGCTGGGGGCCCGCGCTGTACGGTCAGGGCACGGTCGAGCCGCTCTTCAAGGCCGATCAGACGTACTCGTCGTACGGCAACAACAAGACGATCGACGAGAAGATCGCGCGCGCCGTGACGCTGGTCGACGCGAAGGCGCGCGCGGCCGCGTACGCCGAGGTGCAGCACCTCGTGCGCGACGAGGCGCCCTGGGTGTTCCTGTGGCAGCAGCACGACCTCTACGGCGTCGCGAACCAGGTCGAGTGGTCGCCACGGGCCGACGAGAAGGTCTGGATGTACGAGGCGAAGATCGTCGCGCGATAGCCTCACGACGTTCAGAAGGAGATCAGTGTGAGCACGTACGTCTTCACCAACGCGTTTCTGATCGACTGCACCGGCGCGGATCCCGTCGAGGGCGCAGCGGTGGTGGTCGAGGACGATCGCATCAAGGACGTGCTGCCGCACGGCCGCGTGGGCGCGGTGCCGGGGCCCGTCACGACGTTCGACCTTCGCGGCAAGACGCTGATGCCCGGACTCACCGACGCGCACGTCCACATCTGCGCGGTCGAGGGCAACATCACCGATCAGCATCGCTACTTGCCGCCGAGCCTCCTGGCCGCGAAGGCGCTGCGCCGCGCGGAGGAATGCCTGCTGCAGGGCTTCACGACCGTGCGTGATGCCGGCGGCGCCGACTACGGCTTTCGCGAAGCGATCAGCGAGGGCGTGTATCCCGGGCCGCGGTTGCTGGTCTCCGGCAACTACATCTCGCAGACCGGCGGGCATGGCGACAAGCGCCGGCGCGCGGAGTGGATCGAGCCGATCGACTGCTGTGTCGGGATGGTCGGCACGATCGCCGACGGCGAGGCGGAGGTGCGCAAGGCCGCGCGCGAGCAGATCCGTCGCGACGTGAACCAGATCAAGATCATGGCGTCCGGCGGAGCGATGTCGCCGTCCGACGAGCTCGACACCACGCAGTTCACGGTGGCGGAGATGCGCGCGGTGGTGGAAGAGGCGAGCGCGGTCGGTACCTACGTGCTCGCGCACGCGTACTCCGACTCCGCCGTTCGCAACGCCATCGCCGCAGGCGTCCGCTCGATCGAGCACGGCAACCTGATCCGCGAGGCCGCGGCAAAGGCGATCAAGGACGCGGGCGCGTTCCTGGTCCCGACGATGGTGACGTACGAGGCGATCTATCGCGAGGGCAAACGGTTCGGCATCGGCGACCACCAGATCCAGAAGATCAACCTGGCGCGCGAGCAGAGCGTGCAGGGCCTCACGTACGCGTACAAGGCGGGCTGCAAGATCGGGTCGGGCTCGGATCTGCTCGGCGACATGATGAGCCAGCGCACCGTCGAGCTCGAGCTCAAGGCTCAGGTCATGACGCCGATGGAGGTGCTGCTCTCGGCGACGAAGGTGAACGCGGAGCTGTTCCGGATGTCCGACCGCATCGGGACGGTGGAGCCCGGCAAGTTCGCCGACCTGATCGTCGTCGACGGCAACCCGTTGCGCAACCTGCGTGTCTTTCAGGCGACCGAGCACATCAAGCTCATCATGAAGGGCGGTCGCGTGTACAAGGAGACGCTGTGACGATGGCCAGTCATCAAGATTTGATCCTCGACCAGTTCACCCGTCAGGCCGTTCCGTTCGCGACCGCGCCGAGCATCAAGGACGAGCAGGCGCTCCGCCTCGTGATCGAGTTCTGCGGCGCCGGCCCCGACGACACCGTGCTCGACGTGGCGTGCGGCCCCGGCATCCTGGCGTGCGCGTTCGCGCGCGTCGTGCGCCACGTCACGGGTATCGACATCACGCCGGCGATGCTGGATCGCGCCCGTGCGCTCCAGCGCGAGCAGGGACTCACCAACCTGACGTGGCAGCAGGGCGACGTGCTGCCGCTTCCCTTCCCCGCCGCGAGCTTCACGATCGTGACGTCGCGCTTCGCGTTTCACCACTTCCTCGAGCCTCGGCGTGTCCTCGCCGAGATGAAGCGGGTCTGCGCGCCTGGTGGAAAGGTCGTGGTGGTCGACAGCGCGCCGGCGAGGGACAAGGCGGACGCCTTCAACCGGATGGAGCGGCTCCGCGATCCTTCCCACACGCGCGCGCTCCCGCCCGAAGAGCACGTCGATCTCTTCGCTGCGGTCGGTCTTCCGGCTCCGCGCACGACCGGGTACCACCTGGACAGCGATCTCGAAGGTCTCTTGAAGCGCTCCTTCCCGAACCCCGGCGACGACGAGACGATCCGCCAGTTGTTCGTCGCGTCTCTCGCCGACGACGCGCTCGGCATCCGCACGCGCCGGGAGGGCGACGTGATCCGTTGCCACTATCCGGTGGCCGTGCTCGTCGCAGAGCGATGAGGATCGTCGACCTCAGCTTCCCGATCCGCCCGCACTTTCGCTGGAAGGTCGACCCGCAGCGCGTGGCGACGTTCGCTGCGGGAGACCCGCTCCAGTCGACGGTGTTGACCATCTCCTGTCACGCCTACACGCACGTCGACGCGCCGCTGCACTTCCTGCCCGACGGACGGGACATCGCGGCGATGCCGATCGATCAATGGATGGGCGACGCGGCGGTGGTCGATCTGAGCCATCTCGGCGCGAACGGCGAAGTCAGCGCCAAGGAGCTGGAGGCGCATGCGCAGCACGTGCGCCCGAACGACATCGTGCTTCTCCGGACGGACTGGCCGCGCCGCACGGACGTCGGGGATCCAAGGTTCTGGACCGAGGGACCATTCACGGGCCCGACGGGATGCGAGTGGCTCATCGCGCGTGGCGTGAAGGCGGTCGGGTATGACTATCCCCCGGACTTCTGCACGCGGGACACGCTGCCGTCTCCGACTCGCCGCAAACCACGCCGCGACGAGTACACGACCCACTCGCTGTTCTTCCCGGCCGGCATCACGGTGATCGAGTACCTGGCGAACCTCGACCAGATCGGCGCGGCCCGCTGTCGCTTCATTGCGCTGCCGCTCGCGCTGGAGGGCGCCGATGGCTCTCCGGTCCGCGCCATCGCGCTGGTCGATTGACGCGCTCGGTCCACTTTTCCACCCTGCCAGAGTCAGCGGGCCTCGCATTGCACCTCTGCGAAGCCGATCCAGGCGGCGCCGCGAAACCACGACTGCTCGACCGTGTGCGCGCGGCCGTTCGTGCGAGACACGACAGCCGTCGCACCGAGGGCACGCCGCGACTGGACCGCATCCGCGAGCAACATCTCCGCGACCTCGCGGCCGGCGCCGGCTAGGTGGAGCTTCCGACGGCCCTGGTTCGGAAATACCCGAACGCGGGGCGCCACCACCTGCACGAGTCGGTCGTGCAGCGCGCGGTGAAGCACGCGGTCCGGCGTGCAGGCATCGTCAAGCGAG
>QHRT01000206.1 GCA_003220195.1 Candidatus Rokuibacteriota bacterium | reverse complement strand
TCGCGCGAAGGCCGGCCGCATCTTCAACGATCTGGTCGCGTCGGGTCGCGTGCGCGCGCCCATCGTGATCGGCCGCGATCATCTGGACGCGGGTTCGGTCGCGTCGCCGAACCGCGAGACCGAATCGATGCGCGACGGCTCCGACGCGATCGCCGATTGGCCGGTGTTGAACGCGCTCCTCAACGCGTCGGCGGGGGCGACGTGGGTCTCGGTGCACCACGGCGGCGGCGTCGGCATCGGGTACTCGCTCCACGCCGGCATGGTCGTCGTGGCGGACGGGACTCCGGGCGCCGCGCGGCGGCTCGAGCGGGTCCTGACGACGGACCCGGGGACAGGGATCATGCGTCACGCGGATGCGGGATACCCCGAGGCGATCGACGCCGCGAGACGGCACGGTCTCGATCTACCGGGCATCACCACCTGATGGGTCTCGTGGCCATGTGGTCGACCCGACCGGCCGGGCACGCGGCGACTTCGCGACTCGCGTGGCGACGCTGACGCTCCGCCCCGATCTCGTCCTGACGGCGTCAGGCTGGGAGGCCGATTGCGCGGTCGTGATCGACGGTGGCCGCATCCAGAAGATCGAGCCCGCCGGCGATCCCGAGCCCGGGCAAGTCGAGCTGCACCGGAAGGCCCTGCTTCCCGGGACAGTGAACACGCATTGCCACACCTTCCAGTCGCTGCTCCGCGGACTCGGTGACGATCTCGACTTCGCGGGATGGCGCGACCGGGTGCTCTATCCGTTCTCCGAGCTTCTCGATCGGGACGGCATCGCGCTCGGCGCCGCGTTCGCGTTCGCCGAGATGCTGCGACACGGCGCAACCACGTGCGTCGACTTCTTCTACCTGAACGACGACGGCAACGAGAACGCCGCCGCAGTCATCGGCGCGGCCCGCGAGGTCGGCATCCGCCTGGTGCTGGCGCGCGCGATGTACGACTGGGAAGGGGCGCCCAAACGCTACCGTGAGTCGGTCCCGGCCGCCGCCCGGCGAACACGCGACCTGATCGCGTGGCACCGACACGACGAGACCTGCCGCGTTCAGCCCGCGCCGCACAGCCCGCACGGGGCATCGGCGTCGATGATTCGGGCCGGATGGGAGGTCGCGGCAGAGGAAGGGACGCGGTTTCACATCCACGTCGCCGAGGGCCGCTACGAAGGGGAGCGGACGCTCGCCGAGCACGGCGCGACCCCGATCCGCTATCTGCAGCGGCTCGGTGTCCTCGATCGGACGATGATCGGCGTGCACTGCGTCTGGCTCGACGACGACGAGATCGAGCTGATGGGTGCCGCCGGCGCGGCCCTCGCGTACTGTCCGAGCTCCAACATGTTCCTCGGCGACGGCATCACGCGGATTCCCGAGATGCTCCAGGCCGGCGTCCGCGTCGGTCTCGGCACCGATGGCGGCTGCACCAACAACCGGCTCTCGGTGTTCGAGGAGATGCGCATGGCGTCGCTGCTCCAACGGGTACGCTTGCTCGACGGCGCCGCGCTCGGCGCCGAGCGAGTGTTTTCCCTGGGCACCAGGTCCGGCGCGGAGATCCTCGACGTGGAGGCGGGGGTGATCGCGCCCGGTCGACTCGCGGATCTGGTCGCGATCGACCTCGACGATCCCTCGCTCCATCCGCGCAGCCACGTGCTCGGCAACGTCGTCTACGCGATGTCGGATCGCGCGGTGACCGACGTGTGGGTCCACGGCCGTCGCGTGGTCGACGGTGGCCGGCTCGTGACGGTGGACCAGGACTGGCTGCTGGCCCGTGTGCGGACGTTGACGCGACGATGGAGGCTTCCCGAGCGGGGCCCATCATGTGGTCCCCCATGACACCAGCCGCGGTCGTGCTCGACGGTGGCGCGCTGGCGCTCGAGACGCTGGAAGCCGTCGCGCGTCACGGCGCTCGTGTGATGCTCGCGGAGGGCGTCGTGCGGACGCTCCACTCGGCGCGTCGCTTCGTCGATCGATTGGCGGCGGGGAACGAGCCGATCTACGGCATCACGACCGGCGTCGGCAAGTTGAAAGACGTCGTCATCCCGCCCGCCGAGCGCGCCGCGCTCCAGAAGAACCTGGTGCTGAGCCACGCCGGCGGCGTCGGTGCGCCCCTTGCGGAGGACGAAACGCGCGCCGTGCTGCTGCTGCTCGCCGCGTCGCTCTCGCGCGGCGCGTCGGGCGTGCGGCCGGAGATCGTCGAGTTGCTCGTCGAATGCTTGAACCGCCGCGTCCATCCGGTGATTCCCGAACAGGGGTCCGTCGGTTCGTCGGGAGACCTGGCGCCTCTGGCGCACGTCGCCGCGTGTCTGATCGGTGAGGGCGAGGCCTGGATGGACGGCCACCGCGTCCCGGCCGCGGCGGGGCTCGGGCGCGCCGGTCTGGCCCCGATCACGCTCGAGACCAAGGAAGGCCTCGCGCTGCTGAACGGGACGCATCTGATCGCCGCGCTCGGGTCGCTCGCGGTGCTCGACGCGACGCGCCTGGTGCGGCTCGCCGACGTGACGGGGGCGATGTCGCTCGAAGCGCTGATGGGGACGAACGCCGCGTTCGACGAGCGGATCCACGCGGCGCGTCCGCATCCCGGACAGCGCGCGTCCGCCGCGAACCTCCGTCGGCTGACCCGGGACAGCGCGATCATCGCGTCGCATCGCGACTGCACCCGCGTGCAGGACGCGTACAGTCTCCGGTGCATGCCGCAGGTCC
Source organism: Candidatus Rokuibacteriota bacterium (assembly GCA_003220195.1). Taxonomy (GTDB): domain Bacteria; phylum Methylomirabilota; class Methylomirabilia; order Rokubacteriales; family CSP1-6; genus AR8. The sequence goes on along the minus strand of QHRT01000206.1, from coordinate 3,517 downwards.
ACGGCGCGGCTCGTGAGGCGCTCGCCTTCGCCGTGAGCGTGCTCGAGCGCGAGCTCGCGAGCGTGACCGACAACCCGCTGGTGTTCCCGGACGACGGCGTCGTCTTGAGCGGCGGCAACTTCCACGGAGAGATCCTCGGCCTCGCGCTCGACACGCTCGCGATCGGCGTCGCGCAGCTGGCCGGAATCAGCGAGCGGCGCGCCGATCGCCTCGTGAATCCGCTCACGTCGGACGGCTTGCCGGCGTTCCTGTCACCGCACGGCGGCGTGCATTCCGGCTACATGATCGCGCAGTACGTCGCGGCCGCGCTGGTCGCGGAGCTGAAGACGCTGGCGCACCCGGCATCGGTCGACTCGATCCCGACGTCCGCCTTGCAAGAGGACTACAACGCGATGGCGGCCGGGGCGGCGCTCAAGCTCCGCCGGAGCCTCTCGAGTCTGACGACCGTGCTCGCGATCGAGCTGCTCCTGGCGGCCCAGGCGCTCGACTGCCGCGCTCCCCTGGACCCCGGGCGCGGAGCGGCGGCAGCGCGGGCGGCGGTTCGCACACGGATCCTGCCGCTCGACGCGGATCGCGCGCTGCATGCGGATATCGAGGCGGCGCGGACGCTGGTCCGCGACGGCAGCGTGCTCGCGGCGGTGGAATCCGCGATCGGTCCTCTCGAGTGAGCGACCGCGTTTCGGGTAGAGGCGGGCGCCGGGTTCCCCGGCGCCCGCCGAAGGCTGGGGGTGTCGGGGGCCATTACGGGCGCGTCCGCGCGCCCCTCGGGGCCCCTGACGTTCATCGTTCGGCAATCGACGGCTGATCCCTGAGCTCGCCGAGTGTGGTGGTCAGGGTGGTGCGCTGCCCGGCGCGCGCGACTTCGAGCGTGACCCGTGTCCCCGGCGGCGTGGTCGCGACGCGCCGGGTGAGTCCGCGAGGATCTTCGATCGGCGCCTGCTGGAACGCGGTGATCACGTCAGCAGGCTTGATGCCGGCGCTCGCCGCCGGGGATCCCGGCACCACCTCCGCGACGACGGCGCCGCCGTGGCCGGCCTCGAGACTTGCAGTCTTCGCGACGTCGGGCGAGGCCGGAGCGACCGCGACGCCGAGATACCCGCGCGTCACCTTCCCGCGCGCGCGGAGCTGCGCCAGGACGTCCTTGGCGAGGTTCACCGGCATCGCAAAGCCGATGCCGCTCCACCCGCCGTTCGGTGACACGATGGCGGTCGTGATGCCGATCAGCGCGCCCCGCGCGTCGATGAGCGGTCCGCCCGAGTTGCCCGGATTGACTGACGCGTCGGTCTGGATGAAATCGTCGTACGGGCCGGCGCCGATGAAGCGTTCCTTGGCGCTCACGATTCCGGTCGTGACCGTCTGCTCGAGTCCGAACGGGTTGCCGATCGCCATGACCGGCTCGCCGACTTCCAGACGATCGGAGTCCCCGAACGGGATCGTCGGCAAGTTGCTGCCGTCGATCTTCAGCAACGCGACGTCGGTCTTGGCGTCGCTCCCGATGAGCCGCCCGCGGTGCTCGCGGTGATCGCTGAGACGCACCACGATCTCTCCCGCGTCTTTCACGACGTGGAATTGGTGACGACGTACCCGTCCGCTGACACCAGGAAGCCGGAACCCAGGCTCGCGGCACCGCGGGGCGGCGGTGTCGTCGGCCCGCCGAAGAAGCGGCGGAAGAAATCATCCGCAGGCGCTTGCGCGGCGCGCTGTCGGGTACTGACGTTCACGACGGCCGGCTTGGTGGCGCGCGCGAGCTCGACCCAGATCGCGAGGGCGGGCGGCAGCTGGCGCGCTTCGCCCTGCTCCTTCCAGAAGGGTGAAGCGCTGACGCCGTCGGTCACGGGCGGATGGACGTGAATCGAAATGACGCCGGAGGCAACGAGCCCCCCGACGACGATCACCGCAAGCAGAATCCACCGCCACCGCATCGCCTGGAGAGGGCGGCAATCCCCGTGCCGCTGACCGAGCCCGGCGACGTGAGCCCATCTCGAATCCGAACTCCGTCGATCGTCGTTCTGCCGAACGAATCAGGTCTGACGGGGATACGGCGCAGCGCGTGGAGTCACCGCGTTCGAGCGCCGGCTTTGCCGGCGCAATCCTGCTCTGGGGGGGAGGCAGGGCGACAGCAGGCCGAAGGCCCGCGGCGCCCGTCGGAGGGGGCCGTCGAGGCCCCTCCGAATTAAAAGCTGCGGATCAGCCGCTCGACCCGCTCGTCGTGGGACTGGAACGGGTCCTTGCAGAGAATCGTCTCGCGCTCCGGGTCGTTCAATTTCAGATACACCCAGTCGACGCGGTAATCCTTACCCTTGAGATTCGCCTGACGGATGAACTCGCCGCGGAGCCGCGCCCGCGTGGTCTGCGGCGGCAGGTGCTTGGCGCGTTCGATGGTCTCGTCATCGGTGACGCGATCCACCATGTCGCGCGCCGCCAGCCGGTAGTAGATCCCGCGGTCGGGCCGGATGTCGTGGTACTGGAGGTCCATCAGCGAGATCTTCGGATCGCGCCACGACAGGCGGTTTCGCACCATGTAGTTCTCGATCCACTCGCGCTTGATGACCCAGTCGAGCTCGCGGCCGAGCTGCATCGGATCCGTCTGGAGCTTCTCGAGCACGTCCGTCCATCGTCCGAGGACGTCTTTCGACGCCGTGTCGCCACCCACCGCGGTCACGTACCGCGTGGCGTACTCGAGGTACTCGAGCTGCATGTCGAGCGCCGAGATGCTGCGGCCGTCCTTGAGCTTGATCGTCTCGCGCAAGGTCGGGTCGTGCGAGATGTCCCGGATCGCCTGCACCGGCGACTGCAGCGAGTAGTCGCGGTCGAAGAACCCGTCCTCGATCATGTCGAGCACGAGCGCGGTCGTCCCGATCTTGAGATAGGTCGCGACCTCGGACATGTTCGAGTCGCCCACGATGACGTGGAGGCGGCGATAGCGCTCGGCATCGGCGTGCGGCTCGTCGCGCGTGTTGATGATCGAGCGCGACGACGTGGTCGCGCCGGAGATCTCCTGGCAGATGTGCTGCGCGCGCTGCGACAGGCAGTAGTGGAACCCGCGCGGCGTCTGGAGCACCTTGCCGGCGCCCGCGAAGATCTGGCGCGTGACGAAGAACGGGATCAGCGCCTCGGCCAGCCGCTGGAAGCTCACGTCGCGGCTGACGAGATAGTTCTCGTGGCAGCCGTAGGAGTTGCCCGCGGAGTCCGTGTTGTTCTTGAAGAGCAAGATGTTGCCGGAGATCCCGTCCTCGCGCAGGCGCTTTTCCGCCTGGTGGAGGAGATCCTCGACGATCCGCTCGCCCGCCTTGTCGTGGATGACGAGCTCGATCACGTCGTCGCACTCGGGCGTCGCGTACTCGGGATGGAACCCGGTGTCGAGGTACAGCCGGGCGCCGTTCTCGAGGAACACGTTCGCGTTGCGTGCGCCCGGGATCACTTTCTCGAAGAGATAGCGGGCGACGTTGTCCGGCGAGAGTCGGCGCTGTCCGTTCAGCGTGCAGGTGAGACCATACTCGTTCTCGAGGCCGAAGAT
>QHRT01000205.1 GCA_003220195.1 Candidatus Rokuibacteriota bacterium | reverse complement strand
GGGCTGGGAAATTGACCGAAGATCGTTGGTATGCTTTTATGCTTCTATGCGCACCACGATTGACTTGCCTCCAAAGTTGTTCCGCCAGGCCAAGACGCGGGCGGCTGAGCGCGGCGAGACGCTCAAGGCCCTGGTCGCTCGGGCCCTTGCCGCGGAACTCGGCCATGCCGGGGACACGCGGACGATGCAGGCGCGTGTCGTTCTTCCGCTCATCGGGCATCGCGGAGGACCAACCGTCAACCTGCGCAATGTCGACCTCGAACGAGCCCTGGCTCACGACGACGCGGTCAAGGTGGCGCCTCGGCGCCGCCAGCGTCGCCGATGAAGCTCGTCGACGTCAACGTGTGGTTCGCGGTGTCATGGGAGGGCCACCAGCATCATGTGATCGCCAAACGGTGGCTGGACGGAGAGAACGATGCGCTCGCGTTTTGTCGTGTGACGCAGATGGCGCTGCTACGACTCGTCACCAACCCGGCGGTGATGCAGAGGGATGTGGTGTCGCGGCGGGAGGCGTGGGACGTGTTCGATCGGCTCATGGCCGATCGGCGTGTCCGATTCCTGGACGAGCCGGACGGATTCGATGCGCTGTGGATCAGTCTCTCGAGGCGAGACGATCGCCACCATCTGCTGTGGACGGACGATTACCTTGCGGCCTTTGCGGAGGGCGCCGGTGCGGATCTGGTGACGTTCGAGCGGGCATTTCTCGCTCGCTACCCCGCCGTTCACGTCACCGTGCTGTCGTGAGCCGAGATGATCGGCCGAGATAGAACGTCAGGCGTGCGGCTCGGCGCAGTTACAGCCGTCCGCCGGAGTGAATCCCGCGGCTTCGCGCTGGGGCGGCAGCTCGCTCCGGCGGGGCAGACCGTCGTGGACGATGCGTCCGCCCACCATCGTGAGCAGCACCTTTGCGTCGCGGACCTCCGTCGGTGATGCGGCGAAGGGATCCACAGACAGCGCGACGAGATCCGCCAGCTTTCCGGGCTCGATCGTGCCTTTGAGATCGTCCTCGAATGCCGTGTGCGCGCTCCCCAGGGTGTACCAGCGCAGCGCATCCGCCATCGGGATCGCCCACTCCGCGCCCTGCACGCCGGCGAGCTGAGTCTCGCGGGTCACCGAGCTCCACAGCCCGAGCAGCGGTTGGTACGGCGTCACCGGCGAATCCGAGCCCCCGCCGACAGGCAGTCCGCTGTCGAGATACATCCGGAGTGGCTCGCACTCCGCCGTGCGGGTACTGCCCCAGTACTTCACGAAGCCGCCGGCGAGCGCATACATCAACGGCTGCTGCGCCGTGATGACGAGGCCCATGGTCTTCGCGCGCTGAAGCTGCTCGGGGCGCGCCCGCATCATGTGAATCAGCGTCCAGCGCTTGCCCGTGAGCGGGCTTACCGCGTGGGCTGCCCCGTAGGCGTCGAGCACCTGTTCGATGGCCGCGTCGCCGACGCAGTGGATGCCCATTTGCCAGCCGAGCTCGTTCGCGAGCAGGCAGACCGCCCTCATGTTGTCGACGCTCGCGTGTGGCTTGCCGCGCGGCGACGACGGATCGTCGGCGTGCGCGAACGGCTCCTTGAGATAGCTGGTTTCGACTCCACCATCGGCCGTGAACTTGATCCCGCCGAGTCGTAGCCACTCGTCACCGAAGCCGGTCGTGACGCCGACGCCACGGACCGTGGCCAGCGCGCGCTCCAGCTCGTCCTGCGTCGTGCCGGGGAAGATCCGGAGCATCGCGTTGACGCGGACGGTCAATTCGCCGCTCTGCGCGAGCCGCTGGAACGCCGCGATCTCCCGCGGCTCGAGCCCGGGCTCGATCACGCTCGTGATGCCGGCGGCGTGATACGCCTTGATCGCATTGACGAGCGCCTCGCGCTCTCTGGCGCTCGTCGGTGACGGCAGCAATCGCTGGATCCGCATGAACGCCGCTGCGCCGATGACGTGGCCGGTGAGCTCGCCGGTCGCCTGGTCGCGAACGTACGTGCCGCCCGGCGGGTTCGGCGTGTCCCGGGTGATGCCGGCGCGCGCGAACGCGAGCGAGTTCACGACACGGTTGTGGCCGCCGCGGGGAATCATGACCGGGTGGTTCGGCGCGACCTGATCGAGCTCGACGCGAGTGGGGAAGCGCGACTCGCCGAGCTGGCTCTCGTGCCACCGGCTCGAGGCGACGACCCATTCGCCGGACGGCGTGATCGCCGCGCGGGCCTTGATGGCGGCGAGCACCTCGGCGATGGTGCGCGCCCCGGCAAGATTCACCGCGAAGAAGTTGAGGCCGGTCTGTCGGAGATGGTTGTGCGAGTCGTAGAAGCCGGGGATGACGGTGAGCCCCGCGAGGTCGTGCTGCACCGTGCCCGCTCCCGCCAGGGCCCGGATCGCCGCGGTGTCGCCGACCGCCATGATCCGTCCGTGCTTGACAGCGATCGCCTCGGCGAGTGGAGCCGCCGCGCTCATCGTGCGGACGCGCGCGTTGAGGAGGACGACGTCCGGAACGTCCCCGGGGTGAATCCGCGGGAGCGTCGCCGCGAGCGCGTCCCTGGATCGACGTCCGATCGGCGCATCCGCCAGCCCCGCCAGCGGCATCCCGGCCAGGAGCGCTCCCGCTCGCAGCAATGCGCGTCGCATCCGGTCCATGGCTAGTCCAGCACCGCGATGCCTTCGATCTCCACCAGGAAGTGCGGCTCCGCCAGGCCCTGCACGACGACCAGCGTGTTCGCGGGATACGGCGGCGCCGGGAAGAACTCGTCGCGCGCGGCCGCGACGAGCGGCCGATAGCCCCAGTGCGTGATGTACGTCGTCGTCTTCACCAGATTGCGCAGACTGATGCCGTGGTGCGCGAGGATCGCCGCGAGGTTCTCGTAACAGCGCCGCGCCTGCGCGCGCGCGTCGCCGATCCCGACCGCGGCGCCTGACGGATCCATTGCGAGCTGTCCCGAGATATACAGGGTGTTGCCGGCGCGCGCCACGTGAGAGTAGTGCGCTTGCGGCGGATGAACGCCCGGCGGATTCGAAAGGTCACGTTGCACGGGGCTTCACCAGATCATCCAGCTCGCGATAGTCAGGGAGGGCGCGCTCGATCACGCGGCCGTACCGCAGAACCACCCGGTTCGCTTCCGGACGCGACAGCAGCTCGCTCCAGGTCCGCCCCTCGAAGAGCACGAGATCGGCCGGCACGCCGCGGCCGATGCGGCCGCCGCCGGCGAGGCTCATCAAGTCCGCGGGCGTCGTCGTCACCGCGCGGGGCCAGTCGCCGTGGGGCCGGTCCAGGTGGCAGAGGCGCGTGGCTTCGCGAAACACTTCGAGCGCGTCGTGATCGCCGTAGCCGTGAAACGCATCTCGACAGTTGTCGCTCGCGACGGCCACCGGGATGCCGCGCGCGCCGAGCTCGTGGAGGAGCGTCACCCCGCGCCAGCGAGGCGTTCGTCCGGGCACGCGATCTTGCAGATAGATGTTGCACATCGGCAGGCTGATCACGCTGATCCCGGCCTCGGCAGTGAGGTCGAGGGTCTCGGCGACGACGTCGGGCGGCTGGATCGCCAGGCTGCAGCAGTGCCCGCAGACGACGCGACCGCGGAAGCGCTTTCGCAAGACCGCGCGCGCGATGTGAGAGAGCGCGCGCGCGCCGACGTCGCCGCTCTCGTCGCAGTGGAAGTCGACGTCGAGCGCGCGCTCCGCCGCGAGCTCGAGGACGCGATCCAGCAGCGCGTCGATCTCGGGCGACATGTACGTCACCGCGCCGAGGATGCCGCCCGCCGCGGCCACGCGCTCCGCCAGCTCCCGGCCTTCGGCCGTGCCGAACACAGCCAGCGAAACGAGCGACACCGCCTGCAGCTCGATCCGACCCGCCCACTCCTTGCGCATCCCCTCGAACACCGGCCACGTGATCGCGGCCTGCGCGCCCATCGAGTCGAGATGCGTCCGCACCGCGCGCGTCCCGTGCGCGAAGCTGCAGCGGAGCGCGAAGTCCATGCGCCGGCGCACGTCTTCCGCGGACCAGTGGGCCACGCGGTCCCCCATCACCGCGCGCAGCGCGCCGTCGAAGGTGCCGTCCGGGTTCTGCGCGCGCTCCCACGTGTGGCCCTTGTCGAGGTGCGTGTGGACGTCGACGAAGCACGGCCAGACCTGACCACCTCGGAGGTCGACGTCTCCCGCCTGGCGCGCCGCACCACTCTCGCGCGCGGGCGACGCCGGCTCGACCGCCGCGATTCGCGCGTCGCGGATGTGCAGATCCACGACGGTGAGCCCGTCGAACGACATCGCCGCGCCCGCCGGCACGTCACCGAGGAGTGGCGCCGGCACGGTGGCGTTGCGCAGCCAGTACTCGTTCCGATCGGGGATCGCGATGAAGCCGGTCGCCACTCAGCCCTCCCGCCTGACCGCGCTCTCGTGCCACTTGCGGAGCACCAGGTGAGAGAGCGCGCTCAACGCCAGAAAGATCAGGATCCCGGTGCCCGTGATCATGAAGAGCGCCGCGAACATTCTCGGGATCTGCATCGTGTAGCCGGACTCGAGAATCCGGTACGCGAGGCCCGACTGCGAGCCGCCCGTGCCCGCGACGAACTCCGCCACGACGGCCCCGATCAGCGCGAGGCCGCCGCTGATCCGGAGGCCGCCGAGAAAGTACGGCATCGCGCTCGGCAGGCGGAGGTGCCAGAACACCTGGCGGCGCGAGGCGCCGTAGAGCTGGAAGAGATCCACCAGGTTGTGATCAGCGCTGTTCAGGCCAAGCGTGGTGTTGGAGACGATCGAGAAGAACGCCACGATCCACGCGCAGATCAGGAGCGCTACCGGGATGTTCTTCACCCAGATGATGATGAGCGGGGCGATCGCCACGATCGGCGTCACCTGGAGAATCACCGCGTACGGGAAGAGGGAGAGCTCGATCAGCTTCGATTGCGTGAAGACGATCGCGATCAGGACGCCGGCGACCGTGGCGACGAACAGCGCGGCGGCCGTGATGGCGAGCGTGATCAAGAGCGACGGATAGAGCGTGCCCCAGTCGCGAACGAGCGTCTGGGTGATGAGCAGCGGGCCCGGCAGGATGTAGTAGGGAATCTGCTTCAGCCTGACGACGAGCTCCCAGAGCGCCAGGCCGCAGACGCCGATGGCGGCCGGGAACACGATGCGCTGCGCGGTCGCCCACGCATCGCCGGGACGGCGGGCGGCACCGGTCACGGTGGTCGCCGACGACGCGTCGCGGACGCTCGCCTCGACGGCGGAGACACCGGACACGGCG
>QHRT01000204.1:12788-17708 GCA_003220195.1 Candidatus Rokuibacteriota bacterium | reverse complement strand
TGACAGGATTTCTTCCATCAGGCGCTTCGTGCGCATGAACTCGCGCGCCTGAATGCCGAGGTCGATCGCCTGCCCCTGCCCGATCTTGCCCCAGGGCTGGTGGATCATGATCCGCGCGTTCGGGAGCGCGTGCCGTTTGCCCGGCGCGCCAGCGGCCAGTAGCACGGACGCCGCCGAGGCGGCCATTCCGACACAGAGCGTCCGGACGTCGGGCTTGATGTACTGCATCGTGTCGTAGATGGCGAGGCCGGCCGACGTCTCGCCGCCCGGAGAGTTGACGTAGAGCGAGATGTCGCGCTCGGGGTCTTCGGCCTCGAGGTAGAGGAGCTGCGCGGTGATCAGGTTCGCAACGTCGGCCTCGATCGCCGAGCCCAGGAAGACGATTCTCTCTTTGAGCAGCCGCGAGTAGATGTCGTACGCGCGCTCGCCCCGGGGCGTCTCCTCGACGATGTACGGGATCGAAAGCATGGCCTGGCCCCCCGATGGTATAGTGCAACCGTAGGGTTGCACCTTAACACGGCGATGCGCAACTGTCGAGTTGCGCATGATCGGAGGCGGCATGGCGTCGATCGAGCGCGAGGTCACGATTCCTGTCCCGCCGGAGGACGTCTGGCCGCTGATGATCGACGCGGATCAGGTCTCGGCGTGGTTCGGCGCCGACGTCGAGATCGACCCGCGCCCCGGCGGTCGGGCGACGTTCCGGTGGGCAGACGGCACCGAGCGTGCGGCGATGGTCGAGGACGTCGAGCCCGAACGCCGGCTCGCCTTTCGCTGGCTGCCGTTTCAGAGCACGACCGACGGCGACATCGTGATCATGCCGCCGGCACGAGTCGTCATCACCCTCCACCCCGTCACCGGCGGCACGCGAGTGCGCGTGGTGGAAGAGCTCACGGTCAACCGATGGCCGCGTGTGGAGACGCGCGGCGCCGGATCCCTGCTGGCGGCGATCGAAGCATGAGGCGCGACCGGACCGACGCGATCTTTTCCGCGCTCGCGGACCCGACGCGGCGCCAGGTGATACGAGCACTGTCCGAGCAAGGCCCGGCGACGGCCACCAGCCTTGCGGCGAATCTTCCGGTCACGCGGCAGGCGGTGACCAAGCACCTCGGCACGCTCGCCGACGCCGGGCTCGTCACCGCGACGAGGCGCGGGCGCGAAAAGCTCTACCAGGTGTCGCCGCAGCCGCTCACCGACGCGGTCTCGTGGATGGCGGAGCTCGGGGCGCGCTGGGACGAGCGCCTGGCCGCGCTCCGGGAACACGTGGTCTCGACGAGGCGCCGACGCTGAGAGTTCACAGCTGCAGCAGTACCGCCCTCGTCTTCTTCCCCGTCGTCGCTGAAACCACCGACGCGTACAGCGCGACCTGACGGCGATAGGCCGGGAGCGCCGTCGCGATTTCCGCATCGGTCTTGAAGTCGACGACGGTCCAGCCGTCGCCGTCCTCGAACGCGAGATCGAGGATGCCTTCCACCAGCGTGCCATCGGCGTCCCGATACGTGACCGGCGTCTCGCGGCGACACCCGCCGTCACGCTCCGCAGCACGCGCACCCTCGAGGAGCGGATGCTTCAGCGCGGCGCCGACCAGCGCCGCGGCCGCGCTCACTTCGTCAGTCGGCGCGCCGAGGATACGCGCCTGCAGCATCGCGGTGTCGAGCACCTGCTCCGGCGTCGAGTCGAGCGCGATCGTCGCGAGCGTCGCGTGCACGAGCGTGCCGAAGCGCGGCCCGTGCGGCCGGGGCACGCCAGCGGCCGCGTTCACCAGAACGACGTCGCGACCGTCGGCGATCACCGCGCCGTCGTCGTCGGGCTTCGCCCGCGCCCATTCGGTCGCCGCACGCACGCGCAGGCTCGGCCGTGCGCCCCGCTCCTGCGCGAGCCGGCGCGACTCGAGCCACTCGTCATACCGACGGCGGGCCCCGTCGACGATCTCGCGCCCGGCATCCTCGATCAGGTCCTCCCGGCGCAAGCCGTACAGGCGCCGGACGTCCAGCGTCAGCGCGCGCGGGTCCCACCACACGACGCCGTAGCGAGCCTCCGCGGCGCCGAACACGTGAAGGCCGGGCCTCACGTTGTCGCGTCCGGGAGTGTCGCTGTCCGGGCGCTCGAGGACGCTGTCGTCGCCGAATGCCGGACTGCCCGGCGCGCCGGCGGATTGCCGTCGATGCTCCGCCCCGGGATAGATCGCGGCGTGCACCGGCGCGATCCAGAAGTCGCGCGCCGCGTCCCATCCGGCGACGCTCGGGTCGTCGCCCACCGCCGGCACGACGAGCAGATCGCGCGCGCGGGTGGCGGCGACGTAGGCGATGCGCACGCCCTCCGCGCGATCACGCGCGAGCTCCTCGTCCGCGTGCTCGACGAGATCCCATGGCTCCCAGCCGCCGAGCCGGAGCGCGCACAGTCCACGCTCGGCGTCCACGTACCGGCTCGCGTTCTTCGCGGTGATGTCCGCGGTGATGTCCGCCAGGATCACAACCGGAAACTCGAGCCCCTTCGCCCTGTGCACGGTCATGATCCGCACGCCCTCGCTCGACTCCTCGACGATCGGCGCCTCGGGCGCCTCGCCTTCCGCTTCTTCACGGAGCCGTTCGACGAAACCGCGGAACGAGATGCCGCCGGCCGCCTCGTACGTCCGCGCCAGCTCGGCCACGCGCAGCACGTTCGCGAGCGCCTGCTCGCCCCACGGCCGCAGCACGAAGGCGGCATGCGCGCGGGTCGCCGTCAGCAGACGGTTGATGGTGTCCTCCACCGGGCGGTAATTGCGCAGCCCGTGGAGCGAGCGAAGGAGCGCGAGCGCGTCGACGATCGGCTGGAGTGACGCCGGCACGTCCTCCCGCGGCACACGATAGGGATGCAGACGGCGGAATCGCTGCCGGTACTCGACCAGCTCCTCGTCGCCGATCGCGAACAGCGGGCCCTTGAGCGTCGCGTAGAGGGCGAGCTCGTCGTCCGGCCACTCGATCGCGGTGAGCGCCGTGCGCAGGCTCTCGACCTCTTCGCGCAGATGGAACGATCGGCCGCCGACCAGCAGATGCGGGATCCCGCGGTCCTCGAGCGCGTTGGCGTACGGTCGCGTCACGTCGCTCCCCCACGACGTGAAGCGGCGGAAGAGCAGGCAAACGTGTCGCGCGGAAATGGGCACCGACTCGCCCGGCCGCTCGCGCTCGGTGACTGTGATGCCACTGTCTTTCAAGAGCCACTGGACGAACGCGCCGACCGCCTCCGGCAGCGACGTCTCGATCGCGTTCTTCGCGAACACCCCGCTTCGCCCGTACGGCTTCGGCACGGAAAGCGCGACGACGGCGGGCTGTCCCGTCACGTCGGCGCGATACTCCGCGAGCGGCACGTAGCCGGCCTGCAGCGCCGCAGCGTCCTCGGTCATGATCGGCGCGAACGCCGCGTTCACGAGGCGCTGGATCGACGGGGTCGCACGGAAGCTGGTCCTGAGGTACACGGAGCTGGCGCCTCGCGCCAGCAACAGGGCTTTCACGGCCTGATACGTACCGACGTCGGCGCGCCTGAACCGGTAGATCGACTGCTTCGGATCGCCGACGAGGAAGAGCTTGCCGGGCGCCGGCGTGACGTCCTGCCAGCGCGCGACGCGCGGATCCGACGCCGCCAGCAGCAGCACGATCTCGGCCTGCAGCGGGTCCGTGTCCTGGAACTCGTCGACGAACACGTGCGTCAGCCGCTCTTGCAGATCGGCGCGGACGTCCTGACGATCGCGCAGGAGGTTGCGCGCTCGCAGCAGCAGATCCACGAAGTCGAGCGTGGCGGTACTCTGCTTCAACGCCTCGTACCGGTCGACCGCCTCGAAGAGCTCCTGCTGCACGAGCGCGGCGAGATCGGCATCGGCCTCGCGCCGGAAGAGTTCGAGCGCCGCCAGGAACTCGCCGTGGGCGCCGAGCACCGCGTCGCGCGTCACGCCGCTCGCGTAATTCCGCGGGTGACCCTTGCGCGGGCTCGTGAAGCTGCGCTCGCGGAGCAGATCGATCAGCCACGCCTCGAGGCCGTCGTGATCGCGGCCCGCGACGCGCTCGCGCGTGATCACGTCCTCGCTGAGCCGTCTGACCGGCCAGAGATCCAGGTACAGCGTGTCGGACGACGGCGCCGAGCACGTCCCGACGCGCGCGTGGAGCGCGTGCATCCGCGCGACCAGATCTTCCATCGCCTGGTCGCGATCGAAGGAGCGCCGCTGCCACGGCGCGCGGAAGTCACGCCAGCCAACCAGCTGCCAGCCCGCGCGCCGGAGTCGCTCGACCGCATCGCCGTCGAACGATCGACGGCGCAGCGCGCGCCGGAGGCCTTTCGGCGGATCTTCGAGCTTCTCGGCGAGCCAGGCATCGAAGGCGCGGCGGTACAGCTGCTCGGCGTCCTGTTCGGGCAGGATCTCGAAGCGCGGGTCGACGCGCGCCTCGACCGGCCGCTCGTGCAGGAGATCGTTGCAGAAGCCGTGAATCGTGCTGACGCGCGCCTCTTCGAGATGCGCGATCGCCTCTTCGAGCCGCGCGCGGCGCTCGCTCCCGTCTCCCGAACCCTGGCGTTCGTCCTCGAGTCCCGCGCGCAGCCGCAGCTTCAGCTCGCCCGCCGCTTTCTCGGTGAACGTCAGCGCGGCGATGGACTGCACGGTGCCACGTCCCTCCGCGAGGACGTTAACGAGCCGCGCGCAGAGCTCGCTGGTCTTGCCCGTCCCGGCGGCCGCCTCGACGACGAGCGTCGCCTCGAGCGAGGTCCGGATGCGATCGCGCTCGGCCTGGTCGATCAGCATGGCGGGGTTGTCACGGCCAGTCGCGCAGCGCCCGGAGATCCTCGAGCCGCGACGGATCCTTCTCCCCCACGCGCGTCTCTTCCTGTGGTCCGCACACGTCCTGGAAGTCGCAGATCCCGCACGCGCGCGGTCGCGGCGCCGGCGGCAAGAAGCCC
>QHRT01000204.1:7215-12724 GCA_003220195.1 Candidatus Rokuibacteriota bacterium | reverse complement strand
GGCCCGCGTGCAGTAGAAGAGTCGCGACTCGACGACGCGGGAGCCCAGCACGTGTTCCGTGGCGAGCCCGTACAGCACCGGCTGCAGCATTTCCCCGCCCCCGACCACCAGGTGCCGGCGAAAGTAGTCGCGGCCGGTCTTGTAGTCCGTCACGCGGAGCTCCGACGCGCCGCGCTTCTCCTCGACGAGATCCACGATGCCGCGCAGGCGGTACCCCTCGGGCAGCGTGACCTCCGCCTCGACGCTTCGCGGATCGTTCTCGGGAACGCGCCGGAGCCCGAACCCGAGCTCGAACGCGATCGGGCGCCAGTTCGCATGACCGATCGCCGATTGCTCGAGCCACATGCGGAGATCGGCGCGCATGGACTCCACCTCGTCCTGCCACACGCGCCGGATCGCCGGCGCGAGCTCTTCGCGGTACCGTTCGGCGACCTGATCGAGCGTCCCGTCGACGACGGCCCGCGGCCGGTCCAGCGCGCCGGGTGACAGGGGCAGCAGACCCGCGAGCCCCAGCGCGCGCATCGCGTCCGCCTGCACGCGATGGAAGAGATGTCCCCGCGTCGCGGGATCGAGCTGGACGATCGGCGTGACCTCGTCGCGTGGCTGGAGCCGGCAGATGGCCGAGAGGAAGAACTGGTACGGACACGCCGCGAATTTCTGGAGCGCCGAGGCCGAGTACGCGCGCGCCGGGAGGCGCGCGGCCGCGAGGACGTCGCGCGTGGCCTCGGTCACGCGCACGATCCCGTCCGCTGGCGTGAACCGACGGTGCCAGCGCGCCCATCGCGTGCGCAGCGAGCGCGCGAGGCACGCGTTCTGCTCGAGGAGATAACGGGCGTGTCCCCTTGCGCCGCCCTGCGGCCCGGCCGCTCTGGCCAGGAGCGCGCGGAGCGTCGCGAGGTCGTGCTCGACCTCGTCGATCGCGCGGGACGGGTCGTCCGGAGCCGGCCACGCGAGCCGAGCGTCCGCGGCCGCCGCGGCCTCGCGCTCCATCTTTTGCGGCTCGGGCACGCGGCCGGTGAGCGCGCGGGCCATTTCGAGCGCGTAGAACGACGGAACACGGGGCCGCGCCTCCTTCTGCTCGATGCGTGAATACGACAGATGCAGCCGCCGGCTTGCCGCGCCGACGGCGATGCGAAGCAGCAGCCGCTCGCGCTGGCTGCGTTCGTTCTGCGTCGCGAGCGCGGCGTCGAGGGTCTCGCGCAACCGGTCGAGCAGGATCGGATCCTCGCGGGGTTTCTGCGGAAAAATCCGCTCGGCGAGGCCTGGCAAGAACGCGACGTCGAAGGTGCGACCTCGCGCCTGCTCGATCGTGCCGACGAAGACACGTCCATAGCGATCGGCGGGTGGCGGCTCGGCGAGCGTCGTCAGCTCGTCGGCGAGCACATCCCGAACCTCGCCGAGCGTGACGGGCCCGATCACGTCGAGCGGCCGCAGCGCGGCCAGGACGGTCAACACGCGATCCGGCCGGCGCAGCACCATCGGCGCGAGCCGTTCGAACGCGCCGATCCACTCGCCCCACGTCCCGCGCGCGCCGAACGCGGCGAGTCGCTCGATCACCGGGAGCGCGAAGCGCCGCAGGTGCTCGAGATTCCTGAGGTCGCGCTCGATCCCGTCCACTCGCGGTGAATCGGGCTCTTCCTCGCGGAGTTGCGCGAGGCGCGCCCGGTACTCCGCGGCGAGGCCGTCGAGGCGCCGCCTCCAGCGGTCCTCGCCACCGATCACCGCGGATTCGACGAGCAGCTGCTCCCACTTCCATGGCGCACGCAGCGTCCCGTCCACGACCGGGTGGTCATCCGCGTCGGGCTCATCGGGTGCTGTGTCGCCGCGATCGCGTTGCCCGTCGGCCGCTTCCCGCGCGGCATCAACCACCGGTGGGACGTTCGCGGCGCCCGCGACGCCCAGTGCCTCGTCGTCCGGCGCCATCCACACGGCGCGGTCCACCGGCGGCGCGCCGGTCGCGTCGAGCGGCGGCACCTGCGCGAGTGACAGATACTCGGCGAACTTTCGCGCTGACAGGCCTTCGAGCGCGCAGTCCAGCAGCGCCAGGAAGGCGCGGCCCGAGGGATCCGGCCGCGACGCGCCGCGCGCGAACCACGCGGGCACGCCGGCCCGGCGCAGCGCCACTTCGAGCAGCGAGGCGTACAGCTCCGGCGCGCGGAGCAGCACCGCCATCTCGTCGAACGGCGTTCCCGTGCGCGCTTCTTCCAGAATTCGCCGGGCGATCTCGACCGACTCGCGGCCCTCGCCGGGCGCGGAGAAGAAGAGCACGTCTCCGGTCCTCTCGCGCGGCGGGGGCGCGGCCGGGGTGAAGAGTAACTCGCGAGCCCGGGCGAGATCGGAATCCGGCTCGGCGGACGGGTTCGTTGCAGGCGTCGGCGCGATCCGTCGACCAGCCGGCGCGACACGGGTGTCCGCGGGGTGTCGGACAACGACGCGTTCGCGCGCGACGATCGTGTCCGCAGCGTCGCGCGTCGCCACGTCGCCGGCCGGAACGGTGACCAGCAGCTCGGGTGAAATCTCCGTGAGCGTCTCGATGAAGGCGCGCTCCGCCGGATGCTCGATCGAGACGTCGAGCAACACCATCGGCATCCGGCGGAGCGCGTCGCGAGCGCCGCTCGCGAGCGCGCGCGCCGCCATGGAGAGCAGTGCGACGCGATCGGCGATCTTCCCGTCGTCCAGTTGCGTCTCGAACCGGCGAAGCAGCCCCGCGACGTCGTGCGCGGGGCCGTCGGGCTTGTCGATGACCGGAGGCGCGAGGTATCCGAGCCGCAATTCGCGCAGGGTGGCGCCGAGCGCGTGTGCGAAGCCTGGAAAGCGCGCGACGGGCTCGAAGTAGGCGAGCGCGTTCTCCCGTCGAGCCTCGAAGCTGACTCGCGCGGCGAGCGCGGCGATGCCGAGCGCCGTCGCCGGCGCTACGCCGGTCGTGGCCAGTTCGGGGGTGGCGAGCTGCACCACCAGCTGGATCAAGCTCGCGCGATGCAGCCCGAACGCCGCCCCGCGCGCCGCCGCGATACGCCGCGCGAGATCGTCGGCGGCATCGCGGGTCGGCCCGATGATCAGGACTTCGGTCGCTGCCGCCAGCCGCTCGAGAAACGCGTACGCCGCGAGGAGCCGGTCCGCAGCGGAGGACGACTGGACGACTTCACGCATTGCCCGCCATCTTAGCTGGTGTACCATCCGCTCGCGCGCAGAAGACACCCGAACAACACGACGACGGGAGGTCCATCATGCCGGCACCACGGATCCGCCACATCGCGCTGAACGTCCAGAACCGCGAAGAGCTCGCCGACTACTACAAGAAGATCTTCGGGCTGGAGGAGAAGTACCGCGGGCCCAACGGCACGATCTACCTGTCCGACGGCTTCGTCGGCATCGCGCTGATCAACCGTCCCGACATGCCGTGGGGCATCAATCACTTCGGCTTTCAGGTCGACAGCGTCGAGGCGATCGTGGACGCCACGCACAGCACCGCGGAGTCGAACACGTTCGGCGCCGTCGCGGAGAGCTGGATTCGCGACCCCGAAGACAATCGCGTCGACATCACGGAGCACGGCTGGCCGGTGTGAAAGGGTAGACACCATGGCAGAGAAGATTTCGGCGCAGGCACTCGATCGGTTGCTCAAGAGTGACGCGTCGTTCGCGCTGATCGACGTCCGGGAGGCCGGCGAGTACAACAGCAGCCACATTCCCGGCTCGAGCCCGCTGCCGCGGCGGCAACTCGAGTTCGCGCTGCCGCACGCGGCGCCGTTCACGGGCACGCCCGTCATCGTGTGCGACGACGACGGCCGGCGGGCCGAGCTCGCCGCGGCCACGATCGACCGCCTGGGTTACCGGGACGTCCGGGTGCTCGACGGCGGCATCAATCGCTGGGTGACCGACGGGTTCCCGACGGAGTGGGGCACGAACGTGCCGAGCAAGGACTTCGGCGAGAAGGTCGAGGTCGTCCATCATGTGCCGGAGATCGAGGCGAAGGACCTCGCCGAGCGGATGCAGCGAGGCGAGCGGTTCGTGATCCTCGACACCCGGACGCCCGAGGAGTTCCGGCGCTTCTGCATTCCCGGCGGCCGGAGCGTTCCGGGCGGCGAGCTCCCGCTGCGCATCACGGACATCACGCGCGGGATCGACAAGGACACGACGGTCATCGTCAACTGCGCGGGGCGGACGCGCAGCATCATCGGCACGCGGGTCCTGCAGCGCATGGGCATTCCGAACGTGTACGGTCTCCGGAACGGGACGGCCGGCTGGATGCTCGCCGGACATCAACTGGAGCAGGGCGCGAATCGCGTCGATCTGCCCGAGCCCTCCGCCGACGGCATCGCCGCCGCCGAGAAGTTCGCCGATCGGCTCGCGGCCGAAGACGGCGTGCGCTCTCTCGACCTCCCGGCGCTCGACCGCGTGATCGACCGCCGGAAAAACGAGACCGTGTACTTGATCGACGTCCGCACGGCGGAGGAGTACGCGAGAGGCCACATCCCCGGCTTCCGCTGGTTCCCGGGCGGTCAGGCGGTGCAGCGCTCGGACGAAGCGGCCGTCGTGAAGAACGCGACGATCGTGTTCGCGTGCGACCGCAAGGCTCGCGCGACCGTCGTCGCGTCGTGGTATCGCCAGATGGGCTGGCGCGAGGTGTTCGTCGTGGACGGCGGCGTCGGCGCGTGGAACGCGAGCGGCCGGTCGCTCGAGAGCGGCATGCCGGACGAGCGCCCCGTCGGCTACGACGCCGCGCGCAGCGCGGTGAAACTGATCTCGCCGCGCGAGCTTCACGCCACATCGCCGACCGCGGTGATCTTCGTCGATACGAGCCAGGACTTCGCCCGCGGCCACGTGCCCGGGACGCGGTGGGTGCCGCGAGGCTGGCTCGAACTCTGGATCGGGGACATGCTGCCGTCGAAGACGACGCCGGTCACCGTGACGTGTGTCGACGGTCGCAACTCCACGCTGGCGGCAGCCACGCTGAATGCGCTCGGTTACGAGAAGGTCGCGGTCCTGGACGGTGGGATGGCCGCGTGGCAGAAGGCGGAGTTGCCGGTGGAAAAAGGGCTGGCCGGCGTCATGGCGGCGCCAACCGACGTCCTGCTCGCCGGGCCGGATCGGAACTTCGCCGACATGCAGAACTATCTGCGATGGGAAGAGCAGCTCGGCGAGAAGTACGCCGGGCCGACATCGCAACACTGAGAGGAGCGAAGGAACATGCCGAGAGTCGCACCGATCACCGGAAAAGCGGATGTCGCGCCGGAGCATCACGGCGTTGTCGATCACGTGCTCAAGGTCTTCAACAACATCCGGGGCCCGTTCAGCATGCTGCTGCACAGTCCGAAGCTCGCCGACCGGATGCTGGGGCTCGGCGATTTCTATCGCGACGAGAGCGTCGTCGAAGGCAAGCATCGCTCGCTCGCCATCCTGGTCGGCGTGCGTGAACGGAAAGCGGCGTACGTCTGGGCGGCGCAGGTCGGCGCCGCGCGTCGCGCCGGCGTGCGCGATGAGGCGATCGACGTGATCCGCGGCAACGGCG
>QHRT01000204.1:5937-7151 GCA_003220195.1 Candidatus Rokuibacteriota bacterium | reverse complement strand
GAAGTACGGCGCGAAGTGGCTGGTCGAGCTGACTGCGGCCGCGAACTACTACGGAATCCTGTGCGGCGTCGTCAACGCGTTCGAGGTGCCCGCGCCGCCGGACGGGGACAAGCTGCCGGCGTGATCCATCGGGCGTGCAGCGAGGTTGTCTCCGGTTGCAACGGTTTTGAGCCGGCCGATCACTCGCGTGCATAACTCAATGCGCTCGCGAGAGCGCTGAACGAGAGAGGTCGAACGAAGACAGGTTCTGGCACAGCTGCTGCCCCACCTTTGATGCCGGTTCCCCGTGCAAGTGTGATCACCACCCCGGGAACGCAAAGCGCGGTGCAGGATGCCGCGTCGGAGGACGGTCGTTCTCATGGCCGCTCTCGTCGCCGGGCCGGCCCCCTCGGGATCACCACGGGGCCGCACGGCGCCTTGTGGTTCGGCACCTTCGCGCACGTCGCGCGAATGACCACGAACGGCGACGTCACCCAGTACGCGACCGAGATCGGCGGAAACGGCGCCCTGAGCATCACGACCGGACCCGACGGCGCCCTCTGGTTCACCGCGACGGCGTGATCAGCGACAGCGACATCCTGGGCCTGGCCACGACGACGAGTTTCACGTTCGAGTGACCGCGGGGCCCTCGTCACCGCGACGTTCGCGCTCCGGTCGTCATCACGCCGTCGGCCGTCGGTGATAGACTCCTGCAGCGTCGGGGCACCGGCACGACACAGGAGGAGCGCGATGTCGAAGATCAAGCTGATCCACCACGTGAACGTCCAGATCAGTGATCGTGAGCGCGCGCGGAAGTGGTACGAGGACGTGCTCGGCGCGGAGTTTCTCGATCGCGGCCCGGCGCTGAACACACGGCAGCTGCAGCTGCGCCTCGGAAACGGCGAGATCCACTTCACCGTGACGCCGAAGCCCGCCACGATTTCGTCGAGCCATTTCGCGCTGGAAGTCGACGACTGGAACGCGACGCTCGCCCGTCTCCGGGAGCTCGCGATTCCTCACGTCCGGACGTCGGCGGCGAGCACCCTGCCCAACATCGGCGGCACCGATCCGCATCACGGGCGGCGGGAAGACACGGGCGAGCACTACACCTACGTCCACGACCCGGACGGCAACATGATCGAGCTCGTGTATCACCCGCTCGGCGCGGAAGACGAGCACGGCAAGCCGGTCGAGGCGACGACGGACGTCGAGCAATTGCGCTGGACCCAGATCCC
>QHRT01000204.1:0-5931 GCA_003220195.1 Candidatus Rokuibacteriota bacterium | reverse complement strand
GGCCACGACCGCGCGCTGACACGTCGTCCATCATGAGCGCGGACCTGATCTTCCTCGGCGGCACGGTCCACACGGTCAACCCCCGAGACGAGATCGCGCAGGCGGTGGCCGTCGAGGGCGATCGCATCGTCGCCGTGGGCCGCGACGACGACATCAAGCCATTGAAGGGTCCGAAGACCCGCGTCGTCGAGCTGCGAGGTCGCTCGCTCTTGCCCGGGTTCATCGACGCCCACTGTCACCTGGCGGGGCTCGGCATGGCGTTCGTGTCGATCGACTGCAAGGCGCCGGGCATGCAGTCGATCGAAGCGTTGAAGAAGGCGGTCTACGAGCAGGCGCAAACGGCGCCGCCGGGCACGTGGATCCGCGGGCGCGGCTACGACCAGTCGCGCCTCGCGGAGCGGCGTCACCCGAACCGACGCGACTGGGACGACGTCGCGCCGAACCATCCGGTGATCTTCACGCGCACGTGCGGCCACATCGCGTCAGTGAGCTCGACGGCGCTCGCGCGCGCCGGCATCACCGACCAGACGCCTCACCCGAGCGGCGGCCGCTACGACCGTGACGGCGGCAGGAACCTCGGTGTCGCGTACGAGACGGCGCAGACGCCGCTCCAGTTCGCGGCGATGCCGACCTCCGACGAGTACCGCGAGGCGCTCGTTCGTGCGGACCAGGCGTACATCGCCGCAGGTGCGACCAGCGTGCACGACGCCGGCGGACTGGTGGGACTGCCGGCGTTCTCCGCGTGCCAGGAGGTGTTCGAGCAAAGCCGCATGAGGTTACGCGTCTACGCCTTCGCGACCGTGAACAGCCGCCAGCATCCGGCAATGGGCGTGCTCGAGGCCGGCGTGCGCACCGGCCTCGGCGACAGGCTTTTGCGGCTCGGCGCCTTCAAGGTGATGACCGACGGCTCGTCGAGCGGGCCGACCGCAGCGACGCGCGAGCCGTACACGTGCGACGAGCACGACTCGGGAATCCTCTACTGGCAGCAGGAGGATCTGGAGGACCTGCTCGGGACGGCTCATCGTCGCGGCTTTCAATGCACCGTGCACGCGGTCGGGGACCGTGCGATCGAGCAGACGCTGACGGCGATCGAGCGTGCGCAGCACGCCTTCCGTCGCGACGGGATCCGCCATCGCATCGAGCACTGTGGCATCTGCCCGCCCGACCTCCAGCAGCGCGTGGCCGGGCTCGGCATCGTCCCCGCGATGCAGCCGGCGTTCTTCTGGGAATTCGGCGACGGCTACATCAGAAATTACGGCCGGCATCGCGCCGACGTGATGTTCCCGGCCCGCTCTCTTCTGGCCCGCGGGGTCCGGGTCGCCGGCAGCTCGGATGCGCCGGTGACGCATTACGCGCCGCTCTTCGGCATCGAGCAGGCGCTCACTCGCAAGACCTCGGACGGTGACGTGTGCGGCCCGGCCGAGAAGGTGGAGCTCGCCGCCGCGATCCGGATGCACACGCGGCACGGCGCCTACGCGTCGTTCGAAGAGGGCTGGAAGGGCAGCATCGAGATCGGCAAGGTCGCCGACCTCTGCGTGCTGGCGGACGACATCGCGCGGATGCCGGTGACGCGGCTCCGGGATCTTCCGATCGACATGACGGTGCTCGGCGGCACCGTCCTCTTCGAAGGGTAGCGATTAGCCTCCGCGAGCGGCGACCAGCGTGTACGGGCGCCGCTGGATCCGAAACGGCGTCACCCGGCGCAGCTCCAGCGACGCAGGCGCCGATGCCACCTGCCGGTCGGCGACGACCAGGAACGCTTCGCGCCCGTGTTCGAGCTGCCGCGCGACGTCGTCCCAGCGTTGGAATCCCGTGACCGGACGCTCGAGGTAGAAGCTCAGCACGATCTCCGGAGCGTCGAGCGCGTAGATGGGCACCCTCGCCACGTGGAGCGGTTCGACGACGGGCACCATGTCCGTGGCCGCCGCCGAGCGCGACGTCGCGGAAAGATTCCACACGACGAGGCCGACGGCGACGGCGCTGCAGACGAGCGGCGTCGCGAGCCGCCAGCGCGACGCGATCGCGCGCGTCCACCAGAACGCGAGCAGCAAGGACGCCGGAGCACAGAGCGGCAGATAGTAGCGCAGCCTCTGCTGACTCGAGATCGCCACCAGGACGAACGAGACCGCGACCCAGACGACGAGCAGCCGGATCCTTCGCGACTCGACGCGATCGCCTCTTCGCCGGACGAACCACACGAAGGCGACGGGAAGGACGAGCGCCCACGGCAACAGCGCCGTGAGCGCCTGCCCGATCGGGTCGGTGAGATGCCGCCACGTCCATCCGCCGCTCGGTGCGTACCACATCAGGAGGTCCGTGATCAGAACGTCGTCGACGAACTCCGCGCCGCCCGAGCTCCCGGCCAGAAGCCACCACGGCGCCACGGCCGCGACCAGGATCGCGAGGCCGGGAATGGAGAGCACGCGACGACACCCGGCCCAGCCGGTATCGAAGAGGCCGTCGACGAGGACGATCGCGATCGGAACGAATCCGGGTGGCCCCTTGAACCAGAACGCGAGCGCGACGAGCGCGTAGAACAGAACGATGCCTCGCCGCGCGCCGTCGATCGTGGAATGCGCGCGTGGAGGAACACTCCGTACGTCGTGACCGCGATCAGTCCGCCGACGGTCGCGACGTCCCGGCCGAAGAGCCGCTGACCGATCCAGACGGTCGCGACCAGCAAGACGATCGCGGCGACGAGCGCTGACAGACCAGCGCTCCACTGCGTCACCGCCCCGAACGGCCACGACACGATCGCGATGAGCCACGCGCACCCGGGCGGCTTGTTCAGGTGCGGGACACCGCCGATCTCGGGCAGAAGCCAGTGGCCGTTCGCCAGGATGTCCCGCGCCAGGATGGGAAATCGGGTCTCGTCGTTCGTGGCGAGCACCCGCTGCCCGAGATCGAAGGCGAGCATCGGCACACCGAGCCCGAGCACCGTCACCAGCGAGGGCAGCAGCACCGACGGCCACCCGGTCGCGGCCGCGACCGGGGCGGAGCGCGTGGTCACG
The DNA here is from genome assembly GCA_003220195.1 of Candidatus Rokuibacteriota bacterium. Classification (GTDB taxonomy): domain Bacteria; phylum Methylomirabilota; class Methylomirabilia; order Rokubacteriales; family CSP1-6; genus AR8. Next base: position 2,920 of record QHRT01000204.1, on the reverse strand, counting down.
AGAGGGATCGCGGGGGAAAGATCCGGCTCATGCCGGCGTCGATCATAGGCCAAAACGATGTACGATGAGGCGTAACTCGTCACATCAGACCCACCACGTCATGAAAACGCTCGCCATCCTGGTCGGGGGCGGCCCGGCTCCCGGCATCAACGCCGTGATCGCCGCCGCCACCATCGAAGCGCGCAACCACGGGGTGCGCGTCCTCGGCTGCTACGACGGCTTCAAGTGGCTGGTCGACAGCGGCGTCCCGCACGTCGTCGAGCTCGACATCAACGACACGTCGCGCATCCATTTCGACGGCGGGTCGATTCTCCGCACGTCGCGGACGAACCCGACGAAGACGCCGGAAGGCATCGCGCACGCGGCCGCGAGTCTCAAGCGCCTGGGCGTCGATCACCTGATCACGATCGGCGGCGACGATACCGCCTACGCGGCGTCGCGGCTCGCCCGGGCGATGGACGGCCTCACGGTGGCGCACGTGCCGAAGACGATCGACAACGATCTGCCGTTGCCGAGCGACATCGTGACGTTCGGGTTCACGACGGCGTGCAACCTCGGCAAGGAGCTGGTCCGCAATCTGATGCAGGACGCGGCGACGACCGAGCGCTGGTTCTTCGTCACGGTCATGGGCCGCCACGCCGGTCACCTCGCGCTCGGCATCGGTGGCTCCGCGGCGGCCACGCTCACCGTCATCGCCGAGGAGTTTCCCGAGCGTCAGATCAGCGTCGATCGACTGGTCGACGTGCTGGAGGGCGCCGTGATCAAGAGGCGCGCGCAGGGCCGTGAGCACGGCGTGGCGATCCTCTCGGAAGGTCTGGCGGAGAAGCTCGATCCCGCGACGCTCGGGCCCGTCGACCGCGACCAGTACGGCAACGTGCGACTGACCGAGCTCGAGCTCGGGCGCGTGCTCAAGGAGCGCGTCGTCACCAGCCTCAAGTCGCGCAGCATCGACGTGACGATCGTCGCCAAGGAGCTCGGCTACGAACTGCGCTGCGCGCCGCCCGGCGCGCACGACATCCAGTACTGCCGGAGCCTCGGCTACTGGGCGACGCGGTTCTTGCTCGAAGGGGGCTCGAACGCGATGGTGACGATCCAGGCCGGACGCCTGGTCCCCGTCCCGTTCGGCCTGATGCTGGATCCGAAGACCGGCCGCATCCGCGTGCGCTACGTCGACATCGAGTCGGAGATGTACCAGACGCTCACCGCGTACATGATCCGGTTGAAGTCGGAGGACTTCGACAATCCCCAGACGCTCGCCACGCTCGCCGAGGCGGCGAATCTGGACGAGGCGGCGTTCGTGCACCGTTTCGGCCCGCTGGTCGGGCGGCACGAGCCAAGCCTGTAGCAGGCTCACGGCAACACAATCGAGCGCGTAGTCGAGGAGCGCCCCGGCTGTGCCGGGGCGTTTCCGAGCGTCGGGGCCGGGGGAGCGCGAGGGGGGCGTAGCCCCCTTCGCTTCAAGAATTGGGGGGCCCGTCGAGGCCCCCCATGTAGTCAATTGTGATTTCCCGTGAGCGATTCGAGATACGCGACGAGATCGATCAGGTCCGCGATCGTCAGGCTGTCTCGATAATCCGGCATGATCGAACGGCCGTCCGGTCCGGTGTATCCGGGGCCGTCCACGATCACCGCGTTCGGATTCATGATCGACTCGACGAGATAGCCGGTCGGATGGTGGGCGCCGACCGTCGTGAGGTCGGGGCCCGGCCGCGACGGCGGTGGGAACGCCGCGCCATCCACCCGATGACACGCAAAGCACTCGAGCTTCGTGAACACGTCACGGCCGCGGTCTTCGTCGCCGGCCGGCGCCGCGAAGCTCCAGCCGCTCGGTACTCCGCCGCTCTCGTGCAGCTGCTCCATCGTCGTGTGAATCGGGCCACGGCGTTCTTGACCGCGGCCGTGGCGTCCCGCGTGTCGTCCCGGCGTCGATTCGCCGAGCACGGCGGTACACCCGAACACGACGAGCGCGAGGATCGCCTCCGCTCCCACGTACCTCGTCAATCGCGCTGCGAGACCGAACGGCGACGATGCGCGCCGAGGCCCCACGAGCGCGAGGCGAGTCAGTCGCACTGATCGCGTCACGAGGCCCCGCGGCCGCCGCCCGGAGCCGAGGTACGGCACGATCGCGTGCCGATTGACGGCGCCGATCGCGGCGAGGACGAGAAACACCGCGATCTTCGCCAGCAGCACCCGACCGTACGGAGTCGTCCACACTGCCGGCAGCGACCGGATCTGCACCCACGCGTTGTAGAGCCCGCTCAGCACCACGGCGAAGAGACAGAGTCCGGCGAGCCGTGAGAAGCGTCGCACGACGGTCGCGAGCAGCGCCGGGAGCCACGCGTGCCGCTCGCGCAAGGCCACGATCGCGAGGCCCGGGAGTCCGCCCGTCCACGCCGCCGCGGCCATCACGTGGACCCAGTCGACGGCGACGCTGACGGTGAGATCTCCCCAGTCCGCGGCGTGACCGATGAGCGCCGTCGTCAACGCAACGCCGGATGCCAGACAGAGGCTGCTCACGCGGGCGCCGCGCGATCCCGACCACGACAAGAAGAGAACCAGGACGAGCGCGACCGCACGCAGCATCCAGATCGTGCCGAAGTGCGTCCGCATCAAGACGAGCGGCGCCGCGCCGATCGCGGCCGCGAGCCCACCACCGCTCATCGTCTGCGCGCGTCCGACGAGCTCTCCGGCCGTGGCGAGCAGCAAGACGATCGCGGCGGCGCGCGACCACACGCGAAGCCGGCGCTGGACTCGCACGAGCTCTCGCTCTCCCGGAGGCAGCACCACCGTCTCGAGAACGAGCGCGCCGATGAGCGCACCGAGGCTCAGGAGCGCGCACCACCGGACGAGAGCCATCCAGACGAGCGCGGCGGCCACGTCAGCTCGTGGAACCCAGCGAGCGCGGAGCGGTCGATGGGTT
>QHRT01000203.1 GCA_003220195.1 Candidatus Rokuibacteriota bacterium | reverse complement strand
GATCCGGCTCGCGCGCCTGGCCGCCGACCTCGGGTTCGACGTGCTGTGGTCGGTCGAGCACCACTTCAACGACTACTCGTTCTGTCCCGACAACCTGCAGCTCATGTCGTACCTGGCGGCCGTGTGTCCGGACGTGGACCTCGGCACCGCCGCCGTGATCTTGCCCTGGCACGATCCGCTGCGCGTCACCGAGCAGGTGTCCATCCTCGACTACCTCTCGAAGGGCCGCCTGCGCCTCGGCATTGGCCGAGGGTTAGCTCGGCGCGAGTTCGCGGCGTTCCGCGGCACCATGGACGAATCGCGGGAGCGGTTCGACGAGGCCTCGGACATGATCCTGACCGGGTTGCGCACCGGGTTCGTGGAGGGCCACGGTAAGTTCTACCCGCAGCCGCGCACCGAGATCCGACCGCGCCCGCGGCGGAGCTTCGACGGCCGGGTGTACGCAGTGGCGTCGTCGGACGATTCGGTGGCAGCGGCGGCCCGGCTGAACGCTCACATGGTGATGTTCGCCGATCGGCCCTGGCCCATGCGCATGCCGGCGATCCAGATGCATCGTGACCTCGTGCGGAAGATTCACGGGATGGAGGCCGCGCCTCCGCTGCTCGCCGATTTCTGCGTCTGCACGGCGACCATGGACGGAGCCGAGGAGAAGGCGCGCCGGTACATGGGGAAGTTCGTCGAGAGCAACTTCTATCACTACGAGTTGCTCGGCGAGCACTTCAGCACCGTGAAGGGCTACGACGCGTACGCGCAGAAGATCGCGCTCGCGAAGCAGGTCGGCATGGACGGGATCGTCTCCGCGTTCATGGAGGCCGCGGTGTGGGGCACGCCCGATCGAATTCTGCGAAAGCTCGAGGAGCGCCGCGGGATCGTCGGTCAGTTCGAGCTGGCGACCTCGTTCCGCTTCGGAGGCACGCCCTACGACGTGGCGGAAACCGGGCTGCGACTCTACGCGAAGGAAGTGCTACCGGTGGTGCGTTCCTGGTAGGCCCGGCTCCGGTACGGTCCCCGGCCGCGCTTCGAGGACTATCTCGGGCGCTTCGCGATCCTCGATCGGCCACCGGCTGAATGGGTTCGATCTCGGCCCGGCCCGGGCGTTGTCCCGTTCGATCTCAACGCCCGACCGACGGAACCCCTCGTTCTCACTCGCGTCGCGCTCCCATTCATGACCGGTGATCTCGGGCGCGACCGCGGCTCGTCGACGAGATCGATGCCGAACACGTCCGAAAGCTTGTTCGCCGCGATGCGCGCGCCACCACCTGCGACCGTCCCGGCACGACCTCGCGACACCGCGCCCGACGTCGCCGAGCTGAGCAGCTCCGCCTGATCGACCTGCCGCAGGACGAAGAACAGATCCGGCTTCTGGTCGAGGCGGATGCCGACGCCGTACAGCACCGCCGCCACGTGCTTGCACACGCCGGCCCAGTCCGGACACGAGCAGGCCATCTCGATCTCGCGCGGCGCCGGAAACAGGCCCTGCTTCGCGTCGCACAGGACGGCCATGACGTCGGCGGACAGCTCGCCACGGAGCAGTCCCACGAGCGACGCGATCTTGCCGGTGCAGCGCCCCACCACCTGGCGCCAGCGCGTCTTCGCCATCGGCGCGATCCCGATCTCCACCGTGTACAGGTCCGTGCCGGCCACCCGCGCCTGCACCTTGCCCTTCGTGATCCCGAGGTCCACGACCGAGCCATTGCGCACGTAGCTGCGCCCGCGCGGCAGACGGTTGGCGAAGTCCGCGTAGTGCTCCAGGTTGTCGCACCAGGCCTTGCCCCAGAAGGTGGTCGCGATCTGCCTCTTGCGATGACCGAGCACGATCGGCTCCGGCTGGCGCCCGTTCTTCTTCGTGAGCCGCGCCAGCTCGCGCGCCGCGTTTGCCTTTTTCTCCGCCACCGACACGTACGGGCGAAAATCCCAGCCGCCGTTGCCGTACCAGGCCATCGGGCCTCCTCGGCTCACGCCTCGGCGGTCGCTCGATTCAGGTCGAGCGCCACCATGGCCATGAGCTCCTCGTTGCTCATCTCCGTCAGCAGCGTTTCGGCGCCACCCTCGAGCACGCCCCGCACGAGCGACTGCTTGCTTTCGATCAGCTGGTCGATGCGCTCCTCGACGGTGCCTCGGCAGATCAGCTTGTGCACGAGCACGTTCCGGTGCTGGCCGATGCGATACGCGCGATCGGTGGCCTGGTTCTCCACCGCCGGGTTCCACCAGCGATCGAAGTGTACGACGTGCGACGCCGCGGTCAGGTTGAGCCCGACGCCGCCGGCCTTCACGGACAGCACGAAGAACGGGACGCCCGGATCCTCCTGGAACTTTTTCACCAGCGCGCCGCGGTCCTTCACCGCCGTGTTGCCATGCAGCACGAGACCGGCGCGCCCGAACACGCCCGTCAAGAATTGCGCGAGCGGTTCGGTTGCCTCGCGGAACTGTGTGAACACCAGGGCCTTCTCGTTCGCCGCCGCGATCGTCTCGGCGATCTCGCGCAGTCGCTGGAGCTTGCCGCTGCCTGGCTCGTCCCACGCGCCGTCGCCGAGCCACTGGGACGGATGGTTGCAAATCTGCTTGAAGCGCATGAGGTACGACAGCACCAGCCCGCGGCGCTCGATGCCTTGCGACATTCCGTCGAGCGTGCGTTGGAGCTCGGCGACCGCCTTCTCGTACAGCGCGGCTTGCGGCCGCGCCAGGAGACAGAAGGCCTTCATCTCCGTCTTGTCCGGAAGATCGGCGACGATCGCGCGGTCGCTCTTGAGCCGGCGCAGGATGTACGGCTGGATCAGGCGGCGCAGCGGCGCGTAGGGCTCGTCGGTGCGGTTGGCCAGCCCCTTCACGAACTTGCCGAACTGCGACGCCGAGCCCAGCAGGCCCGGGTCCAGGAAATCGAAGATCGACCAGAGATCGCCGAGGCGATTCTCGACCGGCGTGCCGGTGAGAGCGACGCGCGCTCGTGCGGAGAGCGCCTTGACCGCGCGCGTCTGCTTCGCGCCGGGGTTCTTGATCGCCTGCGCCTCGTCGAGAATCAAGAGCGACCAGTCGCGCCGCTGCACGGCTTCGACGCGCATCAGCGTCCCGTACGTCGTGATGACGAGATCGACACCTGCGAGATCGGCGTCGTCGAGCTTCGCCAGGTCGCGCGCGAGCATCGTGGAGGGATGCGCCACGATCGCCGTCAGCGACGGGGCGAATCGCTCGATCTCGGCTTGCCAGTTTGCGAGCAGGGACGCGGGCACGACCAGCAGGTGCGGCGGCGCGCCGCGCGGCGCGCGCCTCTTGTGCAGGAGCAGCAGCGCCAGGACCTGCACCGTCTTGCCGAGCCCCATGTCGTCCGCGAGACACACGCCAAGCCTCAGCGACGACGCGAACCACAGCCACGAGACGCCAATGGCTTGATACGGGCGTAGCTCGCCGCGCAGGTCCGCACCGGGATCGACACCGGCGAGTCCTTGCGGTCCCCGCAGCGAGCCGAGCGTCTCCGCGAGCCACGCGCCCGCCTCGACCCGCGACCAGCCGTCGCTCGGGACCGCAGCGCCCTGGTCGCCCTCCACCGCGGCGCCGGCCAGGAGACGCATGCCCTCGAGAAACGAGAGACCGTCCTTGCCGGCGATGCCTCGCACGCGCTGCCAGTGATCGAGCAGCTCGCGCAGACGGTCGCGATCGAGCTCGACCCACTGGCCGCGCAGCCGCACCAGCCCGTCAGTGGACGCGAGCAGCTCGCGCACCTCGGCGGCGGAGAGCGTCTGGTCGCCGAGCGCCACGTCGACCGAGAAATCGAGCAGCGCGTCGAGGCCGAGGATCTTGGGTTTCTTCTCGCCGATGCGCACGGTGACCTCGGGCCGTGGCGGGCGGCGAACGCGCCACCAGTCGGGCACGCGCACGATCAGACCGGCCGTCTCGAAGGCGGGAATCGCGCGCAGGAAAAGATGCGCGTCCGCCGGCGTCCACGCCAGTGGCTGATAGATGTCGCCCGAGTCGATCAGCCCGGCGAGCCACTCACTCTGCTCGGCCGCGCGCGAGAGCGGCTCGAGCAGATGGAGCAGCGCTCGACGATCGCCGCGAGCGGAAGAATCTTCGAGCGCTCGTCCGAGCGGGCGATGCTGCACTCTGCCGTGCGCTCCCGCGCGCACCGCGTACGTGGCGAGGAACGCAAAGGGATGGCGCTCGTCTCCACGGTTCTCGGCGAGGTGCAGACACACCTTGCCCACGACGTGCCACGATGGATGGCGATCGTGCAGCCAGCCGGCCACGGTCCCGCGGTGCCGGCGGATCGCGTCGGCGAACGCGCGGTGGATCTCGTTCCAGCGCGCGGCGATCCAGTCGGGCTCGACGTGCTCGGCGCCCGCCATCGGCGGGACGGCGTTCGCGAGACGTGCACGCTCGTCGTCGGGACAGTCGACCTCCACGCGCTCGCGCCGCTCCTCGACATCCGGCATCGCACGAAGTCGCGTGGCGAACGCTCGGCCGATGTCGCGCAGGAATCCAAGCGGGGGATCGAGCGGCGCGTCGAGCTCGATGGTGCCGAGATCGAGCAGCCCGTGGCCGGCGCCGCGCGCGAACGCGGCGGTAACGCGGGCGCGCGCCGCGGGGCTCAGGCCATCGGCGGCAGCCTCATCATTGGCGTCCGGGATCGTGTCGATGAAGATCGAGCCGGAAGGAAGGATTGCGACACGGAGTATTGAATGCGCGATGCGTGTCTCGACGGCCGATGACTGAACCACAGCCGCGTGACACTCTACAGCACCGTGGGGGTACCGGCAAGAGAGACCCTACCCAGTGTGGTAGCACCCTCACGAAGGCAGAATCACCGCCTTGCCCGTCGTCTGCGTGTCGAACAGCTTGTAGGCTTCCTCCGCCTGCTCGAGATTCCAGCGGTGCGTGAAGAGCTTCTCGACGTCGATCTTCCGGTCGGCGACGAACTCCGCGCATTCCGCCTGGCCTTGCTTCGAGAACGTCCACGAGCCGACCAGCGTCACCTGGCGGCGCAGGAGATCAGGACTGACGTCGAGCGTGACCTGGCCCCGCTCGCCGACGAAGCACGCCGTGCCCCACGAGCGCACCGCGCGCACCGCCGCGGCGCGCGCGTCCGGCGCCGAGGAGCAGTCGAGCGTCTTGTGCGCGCCCTCGCCGTGCGTCAGATCGCGGATCTCCTTCACGATGTCCTTCGACGCGCCGTCGAGCACGAC
>QHRT01000249.1:379-8258 GCA_003220195.1 Candidatus Rokuibacteriota bacterium | reverse complement strand
CGACCAGCGCCGCGCCGCCACAAGCTCCCGCGGCGAATTCCGCCACCGCAATCGGCAGCGGCGGGTTCACGGCCAACTGGAACGCTGTCACAGGCGCGACCGGCTATCGGCTGGATGTCTCGACGACCAGCTCCTTTGCCACTTTCGTGGCCGGTTATCAAAACCTGGACGTCGGCAATGTCGCGAGCCGAGGCCTCGTGGGGCTGACCGCCGGCACGAGCTATTACTATCGGCTGCGGGCCTACAACTCGGGCGGCACGAGCGGCAACTCCAACACGATCAGCGTGACGACGGCGACGGCGAGCGTGTCGTGCCCCGCGCAAGTCACGGTGGACAATCTGCCGCCGGGGTCATCGTCGGCGCAGGTGAGTTTCACGGGAACGTGGACCGCCTCGTCGGCCTCGAATGCCTTCGGGGTCAATGCCTCACTGGTCACTCCCGGCTCCGCGGCTGACACCTACACGTGGAAGACGCCGGTGCTGAGCACGACGCAAGCGTGCACCTATCAGGTCTTCCTCTGGTGGCCCGTGAGCACTACCCGCTCGACCAGCGTGCCGTACACCGTCAGCGGGCAAACCGGCGGGCCGGCCACGAAGAATTTCAATCAGCAAGCGGGCGGCGGACAGTGGAACCTGCACGGCACGTACACGTTCCCGGCCGGCGCGATCGGGACGGTGACCGTCACGGGCGGCGCCAACGGCCGGGCATCGGCGGACGCGGTGCAGTTCGTCCTGGCCGGGCCCGCCGACACGACGCCGCCGAATACGACCATCACGGCCGGTCCGACTGGAACGATCACGGTGAACAGCGCGAGCTTCACCTGGACGGGATCTGACAACGTGACGCCGGTCGGCAGCCTGGTCTATGCGTTCCGGCTCGATCCACTCGAGCCGAGCTTTTCCGCGTTCGGGAGCACGACGTCGAAGTCCTACTCGGGCCTCGCGAACGGCAGCTATACGTTCTACGTCAAGGCGCGGGATCAAGCGGGAAACGAGGACGCGACGCCCGCGAGCTCGACGTTCTCGGTGATCGTCGACACGACGGCCCCGAGTGCGACGATCACCGCGGGACCGACCGGCACCATTTCCGTGTCGAGTGCGAGTTTCACCTGGACCGGGTCGGATAATGTGACGCCGGTCGGAAGTCTTCTCTATGCGGTCCGTCTGGACCCGCTCGAGCCGAGCTTCTCGGTTCCTGGTGCAGGCGAGAGATCGAGCCGGCAAAGTGCCGCAGACCGCGGCGAGCCGAGCCTTCCCCGTCGCTCCGCTGTCGTGTCCGGCCCAGGTGATCGTGGACAATCTGCCGCCGGGGTCATCTTCGGCGCAGGTCACGTTCACCGGAACGTGGGCCACCTCGTCTGCGTCAAATTCGTTCGGACTGAATGCGTCCCTCATCAGTCCAGGCTTCGGCGGTACCACCTACACATGGAAAACACCGGCGTTCAACGCGGTGCAAGCGTGCAGCTATCAAGTGTTCGTCTGGTGGACCGTGAGCTCGAGCCGCTCGCCGAGCGCGCCTTACACGGTCCTCGGACAGACGGGCGGGCCGGCGACGAAGAACTTCAATCAACAGACGGGCGGCGGGCAGTGGAACCTGCACGGCACGTATACCTTCCCGGCCGGGGCGATCGGGACGGTGACCGTCTCCGACGCGAACGGCCGCGCATCCGCGGACGCGGTCCAGTTCGTACTGGTGGTGCCGGCCGACACAGCGCCGCCGGTCACGACGATCACGACGGGACCGACCGGAACGATCACGGTGAACAGCGCCAGCTTCGCCTGGACGGGTTCGGACAACGTGACGCCGGTCGGAAGCCTCCTCTATTCGTTCCGCCTCGATCCGCTCGAGCCGAGCTTCCCGGCATTCGGGAGCGCGACGTCGACGACCTACTCCGGGCTCGCCAACGGCAACTACACGTTCCTGGTCCAGGCGAAAGATCAAGCCGGCAACGTCACGCAACCGGCAGTCGGTCGAGCGTTCACCGTCGCGCTGTCGCCGTGTCCCGCACAGGTCGTGGTGGACAATCTGCCGCCGGGATCGACTTCGGCGCAGGTGAGCTTCACGGGAACGTGGAGCACGTCGCCGGCCTCGAATACTTTCGGGGCGAATGCCTCACTGGTCAGCCCGGGCTTCAGCGGCGACACCTACACGTGGAAGACGCCGGTGTTCAGCACTGGCGAAGCCTGTACCTACCAGGTCTCCCTCTGGTGGCCCGTGAGCATCAGCCGCTCGGCGAACGTGCCCTACACGGTGAGCGGACAGTCGGGCGGGCCGGCGACGAAGAATTTCAATCAGCAAGCGGCTGGTGGACAGTGGAACCTGCACGGCACGTACACGTTCCCGGCCGGGGCGGTCGGAACGGTGACCGTCTCGGACGCGAACGGCCGGACATCCGCCGACGCTGTCCGGTTCGTGCTCGTCCCCTGACGCCTGCTCGCTGACGCTCGTCCGACTTTTCTGCCGTTCGCCTTCGGGGACTGAATCGCCGTCTTGAAAACGCGGGGGAACCCCGCTACTCTGCGCGCCACGAGCCGCTCGTGCTCCACGACTCTCGGATCTCGGCTCCCGACGATCCCGTCTCAACGGAAGAGCGGGTGACCTGCTGCCGTCGGCTGGATCGGGTACCGTGTCTCCTTCCGACACCGCGCCAGGCTCGGCCGGGCGCGCGCCACCCATGACCGGCACCCGCGGCCATACGCTCGACATCGTCGCCGTCACGCACCGGTACGGCGCGGTCACCGCGGTCGCGGATGTCTCGCTCGCCGTGCGCGCCGGCGAGATCGTCGCGCTCCTCGGACCATCCGGGTGCGGCAAGACGACGTTGCTCCGCGTCGTCGCCGGGTTCGTGCGACCGCAGGCCGGCTCGGTGCGCATCGACGGCGCCGCCATCGACGGGCTGCCGGCCAATCTGCGCAACGTCGGCATCGTCTTCCAGAACTACGCGCTCTTCCCGCACATGACGGTCGCGCAGAACGTCGCGTACGGGCTCGAAGCGCGCGGCCGGCCGCGCGCCGAGGTGCGCCGCACCGTCGAGACGTTTCTCGACGTCGTCCGGCTCGGTGACTTCCGCGACCGGCTGCCGCGGCAGCTCTCGGGCGGTCAGCAACAACGCGTCGCGCTGGCGCGCGCGCTCGCCGTGGAACCCACGGTGCTCCTGCTCGACGAGCCGTTCAACGCGCTCGACAAGGGCCTTCGCCTCGACATGCAGATCGAGATCAAGAGGCTCCAGCGTCAGTTCGGGCTGACCGCGATCCTGGTCACGCACGATCAGGACGAGGCGATGAGCGTCGCGGACCGCATCGCGGTCATGAATCACGGCCGCGTCGAGCAGTTCGACACGCCCGTGAACGTCTACGACCGGCCCGCGACGCTCTTCGTCAGCGGCTTCGTCGGCACGACGAACCTCTTGCGCGGCCGCGCGCTGGAGGCGAAGAACGGCTGCGCCGTCGTCACGCTCGATGCCGGCGCCCGCCTCACGGTGCGCACCGAGCGCGCCTTCACGGCCGGAGTGCCCGTCGTGTTGTCCGCGCGGCCGGAGCAGCTCTGCCTCTACACGGCGCCGGCGCCGGAGCGCTGGAGCGTCACGCGACGGCTCTCCGTTCCGCTCGGGCCGAACACGATGCACGATCTCGAGACGCGCGATGGCGCCACGCTGAAGCTCATCGAGCCACGGCACGCCTACGGCGTCGACGCGAAGGAGGAGGTCTGGTGCGGGCTGCGCCCGGAGGCGGAGCCCGGGCTGTTCGATGCGAGCTCGATCTGAGCGCAACTTCGATCCGAGATGGAGGAGACCATGACTCACGGACAGGTCACGCGACGCCAGTTTCTTGCCGGCACGACCGTCGCGGTCGGCGCGCTCGCCCTCGGCCGGCCCGCGCACGCGAAGGGGTCGGTCACCGCCGCGATGTATCCGGGAACCTGGGAAGAGGCGTTCCGCATGCACGTGGCGCCCGCGCTCAAGAGCGCGCACGACGTGGATCTCGAGATGACGCCGCTCTTCGCGGTCGACCAGATCGCGAAGGCCCAGGCCGCGCGCGGCGCGCCGCCGTTCGACGCGTTCGTGCTGGACCCGGGACCGCGCGTCACCGGCATCGACCGCGGGCTCTACGAGAAGTTCGACGCGAAACGGCTCACCAATCTGGGCCGCCTCTCCGCGGGCATGACCGACGAATGGGGCGTGACGATCGCGGCGCAGGTCGTCGGCATCGGCTACAACCCGAAGAAGCTGCCGAAACCGAAGGCCTGGACGGATCTCTTGAAGGACCCCTGGGTGTCGCGGCTCGGCATGACCGGATTTCAGACGACGTACGGCACCGTGTCGATCATCGAGATCGCGAAGCAGTACGGTGGCTCGGAGACGAACGTGGAGCCGTTCTTCACGGAGATCAAGAAGGTGCTGTCGAAGGTGGCGGCGATCGGCGCGCCCGCGTCGATGCCGGCGCTCTTCCAGCAGGGGCAATGCGACATCACCTACACGAACACACAGACGGTGGCGACCTTGCGCGGACGCGGGGTCGACATCGAGTTCGTCAAGCCCGAGAGCGGCGCGGTCTCGTTCTACACGACCATGCACGTCGCGAAGGGCTCGAAGGAGATCGAGAACGCCTACAAGTACTTCGACACGGTGATCTCGGCGCCCGTGCAGACGGCGCTCATGCAGCCGCCGAACAACTTCATCCCGGTGAACCGCGAGGTGAAGCTCGCTCGGGACCTGCCCATGCAGTCGCTCGACGAGATGGCGAAGTTCGTCCACCACGACTGGGCCAAGATCAATCCGCTCCGGGCCGGGTGGATCGAGAGGTTCAACAAGGAAGTGGCCAAGTGACGACGGCCACGGCGGAGATCGCCGCGCCGGCCGCGCGGCGATGGTCCGCGGCGCTGCGGCCGGCCGAGTGGCAGCTCGTGCTGCCGCTCGCGCTGGCCTACGCGGCGTTCTTCCTGGTCCCGCTGGTGCTGCTAATTTTAGTGTCCTTCTTCGACGACGAGAAGATCACGACGATGGGCGGGGCGCAGTGGACGAAGTTCCTCGGTGACCGGTTCACCTGGAAGGTCATCGCCGACACGCTGAAGCTCGGCGTCTTCACCGTGGCGGCGACCAGCCTCATCGGCGTGCCGGTGGCGCTCGTCTACCTCGGCGCCAGCGCGCGCTGGCAAGGCGTGATCCTGTTCGTCGTGATCCTGCCGCTGCTCACGTCCGTGGTGGTGCGGACGTTCGCGTGGATCGTCATCCTCGGCCGCGAGGGCGTGATCAACCAGACCGTGCTGTGGCTCGGCCTCTCCCCCGCGCCACTCCGGCTGTTGCAGACCGAGCACGGGCTCGTCATCGCCCTCACCCAGATCGAGATGCCGCTCCTGCTCTTGCCACTTCTGAGTGTGATGTCGCGCATGGACCCGAACCTGCGCGACGCCTCGTCGGCGCTCGGCGCCTCGAAGTGGCGCACGCTGTTCCGCGTCACGCTGCCGCTCAGCCTGCCCGGACTCGTCGCCGGCTGCATGCTGGTGTTCGCCAGCTCCACCACCGCGTTCATCTCGCAGCTCGTGATCGGCGGCAACCGGCTCGTCTATCTTCCGCTCTTGATCTGGCAGCAATCGCTGGTCGTCTACAACTGGCCGCTCGCATCGGCGGCGGCGTTGACGTTGCTGGTGTCCGTCGGGCTCGGCGTGGCGGCCATCGCGGCGGTGGGCCGGCGCGGTCATGCCTGGGCGCTGCGCTGAGATGGAAGAGCAGGAGGTCAGCACGATTCTTCATGAAAGTTCAGGGGGGATCGAACCGGCGCTGCCGCGAGCCGCGGCTCGCGCTGGCGCCATGCGCCGACGCCGCGCGAGCGACTGGAGCTACTCCATCGTCCTCGGCATGCTCGCGGCGCTCGGCTTCACGATTCTCGTGGGTCCGGTCGTGATCGTCCTGCTCACGTCGTTCACCGAGGGCCGATCGATCAAGTTCCCGCCGTCGGGACTCTCGCTCCAGTGGTACCGACTGCTCTTCGACCCGGTGCGCTCGAGTCAGATCCACCGCGCGGCGATGAACAGCCTCGAGGTGGCGCTGATCGCGATGGCGTCCGCGACGGTCCTCGCCACGCTGGCTGCAGTGGGACTCGCCCGCCGGCGCGGGGCATGGGTCCGCGCGGTGGACACGTTCTTCATGTCGCCGATGATCCTGCCGATGCTCGCCTTCGGACTCGCGGCGCTCATGTACTTCACGTTCATGGGCTTCCGTCCCTCGCTCGCGCTGATCGCCGTCGGCCACGTCGTCGTGATCTCGCCGCTCGTGCTCCGTACGACCGCGGCCAGCCTGTCGCAGCTCGATCCCGCGCTGCTCGAGAGCTCCGCGAGCCTCGGGGCCGGATGGCTCTACACGTTCCGTCGCGTCACGCTGCCGGTGATCGCGCCCGGAATCGCCGCCGGCGCGTTCCTCGCGTTCGTCGCCTCGCTCGACAACGTCCCGGTGTCGCTGTTCCTGGCGGGGCCGCGCAGCGACATGCTGCCCATTCGCATCGGTCTCCGGCGTGCTGATCGCGACGGTGCTGGCGCTGATGCTGGTGATGGAGCGGGTGGTCGGCCTCACGCGACGCTTGCGTGGATGACGCTCATGAGACAACCCTGAGCGACTGCTCGTGCGCTTCGGCGAGTCGATGAAAATCGCTTCGACAACGGCGGCAATCTGGCTGCTGTGCACAATCGGCATCGCGTATTGGTACGTCGTGATTGACTCCGGAAGACCTCCTGTCTCGGAGGAGTACGAGCAGTGGAAGGATTTACCGATCCGCTTTCTTCGTTGTGACAACGCACAGACGATCACGGCCCTGATACGGACTGACGATTGCCTATGAGGAGGCCCTGATGCCCGCAGCGTACAACCGCGATCTCATCGGATACGGCCCGAACCCGCCCGATCCCCGGTGGCCGAACGGGGCGCGGCTCGCCGTCAACTTCGTGATCAATTACGAAGAAGGCTCGGAGCCGTCGGTACAGGACGGCGAGGGGTACTCGGAGTGGGGGTTGACCGAGGCCCACGCCATGAATTCACCCGTCAAGGGCCGCGATCGCGCGGCCGAGGGCATGTTCGAGTACGGCAGCCGCGTCGGCTTCTGGCGGCTCCACCGGCTCTTCCAGGAGCGACAGCTGCCGCTCACCATCTTCGGCTGCGCGCTGGCGCTCGAGCGGAATCCGGTGGCGGCGGACGCGATCCGGAAAGCCGGGTACGACGTCTGCAGTCACGGCTGGCGATGGATCAAGCACTACGAGCTGACGCGCAAGCAAGAGAAGGAGCACATCGCGCGCGCCGTCGCGTCGTTCCAGAAGACCATCGGGGAACGGCCGCTGGGCTGGTACTGCCGCTACGGCCCGAGCGTCAATACGCGCGAGCTCGTCGTCGAGGAAGGCGGGTTTCTCTACGACTCCGACACGTATAACGACGAGCTGCCGTACTGGGTGACCGTGAAGGGGCGACCGCACCTCGTCGTGCCCTACTCGCTGACGCACAACGACGGGAAATACGCCGGGTGGGTCGGGACGGCCGACGAGTGGTTCTCGTTCGTCAAGGACGGATTCGACATGCTCCACCGCGAAGGGGCCCGACATCCGAAGATGATGTCGGTGGGACTGCACATGCGGATGATCGGCCACCCGGCGCGCGCAGCCGGTCTCGAGCGCCTGCTCGATCACATGATGAAGCAGGACGGGGTCTGGATCACGAGGCGGCTCGACATCGCGCGCCACTGGATCGCGACCCACCCGTACCCGGGCCACGGGTTGAACGAGGAGCCGCAGCCGGCGGCGCGGGCATCGAAGAAGAAGAGGTGACCGACCGTCACAACGTGGCGTCCGCGTCAATGCTAAGATCGGACGTGCTGCAAGCCCCGTCGGATTCTCAGCTCCG
>QHRT01000249.1:0-319 GCA_003220195.1 Candidatus Rokuibacteriota bacterium | reverse complement strand
AACGGCGACCTCGCGTTCTCCGGCGCGGTCATGCTCGCCGGGTTCCTCCAGTGGATCGTCAACTGGCCCCACTTCTCGGCGACGACCTATCGTCTCTTGCGCGTCCCTGAGAACCGCCGGGAGTTCCCGCTGACGACTTACGTCATCCCCGTCGTGGTCGCGGCCGGTGTTGTGGCCTCCCTTCACTGGCCGACGCTCGTGGCGCCGTACTTCATCAAGTTCTTCATGCTGTGGTCCGCATACCATTTCACCGCCCAGAGCCTGGGTCTGTCTCTGCTCTATGCCCGGCGCGCCGGATATGCGATCTCCACGGGCGAAC
>QHRT01000248.1:8470-8998 GCA_003220195.1 Candidatus Rokuibacteriota bacterium | reverse complement strand
CTCGGCGAGTCGATTCGCACGCGGCAGTCCGTCGCCTGGACGGTGGCGAAGAAGCTGCCGATCACGATCGAACTGGCCGGCTTCTCGCTCCTGATCGCCCTCGCCATCGCGATCCCCGCGGGCGTGTTCGCGGCGGTGCGCCGCAACACCGTGTGGGACGTGCTGGCGAGCGGCGTCTCCCTCTGCGGCGTGTCGATTCCGAACTTCTGGCTCGGCATCATGCTCATTCTCCTGATCTCGGTCCGGCTCGGCTGGCTCCCGGCGTCGGGGTTCGTCCCGCCGACCGAGAGCCTGCTCGACAACGTCCGCCGCATGCTGATGCCGGCTTTCGTCCTCGGCACGGGGCTCGCGGCGGTGCTGATGCGCCAGACGCGCAACGCGATGATCGAGGTGCTGAGCGCGGATTACGTCCGGACGGCGCGGAGCAAGGGGCTGGCCGGAGGTACCGTCGTGATCCGGCACGCGCTCAGGAACGGCCTGATCCCGGTCGTGACGATCCTCGGGCTCCAGATGGGCGCGCTGATGGGT
>QHRT01000248.1:0-8348 GCA_003220195.1 Candidatus Rokuibacteriota bacterium | reverse complement strand
CATCCGGATCCGTGGCACGGCGGATGGCGGCTGATCGCGCCGGAATCGATCAGCTGAGGGCCGTCGAAAAGCCCCCCGAGCCGCCCGCCGGCTCGGACGCGCCGCGGACTACGGAGGGCGCTCCTCGAGGTCGCGACGTGCTCACGGAACGCGAGGCCATGACGTCGCGCGCGGGCGTGCTGCGTCGCGCGTGGCGCGTCGGCCGCCGACGGCCCGCCGCCGCGATCGGCGCGCTGGTCGTGCTGCTGTTCGTCGCGGCCGCGCTCGGCGCACCGTGGATCGCCACGAAGGATCCGGTGCAAACGGACTGGAAGCTCATCCGCAAGGCGCCGAGCGCGGCACACCCGTTCGGCACCGACGATCTCGGACGCGACGGCTTCTCGCGTGTCGTGTGGGGCGCGCGCATTTCGATGCAGGCTGGCGTCGGCTCGATCGTGCTGGCCATCGCCGTCGGCGTGCCGGTCGGGCTCGTCGCCGGGTTCTACCGCGGCGGCCTCGACCAGGTGATCATGAGGCTCACCGACGCGTGGCTCGCGTTTCCGTTCCTGATCCTGGCGATCGGCCTCGTCACGATCCTCGGCCCGTCGCTCACGAACGCGACCCTCGCGATCGGCCTCGGCGCCACACCGACGTACATCCGGTTGACGCGCGGTCTGGTCTTGTCGGTCGGCCAGGAAGATTACGTCTCGGCCGCGCGCGGCCTCGGCGGTGGCGATCTCCGGTTGATGGCGCGGCACATCCTGCCCAACATCGCGAGCGCCATTCTCGTGCAGGCGACGGTCGCAATTCCAACCGCGATCATCGCCGAGGCGGTGCTGTCGTTCCTCGGCCTCGGCGTGCAGCCGCCGGCGCCGTCGTGGGGAACCATGCTGAACGCCGCGCAGCAGTTCCTCGAGACCGCGCCGTGGATGGCGCTCTGGCCCGGGCTCGCGATCTTTGTCCTGGCGCTCTCATTCAACCTGGCGGGCGACGGCCTGCGCGACGTGCTCGATCCCCGCGATTACTGAGATAGAATACCTCACGCGATTCATTCTTTGAACGCTCCGCGTGATTTGGAGGACCACGAATGGAACGAGTGTTCCCGAGAGCCATGGTCGGCCACGGCGATGGTCTGGGCGGCGCCGCGCAGGACGGCGCCGTCAGCATGGCCGCGCTGTTCGAAGAAGCGGTGCGCACCGGCGCCAGCGACTTGCTGGTGACCGCGCATACGCCGCCGCTGCTGCGCATCGACGGTGATCTTCAACCGGTCGGAACCCGGCCCCTCATGCCCGACGACACGAGACATCTCGTCGCCGGCCTGCTCAACGAGACGCAGCGCGAGGCCTTCGAGCAGAAGAAAGAGCTCGACTTCTCGCTCTCCGTCAGCGGAATGGTGCGGTTCCGCGCGAACATCTACTCGCAAAAGGGCTGGGTGGCCGGGGCGTTCCGCCTGGTGCCCCGTCAGATCCCGAGCCTCGAGGAGCTGGGCGTGCCGCTGATCGCGAAGGAGCTGTCGCTCCGACCGCACGGGCTCATCCTGGTCACGGGACCGACCGGCTGCGGCAAGACGACGACGACCGCCGCGATGATCGACCTGATCAACGAGAGCCGGCGCTGCCACATCGTGACCGTGGAGGACCCGATCGAGTTCCTCCACGAGAACAAGAAGAGCGTGGTCGACCAGCGGGAGGTCTACGCCGATACGCACTCGTTCGGCAATGCCCTCAAGTACGTCCTCCGGCAGGATCCGGACGTGATCTTCGTCGGCGAGATGCGGGACCTCGAGACGATCGCCGCCGCGCTCACCGCCGCGGAGACCGGTCATCTCGTGATCGCGACGCTGCACACGAACGACGCGATCCAGGCGATCGACCGCATGGTCGACGTCTTCCCGCCGCAGCAGCAGATCCAGATCCGGACGCAGCTCGCCTTCACGCTGCTCGGCGTCATCGCGCAACAGCTGATTCCCCGGGCCGACGGCGCCGGCCGCGTCCTGGGCGCGGAAGTGCTGATTCGCACCGCCGCCGTCGCCGCCCACATCCGCGAGGCGAAGATGCACCAGACGCGCTCCACCATGGAGTCGTCGCGACAGCAGGGCATGATCACGATGGACGCGCGACTCCAAGAGCTCTTCGAGATGGGACGGATCTCGTACACGGAGCTGGTGCGGCGCGTGACGTCCGGCACGATCCTCCACCTGATCGAAGAGCGCATGAAGCGCCCGGGACGGTAAGACCGCCCGCAACAGAACCTCTCCCGGCGGCGACGGTTGCCGGGCGCTGCTGGGCTCCTTCGTCTTCGGCTCGGGAATCTGGCTCATGCTGCCGGCGACGCCGGTGCTGCTCGCCGACGTGCTGCGGGTGACGCCCGCGCAGGTCGGGATCTTCGCGGCGGTCGCCGCCGTGACGGCGCTCGGCGGAAACGTGATGTGGGAGTGGCTCGCCGACCGTCACTCGAGCTTGCGGGCCCTGCGCGTCGTCTATCTCGTCGGGATCACGACGCCGATCATCTACGCGCTTTCGCGAACCCCGTGGATGCTCGTCGCCGCCTCGATCTCGGAGTCACTGCTCGCGACCGGCCTCGACATCGTGTGGATGATGGTGGTCATCGATTTCGCTGGCGCGCGCCGCGCGACCCAGTCCGCCGCGATCTCCGGCACGCTCGCGGGGGTGCGCGGCATCGTGGCGCCGCTCGTCGGGGCTCTGATCATCCGCGTCGCCGGCGTCCACGCGGTCTATCTGACCGCGGCCGGATTCATGTCGTGCGGCGCCTGGCTCGCGTGCCACCAGGTGCGCCACGGCGCCGAGAGTCGGGACTTCGCCCTCGCGCCAGGTCGCGCCGCGCTCGAGCGGGCGTAGGAGTTTCTCGCCGCGCCCGAGGGTCGCCGCCGCACGCGAAGGACGCCGACTCGATCGGCGACGAGCGCACGAACCGTCCCCCTCAGTGACCGGTCGAGACGCGCCTGAAGACGGTAGCGCTCCTCGAGGGACAGGCGCCGGCGCACCGTCAGGAGGCCGCGGAGCCACCAGTACGTCGCCGCGAACGGGATGGCGACGCTCGTCGCGATGATCGCTCGGACCTCGTCACAGGAGCGCGGCCCGGGCGCGATGCGCGCCCACGCGAACCCGCCGGTCGCGGCGAGCCACGCGCTCGCCGCGACGGCCCCGAACGTGCGCCTGCCAACCGCCGTCGCACCGAGCGCGATCAACGCGAGCGCCACGGTCCCGAGATGAAGCGAACGCCGCCCGCGCGGCGCCCCGGCATGCTCGGCCCACGCCGCGCCATGCAGCGCCCACATCAACGCGTCGTCGACGTTGCCGGCCTGCAGCCGCGCGCTGCTCCAACGGTCGGCTGGACGAACGGGATGCGTCACCGTGCGCACGCCGCGCGTGAGCGCGAATCCGGCGTTCATCACACGGAGCGCGAGATCCGCATCTTCGCGGTACGCCCGCGGGAAGCGCTCGTCGAAGCCGCCAACGCGCGCGAGCGCACGGCGGCGATACGCCATGTCCGCGGTGGCCCACGGCACCTTCTCGAGACCGATGACGTGGCGCTCGCGATCCGTGGGTGCCCGGCCCTCGGGACGCGGCACGCGGATCCGTCCCTGGCTGCCGGCGTCGTCGGGCCCGAGCGCTCCGAGATCGTCGGCCAGACGCGCGAGCCAGTCGCGATCCGGTACCACGTCGTCGTCGAGAAATGCGACGGCGTCGGCGCGCGACGCGCGCCATCCCACGTTGCGCGCCGAGGCGGGACCGGCGCCGTGCCCGCGGAGCACGACGAGCGGCAACGAAGACCAGTGACTCGACGCGATGGGGAGCGGCTCGCCCGGGTTTCGCCGGTCGTCGACGACGAACACGCGGCCCGGGCGTGGACCTTCCGAGCGCGCCAGCGCATCGAGCAAGGTATCGAGCGACGGCCGGCCGATCGTCGGCACCACGATGTCGAACGTGCGAACGTTCATCGATTCTTCCCGGTGAGGTCTCACGAGGCCCGTGAGGTCTTCGTCTTCCCCGGGGCGGGGTTGCGAGCGCAATGCCATTCAGCGCTGCGGTGGATCGGAGTGACGTGCCTGACATGGCCGGCGTCTTCCTCTCGAAGACGCCGATCGACGACGCACCGACGGACGAAAGCTTCACAGGCGGGTGCAGCGGAGCTCACGGAGGAACGGAATCGTCGGATCGAGCGCGATCGATGGCGAGAGATGCAATGCGATTTTTACTCGGGCTCGATCGTCTCGCCGCGTCTTCTTGTGCGGTGAGGTTCTTGCATCGCACCGCGCGCGGTGTGACGCGGAGAAGCGCCGGCGGCTCCTCGCTCGTCGGAGCGCGATCGGCGACTGATCAGCGCCTGGGCGGCGTCGTCTCGAACAGCGACCGGTACTGCCCGTATCCCTCCGCCTCGAGCCGCGCGAGCGGCACGAAGCGGAGCGACGCCGAGTTGATGCAGTAGCGGAGCCCGGTCGGCGCCGGACCGTCGGGGAAGACGTGACCCAGGTGCGAGTCGGCTTCGGCGGAGCGCACTTCCACGCGCACCATGCCGTGCGCGCTGTCCACGTGCTCGGTCACGTTCTTCTTCTCGAGCGGCCGGACGAAGCTCGGCCATCCGGTGCCGGAGTCGAACTTGTCGGTGGACGCGAACAGCGGCTCGCCGGAGACGACGTCGATGTAGATCCCGGCCTCGTGGTTATTCCAGAACTCGTTGCGGAACGGAGGCTCGGTCCCGCAGCGCTGCGTGACCTCGTACTGCATCGGCGTCAGCTTCGATTTTCGGTCGTCGTGTGCCGGATCCTTGCTCGTCATGTCGTGCAGTCTATCGCATCGGACGGCCCGCGTGGTCGGGTCCGACGACGCCGGTCGTCACGTGTGACGATCCCCGTCGTCGCGTCTGACGACGCCCGTCGTCGCATCTGACGACGGCCGTCGGCTTGGCGTTCGCGCACGCCTCGATTACCATCCGAAGGCCAGCACCCCGCGGATCAGAAGGACGAAGGAGACACCATGATCGATCGCGCGCGCCGGACGTTCGTGTTGCTGCTCATCGTCGCCGTGGCGGCCGCGCTCGGCGTGCCCGGCACGGCTCGTGAGGCCGCCGCCCAGGCGAAGCCCGAAGGGGAAATGCGATGGGCCCTCTACGTCACCCTGTCGCCCCAGTGGTTCGATCCGGGCGAGGTGCTCGGCATCATCACGCCGTTCTGGGTGCTCTACGCGCTCCACGACGGGCTCGTGAAGCCGATGCCGGGCAATCTCATGGCGCCGAGCCTCGCGGAGTCGTGGACCGTGAGCGCGGACGGGAAGACGTACGAGTTCAAGCTGCGCGAGGGGGTCAAATTCCACAACGGGGATCCCTTCACCGCGGAGGACGTGAAGTTCAGCTTCCAGCGCGCGAAGAGCGCGAAGCTGCTCCGTGAGAAGGTCCGCGAGGTCACGGTCGTCGGACCACACCGGGTGCGTTTTCAGCTCGTTGAGGCGTGGCCCGACTTCATGACGTTCTACGGGACGCTCGCGACGGCGTCGAGCTGGGTGGGACGGCTTCAAGAAGCATCCGGTCGGCCTCGGCCCGTACAAGTTCGTGAGCCACACGCCGGGCGTCGAGCTCGTGATGGAGGCCAACGAGAGCTACTGGCGAAAGATGCCGTCGGTGAAGAGGCTCGTCTACAAGAGCGTGCCCGAGGCGACGACGCGGCTCGCCATGTTGAAGCGCGGCGAGGTGGACCTGGCGTATCTGCTGGACGCGCCGCAGGCGCAGGAGGTGAAGCGCGATTCCTCGCTCAAGCTTGCGTTCTCGGGCGGCATCGGCACGTTCTTCCTCGATTTCTTCGACATGTGGGATCCGAAATCGCCGTGGCACGACAAGCGCGTGCGGCAGGCCGCGAGCTATGCGATCGACCGCCGCGCGATCAGCGAGGCCGAGACACTTGGCGCCTCGAAGCCGACCGGGAACATCGTGCCGCGGACGTTCGAGTTCGCGATTCCGTTCGAGCCGGATCCGTACGACCCCGCAAAGGCGAAGCAGTTGCTGACCGAGGCGGGGTATGCGAACGGATTCGACGCGGGAGACCTGCACGCGTACCCGCCGTACGACTCCGCGACCGAGGCGGTGGCGAACTATCTCGCCGCCGTGGGCATTCGCACCCGGGTCAGGACCATGGAGCGGGCCGCGTTCCAGTCGGCGTGGGCCACGAAGAAGCTGCGCGGCGTCTGCATGTGCGTGCTGGCGCTCTACGGCAACGCGGCGTCGCGCATGGCGGAGTGGGTGCCGGGAACGGGGACCTTCGCGTACGGCAGCTTTCCCGATGTCGACGACCTCTACAAGAGGCAGGCGGTCGAGACCGATAAAAAGAAGCGTGGAGAGCTCCTGCGCCAGATCCAGCAGACGCTCCACGACCGCGTCCGGTTCGCGCCGATCTGGGATTACACGTGGCCGAGCGGGGTCGGACCGCGCGTGGCGGA
Organism: Candidatus Rokuibacteriota bacterium; assembly: GCA_003220195.1. GTDB lineage: Bacteria > Methylomirabilota > Methylomirabilia > Rokubacteriales > CSP1-6 > AR8. The sequence continues at coordinate 1,920 of QHRT01000248.1, read as the reverse complement.
GCCGGCGCTGATGATGATCAATCCGTATCCGTGGTCGGCGCCGCTGGAAGAGGTGAAGCTGAAGAAGTGACTCCCGACATCCGCACGCTCGCCGACCAGCTCTGGCGCGGCGAGATCGATACGACGACGCACCATCCCGTGGCGATCCTGCGCACCGAGGGCGAGGAGATCGCCGACGGCGTGCTCTTCTACAAGGGCCTCGCGAGCGCCAACACGATCGACACCGGCGCCGGGCTCGTCATGCTCGATACCGGCAGCCGCGCCGACACGCGGCCGCTCCACCAGGCGGTGCGCCGCTGGCGCGCGGGCACGCCGCTCGCCGCGGCGGTGTTCTCGCACCATCACGTCGACCACATCTTCGGCGTGGGGCCGTTCGAGCAGGAGGCGGCCGAGCGCGCGTGGCCGGCGCCTCGTGTCTACGCGCACGCCCACGTCCGGCGGAACCTCGACCGGTATCTGAAGACGCTCGGCTGGAACACCGCGATCAACGTGCGGCAGTTCCAGCTTCCGGCCGACCGGTTCCGCTGGCCGGACGACTACCGCTATCCCGACGTGGAGTTTCACGATCGGCTCACGTTCACCGCTGGTGCGCTCACGTTCGAGCTCTCGCACGCCCGCGGCGAGACCGAGGACGCGGTGTGGACGTGGATTCCCGAACGGAAGATCCTGGCGCCCGGCGATCTCTTCATCTGGGCTGCACCGAACGCCGGGAATCCGCAAAAAGTTCAGCGCTACGCGGGCGACTGGGCGGCGGCGCTCAGGATCATGGCCGGGCTCGGCGCCGAGCTGATGATCCCGGGACACGGTCTGCCGATCTTCGGCGCCGACCGGATCCGCACGGCGCTCTCGGACACCGCGGAGCTGCTCGAGACGATCGAGAAGCAGGTGCTCCGGTTGATGAATGCCGGCGCGTCGCTCGACCGCGTCCTGCACGAAGTCGAGGTCCCCGCTCGCCTGCTCGACAAGCCGTACCTGCGACCGGTCTACGACGATCCCGAGTTCATCGTGCGCAACGTGTGGCGGCTCTACGGCGGGTGGTACGACGGCGAGCCCGACAATCTTCTCCCGGCGCCGCGCGCCGAGCAGGCGCGCGAGTGGGTCGCGCTGGCGGGCGGCGTGGCGCGCGTGCTCGATCGCGTCCGGGCGCTGCTCGATGACGGCCGCAACGTGCGGCTGGCGTGTCATCTCATCGAGTTCGCCGTGCTGGCGGAGCCGGACTCGAAGCCGGCCCACGAGCTGCGTCGCGAGGTCTATCAGCTGCGGGCAGCGCAGCAGCTCTCGTCGATGGCGCGCAACCTCTTCACCCACGCCGCGCGCTCGAGCGCGGAGGGCCGACGCGATCTCATCGGGGCGTCGGATTCCGGTGGGCCCGGTTCTTCCGCCGTCGTGTCGCCGCCGCCCTCGGCTGCCGGCGGCGCTGGTGCGCAGACCTCACGTGAGGTGACATCGCTATGACGTCCATCGCGATCGTCGGCGCCACGCTGATCGATGGCACGGGTGCACCGCCCGTCACCGGCGCAACGATCGTCATCGAGAACGGGCGATTCACGGCCGTCGGCCCGACGGCGAGCACGCCATCGCCGCCCGGCGCCGAGGTCGTCGATGCGCGAGGGAAGTTCGTGATCCCCGGTCTGGTCGACATGCACGTGCACGTCTACACGCCGGAGAAGTGGCATCCCGAGCTCTATCTGGCGGCTGGCGTCACGACGGTCCTCGATCTCGGCGGTCAGCTGGAAAACGTGGTCGCACATCGGGCCGCCATCGAGTCCGGCGCACGGCAGGGACCGCGCTGCTACTTCACCGGACCGCTGCTCGAGGAAGGCGAGCTCTTCGAGGGTTTCGCCGGCTTCTCTCGCAAGATCGACGCGGCGCGGATCGAGGACACGGTCGACGGGCTCGCGGACGCCGGCGTCGCGGGCG
>QHRT01000596.1:2328-2774 GCA_003220195.1 Candidatus Rokuibacteriota bacterium | reverse complement strand
GGAGAGCGTGTCGGCACCGCGAAGCCCCACGTCAGCCCGAGCGTGAACTGCCAGTCCGGCGCCGCCCGACTGATCCCGTGTCGAATGCCCGCGTCGAGAGACAGGTTCTTCGTCGTCTGCCAGATCACGCCGAGCAACGCCGAGTTGATCGGCCGCTCGCCTTGCGTGCTCTCCCCGTTCACCTCGCCGACCAGTCGCACCTGCGGGCGCACGGGCAGTTCACCGATGACACCCCAGACCGCGAACCCGTGCCGATCGTCTCGATCGAGCCCGCCGCCGCCATTGACGTGCACCGTCAGAGGCGCCAGCTTTGCGCTTACGATCCCGATCGCCTCGAAGCCGACGCCTCGCTCGTGCGGCAGGGTGGACGGCAAGAGCGGTCCGGCTTCGATCGCGAAGCTGATCCCGTCCTTTTCCTGAAGCACGCCTTCCTTGAGGACGCCTTT
>QHRT01000596.1:0-2308 GCA_003220195.1 Candidatus Rokuibacteriota bacterium | reverse complement strand
GCGGAACTCGGCGACCAGTTCCCAGTTCTTCGCGAACCCGTAGTTGAGCACGACAGCGGGGGTCGTGATCGTGTTCTCGCGGCGCGTGCGCTCGAGGTTGAAATACCCGAGCTCGATCTCGACTTCCTTCACGTCGGCAACCGCGGCGTCCGTGGAGACGAACGGGCGGTAGGCCCAGGCCGACGCCGGAGTGAGGAGCACCAGAGACAGCAGCGCCGCGGCGAGCTTACGGATTGGTGACGGCCTCGAACACGAACATCTTCGACGCGGGTCGCCCCTCGACTTGCTCTGCAGGCGCGTACACGCGATGCGTCCGCGGGTCGACGGCGAGGCTGTGAATCTTCGGCTCCACCGGGAAGTCCTCGAGCTTTCGGAAGTGCGTCGGATCGTCCATCTGGAAGACCGAGATCGCGCCGCTCGAGCAGGCGACGTAGATCCGACGAAGCCCGGGGTCGACCATCACGACGTCGGCGCCCTTCGCCATCGGCAGATGCGCGATCGCGCGGGATGCGTCGAGGTCGAAGACCGCCAGCGTATCGTTGCCCTCGCACGACAGGAACGCCCGGCGGCGCTCGGGGTCGATCGCCATGCCGTGGTTTCCACGGCAGCCGTCCACGCGATGACGCGCGACGACAGTGTCGCTGCCGGGGTCGATGACGGCCAGCTCGTTCCTCTCTTGAAGACTGACGTAAACCTTTCGCGCGACGGGGTCGTACTGCGGAACGCCGGTCTCGCTATCGAACCTCAGCACCTTCACGATCGTGTCGGTTCGGGTGTCAATGACGCTCTCGGCCTTGGCGCGCTCGTTGGACACGTACGCCTTTCGAAATGGCGCGGCGTACGCGATGCCGTCGGGCTTGTTCTCCGTGGGAAGTCTCTTGGCGACCACGAAGCGATCGAGCTCGACCACTCCGATCTTGTTCTCACCCCAGTTGGCGGTGTAGACCTTCCGGCCCTCGGGGATGTAGGCGACGCCCTCCACACCCGGGACGCCGGGCACCGTCTTGGCGACCGCGTTGACACGGACGTCGATCACATGGAGCAGCCCCGCGCCAAGATCTGTCGTCGAAGGTCAGGTAGTCGAAGCGCTTGCCCGGCGGCCCGGGCAGATCGAACGTTGCCACCTGGCGGAGCGACGTCCCGCTGCGCGCGGACTGTGCGCCGGTGCGAGCTCCGGCCGCCGTGAACACTGCGCTCGCGATGACGGCCGCGACCAGGAGCACGCGCCAGGGCATCAGCCGCGCTCGAGCTCCATACCGCATCTCCGATCCTCCTACGGCGAGCACTTCTCTTGGACGGGTCAAGCCGCTCGATACACCACTGCGGAGTGCGACTCGGGCAGGAATGCGTAGACGGTGTTCCGAGCACCGTCGAACCCGATCGTGTGGGCGCCGGGCCCGGTTTTCACCGTCGCGACCAGGTGCAGCGCGACCGCGTCGATCACATCGATGACGCCCGGGTCGCCGACGGCGACATAGACGTGGTTCAGTCTGGCGTTGAAGAACACCACATCGGGGACGCCGCTCAGTGGCGCTGTCTTTTCGACCTCGCCGGTTTCAGCGGAGATCGCGAGCAGCTGACCGCCGTCGCAGGCGCAGAACAGTCGCCGTCGCGGCATATCGAGGTCGAGACCGTGCGGCCCCGCGACGGGGCTCGGAACGGTTCGAACGAGGCGGCGCGCGGCCGCGTCAATGACGACAACGCACGGCGGATCCATGATGTTGACGTAGAACACGCGGCTCACGGGATCGAACACGGCCCACCGCGTGCGACCCGGTACGGGGATCTCTCCGACCAGTGCGCGTGCCGTGACGTCGACGATCGACACGGTGAACGACCCCGCGACGCCTGGCTGGCCGACGTTCGCGGCAAGCAGGACCCTCCGGTCACTGTCGTATGCGAGGCCGTTGGGTCTCACGCCGACCGGGATCTTTGTCACGTCGTCCGAGTCGGGCCCGAACATCCCCACGGTGTTCTCGCCGCGGTTCGAGGTGAACACGAGCCCGTCAGTCGGCGACATCCGGGATGTCGTACGGGATGGCGCCCTCGCGCGCCGCGACGTCCTTCACCTGGTCGCCGGCCCGAACAGGAACGTCGGGTCCTTGTCGATGAACCGGCTGATCAACCAGGGACACGCAATCCGGTCGACACGCGCTCTCTCGCGGGTGACCCATTTCATCCGTGATTCCTCCGATCTATTTGCTGTTGGTGAGCGCCAGCGCTGCTTTCAGCCCTTGCGCCAGCTTCGCGGCATCGTCGGCCGCCCAGAAGTGCATGTAGAACAACCGCGGTGTGTCGTTGAGCCCGT
>QHRT01000200.1 GCA_003220195.1 Candidatus Rokuibacteriota bacterium | reverse complement strand
CAGCGCGCCGCGGCCGTGCTTTTCCTCCATGACCAGGGTGTCGCCGTCGCGGTGACCGGTCATCAACCGCACCGGCAGGCTCGAGCCGAGCGCCGTGTTGTTGTTGAACGTGTAGAGCTCGTAGCGCCCTTCCTCGACGCGGTACCCGAGGTAGGTATCGGCCTTGAAGCCGTCCAGCGCCTCGTCGCGCATGAACAGGAACGTGAGGTCCAGCACTCTGCTGCACACGAGGTCATCGCTTATGGGTGTGCCACCGGCAGTTCCTTCGCCGATCCAGTGTCCGATGAAGCAATCGAGGAATGCGTTCGCCGAACCCGGCGGCTCGACGGGATGCTTGGCGCGGACGGCTGCAGGGGCGAAGAGCCCCACGCTGACGACCGCTGCGCAGAGCAGGGCCACGAGGAAGAGTCGGGATTTCCGCTTGCCGGTCATCGGTTCTCCTCTCGGCGGAATGTCGCGTGTCCGCGGGAGTTTACACTAGCCGCGTGTCTTTCTTCGTCCGCGACGGCGTGACGCTGCGGTTCGCCGGCGACGACGACGCCCCGGTCGCGGTATCGGTGATGACGTCGAGAATCGTGCGCGTCGCGTTGCCGCACCCCGCGCCGCCGTCTCCGTCGCACGTCGCTCCACGCGACTGGCCAGCGCCGGCCTTCGATGTCATCGACGGTGATCCCGTGAACGTCGCGACGTCGGACCTGCGGCTCACCGTCGCCGGCCCGCGCGCTCGACTGACCTTCTTCGACGCCGCCGGCACGTGGCTGCTTCGGCAACCGGACGATGCCGGCATGTCGGTCGAGCCGGAGCGCGACGGGCGCCGTCGCGTCAGCGCGTCGTTCGCGTTTTCCGGCGAGCAGCACTTCTATGGCCTGGGACAGGGCGGCGCCGGGTTCGATCGTCTCGGGACCACGCGCCAGCTGTGGAACACTCAGCTCGGGCACGGGCCGGGCTCCGACATGGCGGTGCCGCTGCTCGTCTCCAATCGCGGCTACGCGCTCTTCTTCGACAATCCTGCCGACGGTGTCCTCAGCGTGGGGCGCTCGGACGGCGGCGTGCGGATCGTCTACACGGCGGAGACCGGACCGCTCGTCTGGTACTTCCTCTTCGGCGGTGACATGCGTGGCGTGATGCGCGAAGTCGCGCGGCTGCTCGGGGAAGCGCCGATGCCGCCGCGATGGGCGCTCGGCTTTCTGCAATCGACGCGGCACTTCGACGATCCCGACGAGGTGCGTCGTCTGGTCGGCGCGATCCGCGAGCGTCGCATGCCCTGCGACGGGCTCATCTTCCTCTCGAGTTACGGCGAGGCGACAGGCTGGAATCGCGGCGTCGGCCATCTCGAGTGGCAGCCGAAGCTCTGGCCGGATCCCGCGTCGGTGCTGGACGAGGCACGACGCCAGCACTTCGAGATCATCACCCACGAGTACCCGGTGCTGCACGAAGCCTCGCCGCTCGTCGCCGAGGCCGAGCGACGCGGCTTTCTCCTCGCGACCGGATACGAGCGCGCGAGCGGCGCCGCGAACTATCGCGAAGGTCAGCGGCACATCGACTTCTCCAATCCGGAAGCGCGCGCGTGGTGGTGGGCTGCGCATCGCGATCTCGTTCGCCTGGGCGTCGCGGGCTGGTGGCTCGACGGCGGCGAAGGTCCGCCAGCGTCGGCGTCACTCAACGCGGGAACGGGCGCGCTGCTTCACAACTTCTACGATCGATTCCGCCACGAGGCGTTCGCGGCCGGCGAAGCCAGGGATCGACCGGAGCAGCGCGTGTTTCTCCTGTGCCGCTCCGGCGCCGCCGGGATGCAAAGGTTCGGCGCGAGCTGCTGGTCCGGCGACGTCAACAACGACTTCGCGACGCTCGACGCCCAGCCGGCGCTCGGATTGAACACCGGACTCTCCGGCGTGCCGTACTGGGGCACCGACATCGGCGGCTTCTTCCATCCCGTTCCCGAAACGGGTGAGCTGTATGCACGCTGGTTTCAGTTCGCCGCCTTCACGCCGATCTTTCGCTCGCACGGATGGGTCTGGCGCGAGCACGTGCCGTGGGCGCACGGCCCCGAGGTGGAGAAGATCTGCCGCGAATATGCGGAATTGCGCTATCGGCTGATGCCGTACACGTACACGCTCGCCTGGCAGGCGCACACGCTCGGCTTGCCGCTCATGCGGCCGCTCGTCCTGAACTATCCGGACGATCCCCGCGTGTGGCAGATGAGCCACCAGTTCCTGTGGGGCGACGATCTGCTGGTCGCGCCGGTGACGCGCGAGGGCGCCACGTCGTGGCCGGTATATCTTCCGACCGGCGAGTGGCACGACTTCTGGACGGGCGCGCATCACGAAGGTCCGCGCGGCATCACCATCGACGCGCCGCTCGAGCGATTGCCGCTGTTCGTTCGCGGCGGCGCGATCATTCCGCTGGGGCCGGTCATGCAGCACACGAGCGAGCGCCGGCTCGACGAGGTGACGTTACTCATGTACCCGCATCGCGGTACGCGTTTCGAGATGTACGAGGACGACGGACGGTCGCAGGCCTATCGTCGCAGTGGCTACGCGCTCACGACGTTCGAGTGCGCGCGCGGCGATCAGGAGGTCACCGTGCGCATTCACGCGTCCACCGGCGATCCGTCCGTGGTGCCGGGCGGCCGACGCTACCGGCTTCGCGTGCGGGTCGATCGAGCGAGCGATGTGCGCGTCGACGGCGAGCCGTTGGCGCGGATCGCCGGCGCCGACGCCGTTGGAACCACTCCGGGCTGGTGGGCAGACGGCCACGGCTTCACCTGGGTCCGTCTCCCGCATCGACTCGCGTCGGTGACGACGATCAGGACTTGAAGAACCAGGTCTCCGTGTGGGCGATGTGCGGGTTGTCGCTCACCGCGCTGTTCCAGAGCCGCGACGGGATGTTGCCCATGGTGTTCTTGATGACGCGCACGCCCTGCGACGCGGGCGAGTTCACGACGATCGGGATGATCCACAGCTCGTCGAGCGCGATCTTCCAGACGTCCTTCGCCATCTTCGTCCGCTCCTGATCGGGGACGCTGAAGCTCTTGCGGTACTTCTCCATCAATTCCCGCATGCGCGACGGCGGCTGCTTGCCCTTGGCGCCGGCGCTCGCGTACCACGTCCCGTAGAGCGGACCGAGCGGGCTCTGCGGCTCGCCCGGGAAGAAGAGGGGCTGGTGGCCGTACATGTTGTCCGCGCCCCACTGCGTCTCGAAGTAGATCTGATGCTCGTTCGCGAGCAGCCGGGTCGTCGCCAGGCCGCGCTCGAGCTCCTGGACCTCGCCGCGGATGCCGATCTTCTTCCACTGCTCGCTGAGCATCTCGGCGATGCCCGTGAACGGCAGGAACCCGACGTACGTCGTGAGCTGGAGGCGCAGCCGGCCGCCGCCGTCCGTCCGCAGCCGATAGCCGTCGGCGTCGCGCCGCGTGAGGCCGAGCTTGTCCAGGATCGCGTTCGCCTTCTTGACGTCGTAGCCGGCGTGCAGCGTTCGATACTCGGCGCCCGGGAAATACGGCGTGCGCTCGCCTGGCGCGGCCGAGCCTGTCTGGGCGAGGCCCAGCAGGAACGTCTCGTTGATCTGCGCGCGGTCGATGCCGTGTGACAGCGCGATGCGGAACTCGCGGTTCGAGAGCCACTTCGCGACCTCCGCGTCCTTCTCGTAGCTCTGGTTGCAGAAGAGGCCGACGTCCGCGCCCTGATCGGAGGGATCGAGGTAGACACGGTAGTTGCCCTTCTGCTGGTTCTCCAGCAGCACGGGCAGCTTGCTGATGTCGATGTGCCGCGCCTGGGAATCGTACTCGCCGGCGATCGCGCGGAGGTTGATGACTTCCAGGTTCTCGCCGAGCGTCATGCGGATGCGATCGATGTACGGCAGCTGGTTGCCGTCGGTGTCGACCCACACGCTGTAGGGATTCCGCTCGAGCGTCCACGTCGGCGTGTTGATCGGCGTCACCGTCTTCCAGGGCGTCACCACCGGCAGATCGGGATTGCGGCACGCGTCGTTCCGCGCCTTGAAGAGCGTGACCCAGCTCTCGAACTTCGCGTCCGCCACGATCTTGTCGATCTCGGCTTGCGGCGTGTACTTCGGATGGAACTGTTTCAGATAGTGCGCGGGCGCGAACCCGCCGAGCGCGAAGCGCCCGAAGCGCGCGTGATGCCCGATGCCCCAGACGGACGCGAGCACCGTGGGCAAAGCGAAGTACGGCTCCGGGCACACGAACTGGATCGTGCTCAGGTCCACCTTCTTGACCGCGATCGGCTTGCCGTTGATCGTCATGACCGAGAGCGGCGTCGGCACCAGGTCCTTGTTCTGGTAGCAGTCCTCGAACCAGAACACGAAGTCGTCGGCGGTGAACGGTTGCCCGTCGCTCCACCTCATGCCGCGCCGGAGCGAGAGCGTCGTGACCTTGCCGTCCTTGCTCACGTCCCACGCGCGGGCGATGTTCGGCACGAGCTTCGTCCCGGTGTAGTCCCAGTAGAGGAGCTTGTCGTTCTGCGCGGTGCGGTGACCGTTCGACGTGTCGAACGCGCCGGTGAACCCGCGGCGCCACGTGCCGCCGTACTTCCCGATCTCGCGCAGCGGCTTCACCACGAGCGGATCCTGGCCGATGCGCTCTTGCACCGCCGGCAGCTTGCCGGCCTTCACGAGCTCCGCGAGCTGCGGCGCCTCCTTGAACGTCTTCGGAAACTTCGCCGGGTCCGTGATGACCTCCGGCCCTTCCAGCTTGCCGACCAGGTTTGCGCCGGGCTTCGTCCCCTGCGCTCCGACGCGGGACGTGACGACGGTCGGCAGGCCGGGGATCGACGCGGCCACGAGGCCGAGCCGGAGGCCAAGTCGGAGGATCGTACGTCGCGTGAGGCCGTCGCGCTCCGGGTTGCTCATGAGGTTCCCCCTTGGGCCGGGATCATCTCAACATCATCGAGAAACATGCAACGCCCGGGCCGCAATGCCCTACCCCGTCGCCGGCAGCACCTCCCGAGCCACCATCTGCATCGCGGCGCGCGCCTCAGCGGGATCGCTCGTGTTCGCGGAGATCACCAGGGTCGCGACACCGAGCTTCGCGAAGGCCGTCGCGTTGCGAATGATCTCGGCCGGCTCGATGCCGAGGGCGAATCGGCGCGGCGTCGCCGGCGCCAGCGACATGGCGATCGAGACGGGAACCTGCGCATCCGTCCGTCCGCAGGCTTGCAGTTCCTCGCGCAGTGTCGCGATGCCCTGCTGGAGCGCCTCGGGCGTCAGACCGAGCGGCTGCCAGCCGTCGCCGAGGCGCGCCGCCCGGCGGATCGCCGGCCGATCACGATGGGGATGGTCGGCTTCTGCCGTGGCTTCGGCGAGAACTTCATACCCGGGAAGCGGACGTGCTTGCCCTCGTGACGCGGATCCTCTTCAGTCCACAGCGTGCGCATCACCCTGATCGCTTCGTCGGTGAACGCGCCTCGCTCGGTGAACGCCACGCCCATCGCGTGCATTTCCTTCTCGATCGCGCCGACGCCGACGCCGAGAATCAACCGACCGTCGCTCAGCACGTCGAGCGTGGCCGCCGTCTTCGCGAGCCGGATCGGGTTGTGGTACGGCAGCACCAGCACGGACGTTCCCAGGCGCACGCGCGACGTCCGGGCGGCGACGTAGCTCAAGAGCGTGAGCGGCTCGTAGTACGGCTTGCCGCCGATCCGATCGAGTACGTGGCCGACGTTGAACACGTGGTCGTGCGTCCAGACGGAGTCGAAGCCGAGCTCTTCCGCACGGACGGCGAGGTCGACCAGCTGCTGCACGTCGTCGATCCCCCAGTTGTTGAGAAGCGAGATCCCGATTCGCATGGAGCAGTTATACTCCCGTGCCGTCATCCGTCGTACGTCGTGAGCCATGCCAAGGAGATCACGTGATGATTCGGGCCTACACGCTCTGCACCGGCTTTATCGAGCTCGACCGCGCCAGCATGGTTTCGGACCTGGCCCCGGGTCAGCGGTGGACCGTTCCCGTGCTGAGCTTCCTCGTCGATCACCCGCGCGGCAAGCTGCTGTTCGACACCGGCGTGCACTGCCAGGCGCGTCTCGATCCGGTCGGGCGCCTGGGCCCGGAGCGCGTGAAAAGGCTCACGGTGAAATCCGGCGAGGGCGATGACGTGGTGCCGCAGCTTGCGCGGCTCCATCTGATTCCGGACGATGTCCGCTACGTGGCCAACTCGCACCTGCACTTCGATCACTGCGGCGGCAACGAGTTCTTCCCGCATGCGACCTTCTTCGTGCAGCGCGCGGAGCTGGAGGCCGCGCGCCGCCCCGGCGGCGTCCCGAGCTACAGCCCGAGCCCGATCGATTTCGAGCATGCACTCGACTACCGGATGATCTACGGCGAGCACGACGTCTTCGGCTATGGCAGCGTTGTCCTGATCCCGACGTACGGTCACACGCCGGGCCACCAGTCCATGGTGGTGCGCGCCGGGAAAGGTGCGCAGCTCGTCTGCGCGTCGGACGCCTGCTACACGCGCGAGAACATGGACCGGGACGTGCTACCGAACGTCCTGTGGAACGCGTCCGTGATGCGCGAGTCGCTGGCGACGCTCCGGAAGCTCCGAGACCAGGCCGGGGCAACGATCTTCTACGGCCATGACCCGGCGCAGTGGGAGGTCACGCCGCGGGCGCCGTCCCCGGTGATGTGATCGGCGGGCGGCATCGGATACGAGGTGCAGCAGTTCGGATAGAGCGCGAGCCAGCCAACGGTCGATCGATCCCCGGAGAGCGCTATAATGCCCGCCGGCCTACAACTCGGTGGCCTGTCGCTGGGTGGGCCGGAGGACCCGGGATGCTTCCCAAGATTGTCTGGCCCACCGTCGTCGCCCTCCTGCTCCTCGTCTGGACCGACCCGGCCGCCGCCACCGAGCTCATCTTCGACACGCAGGATTTCGCGCCCTTGAACTACGAGGTCAACGGCGTCGTGTCGGGACCGGGGGCGGACGTCATCCGCCGGATCTGCGCGGACATGAAGATCACCTGTCCCATGCGGCTCTTGCCGTGGCGGCGTGCGCAGCAGGAAGTGTTCGAGGGCAAGGCCCACGGCATCTTCCTCGTCGGCTGGAACGCCGAGCGCGCCAGGTGGCTCTCCTTCTCGCCGCCACTCCTCAACAGCGAGTACGGCTTCTTCGTTCGCGACGACAATCCGCTCAGGTTCACGCAGAACTCGGATGTGAAAGGGTACCTGGTCGGGGTGTACGGGCCGTCGAACACCGCGACGTCGCTCGAGAAGATCAAGGCCGACCTCGGCGGCGATCTGACGATCGACATGACGCCGGACGACGAGTCCGCGTTCCGGAAGGCGTCGCTCGGCCGCGTGAAAGCCGTCTTCTCGAACCGCGACGTCGGGTACGACCTGATCAAGAAGCTCGGCATCACGAACCTGCGGTACACCGGTCGACAGCAGGCGCTCAAGTACTACATCGCCTTCTCGCAGAAGTTCGCCGACAAGAAGCTGGTCGACCAGTTCAACGAGACGTTCCGGACGCTCCACAAGCAGGGCGTCATCCAGGAGATCCTGGGCCGCTACAAGATGGAGGCCGTCGCCCTCGAATGAACGCCGCCCCCGTGAGCGAACGCGCGACCGGCCGCTCCGGCAGCATCAGCAAACGGTTCACCACGGCCTTCATCGCCGTCGTGACCGTGATCCTCATCGCCTTCGCCGTGATCGGCATCGGCGTGAACGTGCGCCGGATCGAGGCCGAGCTCAGGGACACGCTCGACGACACCGCGCGGCTCGCCCAGGTAGGCCTGCCGGTGCCGGTGTGGAACCTGGACACGGAGCTCGTCACGAACTTTGCCGACGCGCTGCTCTTGCGTGAGCCGCTGGCCTTCGTGGAGGTGCTGTCGGAAGGGCAGCCGATGGTCGCGCGGCGCCGCGCGGACCTGCGACAGCAGCTGACGTTCCCCGACCTCAGCCGGTCGTCGACGTTCCTCGTCAAGACCGCCGATATCATGCACCAGGGCAAGAAGATCGGTTCCGTGCGGCTCGCCGTCTCGCGCGAGGGGCTGCGCAACGAGATCCTCTGGAACGTCGCCGGCATCCTGGCGCTCACGGCCGTCAGCATCGCGGCAATCGCCGTGACGTCGATCGTCATCACCCGCCGCTCCATCGCGCGTCCCCTGGCCGCGCTGCAGGAATCGACCGGCCTGATCGCGGCGGGGAACCTCGAGGCGACGATCGACACCCGGCATCGCGACGAGATCGGGCAGCTCGCGCGCGACCTCGACGCCATGCGCGGCTCGCTCCGGACGCTGATCGACGAGCGCCGCCGGAACGAGCAGCGGCTCGAAGAGACGGTCGCGGCGCGGACGCGCGAGCTGACGCGGACGGTGGACGAGCTCCGCGCCCTCGGCGAGGTGGGCCGGGCGGTGAGCTCGACGCTCGACCTCGCGACGGTCCTCACGGTGATCGTGTCGCACGCCGTGCGCATCACCGGCACCGATGGCGGCGCGATCTACGAGTACGAGCCGTCGACCCGGACCTTCGATCTGCGGGCCACGCAGGAGATGGAACCCGAGCTCATCGACGCGCTCCGTGCGCATCCCCCGCGGTTCGGCGAAGGCACGATCGGCCGCGCCGCGGCGACGCGCCAGCCCGTGCAGATCGCGGACATCGGCGAGGACATGACCTACGACTCGAGGTTGCGGGACCTCTTCGACCGCCACGGGTTTCGGGCCCGCCTCGCGGTGCCGCTGCTGCGCGAAGACGAGATCGTCGGCGCGCTCGTCGTCCGCCGGAGGTCGCCGGGACCATTCTCGCCGGAGCTCGTCGAGCTCCTCCAGACCTTCGCCGCGCAGTCGGTCCTCGCCATCCAGAACGCCCGGCTCTTTCGCGAGATCCAGGAAAAGGGCGAGGCGCTCGCGACGTCGCTCGAACATCAGGTGGCGACGGCGGAGACGCTGCGCGTCATGGCGCGCGCGCCCGGTGACGTGCAGCCCGTCTTCGCAGCGATCGCGGACCATGCACGCCGTCTGTGCGGCGGCGTGCACGGCGTCGTGTACCGGTTCGACGGCGAGCTGGTGCATCTGGCGGCGATGGACAACGTCAGCACCGAGGGCGCCGAGGCGATTCGGCGCCTGTTTCCGGCACCGCCCGGGCGCGGATTCGCGGCGACGCGGGCGATCCTCGACCGCACCGTCGTCATCGTGAAGGACGTCCTGGAGGAAGCCGGCTACACGTCGGTCCCGATGAGCCGGACGATGGGCTACCGCAGCGCCCTGGCCGTGCCCATGATGCGCGACGACGTCGCCGTCGGCTCGGTTGTCGTGACGCGCGCCCAGCCCAGCGGGTTCGACGACACCGACGTCGAGCTCCTCCGGACCTTCGCAGACCAGGCCGTCATCGCCATCCAGAATGCCCGGCTGTTCCGCGAGATCCAGGAAAAGAGCGCGGCGCTCGAGCAGGCGAGCCAGCACAAGTCGCAGTTCCTCGCGAACATGAGCCACGAGCTCCGGACGCCGCTCAACGCCATCATCGGCGTGACCGATCTCTTGCTGGAAGACGCCCGCGATCTGGATCGGCCGGACGAGATCGAGCCGCTCGAGCGCGTCCTCCGCGCCGGGAAGCATCTCCTCGCGCTCATCAACGACGTCCTCGACCTTTCGAAGATCGAGGCGGGGAAGATGGAGCTGCACCTGGAGTCGTTCCCGGTCGCGCCGCTGCTCGATGAGGTCTCGCAGACCGTGCGAACGGTCGCGGAGACGAACGGCAACACGGTCCGCGTCGAATGCGCCGCCGACGTGGGGACGATGCGTGCGGATCAGACCCGCGTTCGCCAGGCCCTGCTGAACCTCGCCAGCAACGCGGTGAAGTTCACCCAGGGAGGCCGGGTCACCATCGCGGCCGCGCGCGTCGGAAGCCCGGCCGGCGACGTCATCGTCGTGAAGGTCGCGGACACGGGGATCGGCATGACGCCCGAGCAGACGGCGCGCCTCTTCCAGGACTTCACGCAGGCCGACGCGTCGACGACCCGCAAGTACGGCGGGACCGGCCTCGGGCTGGCGATCAGCCGGCGCTCCTGCCGCATGATGGGCGGCGACATCACGGTCGAGAGCGCGCCCGGGCAGGGCTCGACGTTCACGATCACGTTGCCGGCCGCGGTCGATCCCGCGAGCGTGGCGGACGTCCGTCGCGAGACGCCGTCGGCCGCGCGCGTCGCGCAGCCGACGTCGCGCGGCGGACGGTCGGTGCTCGTGATCGACGACGACGCGATCGTCCGCGACCTGATGGCCCGTCACCTCGAACGACAGGGGTTCGAGGTCATCACGGCGGCCGACGGGATCGAAGGCCTCGCGCGCGCGCGCGAGGACCGCCCGGCCGCGATCACGCTCGACATCATGATGCCCGGGCTCGACGGCTGGACCGTGCTCGCCGCGCTGAAGGGCGATCCGGACCTCGCCGACATCCCGGTGGTGCTGGTCACGATCGTGGATGAAAAGCAACGCGGCTACGCCCTCGGCGTCGTCGAGCACCTGGTCAAGCCCGTCGACCGCGAGCGTCTCGCCGCAACCCTCCGGAAGTGGTGCGGCGGACCTGCGCACGTGCTGGTCGTCGAAGACGATGGCGACATCCGCGCGATGATGCGGGACGCGCTGGCCGCAGCCGGGTGGTCGATCGCCGAGGCGGAGAACGGCCGCGTGGCATTCGACCGGATCGCGCGACACCGTCCCGACGCGATCGTGCTGGACCTCGTCATGCCGGAGATGGACGGATTCGAGTTCCTCGAGGGCCTTCGCACCCGCGACGAGTGGCGGGGCGTGCCGGTGCTCGTCGTCACCGCGCGCGACCTGACGGACGCGGACCGGCAGCGCTTGAACGGCGGCGTCGAGCGCATCATCCTGAAGGGCGGACGCGCGGGCGACGACCTGCTCCGCGAGGTCGCGGACGCGCTCGCCGCGTGCGTCGATCGGAGACGGGCGTGAAGATTCTCTACGTCGAAGACAATGACGACAACATCTTCGTCGTGTACCGAAGGCTCAGCCGGTGGGGCCACACCGTGCTGATCGCCCGCGACGGACGGGAGGGCGTCGCCATGGCGAGGTCCGAGCTTCCCGAGCTGATCGTCATGGACCTGAGCCTGCCCGCGCTCGACGGCTGGTCAGCGACGCGGATCTTGAAGACCACCGCCGAGACGAAGGAGATCCCGATCCTCGCGCTCACGGCGCATGCGATGGCCGGCGACCGCGAGAAAGCGCTCGCTGCCGGCTGCGACGACTTCGCCACGAAGCCCGTCGACTTCGATCAGCTGCGCGCGAAGATCGACGCGCTGCAGCGTCGGTCCGGATGACCGCGGACACGCCCGGCCCCGCCCTGCTCGTCGTCGACGACAACGAGGACAACCGGTACACCCTCGTCCAGCGGCTCCGCCGCCTCGGCTATACGGACGTGGCGACGGCGGTCGACGGCCGCGAGGCGCTCGCGCAGCTCGGCGCCCGGCCGTTCGATCTCGTGCTGCTCGACGTGATGATGCCGGAGCTGAACGGCCACGAGGTGCTCGAGCGGATGCGCGCCGATGAACGCCTGCGCCACGTCCCGGTGATCATGATCTCGGCGCTCGACCAGGTCGACAGCGTCGTCCGCTGCATCGAGCTCGGGGCCGAGGACTACCTGCCGAAGCCGTTCAATCCCGTCATCCTGAAGGCGCGCGTCACCACGTGTCTGGAGAAGAAGCTTCTGCGCGACCAGGAGCTGCGGTACCTGGAGGATGTCGCCCGAGTGACGTCGGCCGCCGCGGCCGTGGAGGGCGCGCGGTTCGAGGCCGGCGCGCTGGCCGACGTCGAACGACGCGAGGACGCCCTCGGCCGGCTCGCCCGCGTGTTCGTCCGGATGGCGGGCGAGGTCGCGGCGCGCGAGGCCAGGCTGCGGCAGGAGATTCGCACGCTGCGCATCGAGATCGACGAGGCGCAGAAGGCCCGGCAGGTGTCCGAGATCACCGAGACGGAGTACTTCCAGACGCTGCGCCAGAAGGCGCGGGCGCTGCGCGAGCGCGGTTCCCGCTAGCCGTCGCCCGGATCGCGGAGTTCGATCGCGATCACCGCTTCCTCGCCGTCCACCGTCGCGACCGCCTGCCCACTCGAGAGCGCGAGATCGAAGCGCCGCCGCTCTCCGAGACAGGTGAGATCCACCACCGCCGCCAGGCCTTCGCTCGCGCCGTCCGGTGTCACCCGGTGAGCCCACACTTTCACGTCGCGCGACGTGCCCGGCGGAAGCGTCACCGTCACGCGCGTGAGCTTCGACAGCTCGGGAAGTGTCACCGTTGCCGCGCGGCACCTCTCGCTACTCCCCGGTCGCGTCACGGTCACGTCCGCCGTCAGCGGTGCCCCGCTGGCGATGACGGTGAGCACGCTCCCCGCGCCTGCACGCGCGTCCTCGCGGAGCTCCACGACGGCGCGCCGTCGGAACGCGCCGCCGCGGATCATCCGCGCGGTCACGACGATGACGACCAGCCCGAAGAAAAGCGCACAGCCGCGGCTCCACACGTCGCGATAGATGACGAGTCCATGGAGGAACAGGTTCGCGACGAACAGCAGGTAGACGCCGACCGCAACGACGGGATGGCCGAGCAGGCGGAAGACCGTGCCGGGAACCGATTCGCCCTTGCGCCGGCTCGCGAGGAGCAGCAGCACCGGGAAAATCCCCGCGGTCATGGAGTTCGCGATGACCCCACCGAACCCGAGCACGCCGGCGAATGACGCGCTCCGCGTGAGGAGCAGCGTTTCCGCGAGCAGCCCGACCAGGAAGATCGGGCTCGCCGAGAGCACGAACCGCCCGACGTCGCTCAGCACGATTCGCGACGCCGAGATCATCAGCGCGCTCGGACGGCGGCCGTCACCGGTCGATGGCGCCTCCGGCGGCTGTCCCAGAGCGCGCCAGACATCCGGCGGCATCAAGCGGCCGCGTCGCGCGACGAGCCTGATCCGGTAGCGTGGATCGGCGGTCGCGTCGACACGCTCGGCGAATCCGTCCGCGACGAGGGCGTCGAGCGCCGTGCGTGCCGCGTCGACGTCGCCACCGTGCTCGCGCGCGGCCTCGGCGACGGTCGCTTCACCGCGCCGCACGAGCATGAGCGCCAGCGCGCGCAGCGATTGCGGGAGGTCCACGACGTCGACGGGATGCCGCTCGGCCGGGCTCCAGTCTCCGCCGAGGTGCAGCCTCATCGTCGTCGTCACACGAACGCGGAGAAGATCCGGCTCCGCGTCGACGATGTCGAACGCCA
>QHRT01000199.1 GCA_003220195.1 Candidatus Rokuibacteriota bacterium | reverse complement strand
ACATCGATGGTCCGCTCTACATGGGCAAGGACACGCACGCGCTCTCGCGTCCGGCCGAGCGTACGGCGCTCGAAGTGCTCGCGGCCAACGGCGTCGACACCATCATCCAGCGCGACGATGGCGTGACGCCGACGCCGGCCATCTCGCGCGCGATCCTCGTCGAGAATCGTGACCGCACGGCGCATCTGGCGGACGGCATCGTCGTCACGCCGTCGCACAACCCGCCCGAGGACGGCGGCTTCAAGTACAACACGCCGAACGGCGGACCGGCGGACACGCACGTGACGGGGTGGGTGCAGGACCGGGCGAACAAGCTGCTGCGCGACGGCAACGCCGCCGTCACGCGCGTCCCGTTCGCGAACGCCATCAAAGCGGCGAGCACTCATCAAGAGGATTTCGTCCGGCCCTACGTCGAGGACCTGCGCAACGTGATCGACATGGACGCCATTCGCGGCGCCGGCGTCTCGCTGGCGGTGGATCCGCTCGGCGGAGCGAGCCGGGACTACTGGCAGGCGATCAACGAGATCTATCGGCTCGACATCACCATCGTCAACCAGATCATCGACCCGCAATTCGCCTTCATGACAGTCGACCACGACGGCCGGATCCGCATCGACCCTTCGAGCCCGTATGCCATGGCCCGGCTCGTCGAGCTCAAAAATCACTTCCGGGTCGTGTTCGCCACCGACCCCGACGCCGATCGGCACGGGATCGTCACCTCGTCGACGGGGCTGATGAACCCCAACCACTACCTCGCCGTCGCCGTCGATTACCTGCTCACGAACCGTCCTCGCTGGCCGGTGCGTGCCGCCGTCGGCAAGACGATCGTGAGCAGCAGCCTGATCGACCGGGTCGTGGGAAAGCACGGGTATTCGCTCCACGAGGTGCCCGTCGGCTTCAAGTGGTTCGTGCCGGGGCTCCACGACGGCTCGCTGTGCTTCGGCGGCGAAGAGAGCGCCGGGGCGAGCTTCCTGCGGCACGACGGCACCGTCTGGGCGACCGACAAAGACGGTCCGATCATGGCGCTGCTGGCGGCGGAAATCACGGCGCGTACGGGGAAGGATCCGGGCGAGCGCTATCGCGCGCTGACCGCGGAGTTCGGCACGCCGTACTACACGCGCATCGACACGCCGGCGACGCCCGAGCAGAGGGCGCGGCTTCTCACGCTGTCGCCGGAAGCCGTGAAGGACGCGCAGTTGGCCGGCGAATCGATCACGGCGAAGCTCGCGCGCGCTCCGGGGAACAACGAGCCGATCGGCGGGCTGAAGGTCATCGCCCGCAGCGGCTGGTTCGCGGCGCGGCCGTCGGGCACCGAGAACGTCTACAAGATCTACGCGGAGAGCTTCAAGGACCGGACTCACCTCGAAACCATCGTCCGCGACGCGCAGGCGATCGTGGGCCGATCGCTCGGAAGGTGATGGTGATGCGATGAACGCGACGCGACGTCTCCACGACCTAGGCCAGAGTCTCTGGCTCGACAACATCACTCGTGACCTGCTGGACAGCGGGACGCTGAAACGCTACATCGACGAGCTGTCGGTGACCGGGCTCACGTCGAACCCGACGATCTTCGATCACGCCATCAAGGAGAGCGGCGCTTACGACGCGGCGATCAGCTCGAGGCTCCGAACCGGGACGTCGGCCGAGACCCTGTTCTTCGAGCTCGCGCTGGCGGATCTCCGCCGGGCGGCCGACCTCTTCCGACCGATTCACGAGCAGACGAACGGTCAGGACGGCTGGGTGTCGCTCGAAGTCTCTCCCCTTCTGGCCTACGACACCGCGCGCACGCTCGTCGCGGCCCAGGCGCTGTTCGTCCAGGCGAAGCGTCCCAATCTCTTGATCAAGATCCCCGGGACCAGGGAAGGCCTGCGCGCCATCGAGCAGGCGATCTTCACAGGCGTGCCGGTCAACGTGACGCTCCTGTTCTCTCGCGAGCACTATCTGGCGGCGGCCGAGGCCTTCATGCGAGGCATCGAGCGGCGCATTGCCCTCGGCCTCAACCCCGACGTCGGCTCCGTCGCGTCTGTCTTCGTCAGCCGGTGGGACGCCGCCGTCACGGACAGGGTGCCGGAGACGCTCCGTGGTCAGCTCGGGATTGCGATCGCCAGGCGGACCTACGCGTCGTATCGAGCGCTGCTCGACTCGCCGCGGTGGCAGCGCCTCGAGAACGCCGGCGCCCGGCCGCAACGCCTGCTCTGGGCGAGCACGGGGACGAAGGACCCAAAGGCGTCCGACGTCCTCTACGTCAAGGCGCTCGCGGCGCCGCTCACCGTGAACACCATGCCCGAGCGGACGTTGCAAGCCCTGGCCGATCACGGCGATATCGGCGAGGCATTGCCCGCTGACGGCGGCGACAGCGAGGAAGCCCTCGCCCGTTTTTCCGGGGCCGGTATCGACGTCGACGCCCTCGCTGCGGAACTGCAAGAGGCCGGGGCGCAGTCGTTCGTGACATCGTGGAACGACCTGATGGCGGTGATCACCGCAAAGCGAACCGTCCTTGCGAAGGCGAGCTGACATGCAGCTTGGAATGACCACGGCGCTCTACGAGCGATTCAGCTCGCGCGGGGAGTCTGAATTCGCGAACAACGTGCTCTCCGCGATGCGCTCCGGGTTCGGCGGCCATCAGGAGAACGTCGGGCGATGACCGCGCGCCATCCGGTCGTCTTCCTGGTGGACGTGGACAACACACTGGTCGACAACGACCACATCGCGGCCGATCTCAAGCGACACCTCGAGCGCGAGGTGGGCCACGAGCGGCAGGAGCGCTACTGGGCCATCTTCGAAGAGCTGCGGACCGAGCTCGGCTATGCAGACTATCTGGGCGCGCTGCAGCGGTATCGCGTCGAGTATCCCCGTGATCCGCACGTGTTGACCGTCTCGTCGTTCATGGTCAATTACCCGTTCGCGAACCGTCTCTACCCGACCTCGCTCGACGTGCTGGAGCGTTTCCGCGCCTGGGGACCGGCGGTTATCCTCTCCGACGGTGACGCGGTGTTTCAGCCGCGCAAGGTCGAGCGCTCCGGACTCGACGAGGCCGTGGACGGGAACGTCCTGATCTACATTCACAAGGAGCGCGAGCTCGACGACGTCGAGCTGCGATATCCAGCTGAGCACTACGTCCTGGTGGACGACAAGCTGCGCATCCTGACCGCCGTGAAGCGAGTGTGGGATCGCCGCGTCACCACCGTCTTTCCGCGTCAGGGCCACTACGCGCACGACCCCGAGGCGCTCGCCACGAATCCGCCGGCCGACGTGACGGTCGAGCGCATCGGTGATCTTCTCGCGCACGACCTCGACGCTCTCATCGCTACGGCGGCGGCGGCCCGCGATCCCGCCCCGACGAGGACGTCGTGATCGGGCCAGCCGACGCCCTCGTCTTCTTCGGAGCCACGGGCGATCTCGCCTACAAGAAGATCTTCCCGTCGCTCCACGCGATGGTGAAGCGCGGTCACCTCGACGCGCCGGTCATCGGCGTGGCCCGGTCCGCCTGGACCCTCGAGCAGCTCGCGGCCCGGATGAAGGAAAGCCTGGAAACGCACGGGGGACTCGACCCGGGGGCTTTCGCGAAGCTGTGCGGTTTGCTGCGTTATGTCGATGGTGACTACAACGACCCGGCGACGTTCCGGGCGATTCGCACCGCGCTCGGCGCCGCGTAGCGGCCCGCGCACTACCTCGCGATTCCGCCGGCGCTGTTCGGGCTGGTCGTCGATCAACTGGCCAAGGCCGATTGCGCCAGAGGCGCCCGGGTCATCGTCGAAAAGCCCTTCGGGACGGACCTGGCCTCGGCGCAGCAGCTGAACCGGACGCTGCTCGACACCTTCGACGAGACGACGATCTTCCGGATCGACCACTACCTGGGCAAGCGGCCGGTACACAACATGCTCTTCTTTCGCTTCGCGAACGCCTTCCTCGAACCGATCTGGAATCGACACCACGTCGAGAGCGTGCAGATCACCATGGCGGAGAACTTCGGCGTCCAGGGCCGGGGCGCCTTCTACGACGCGACCGGCGCCATCCGCGACGTGATCCAGAACCATCTGTTCCAGGTCCTGACCAACCTCGCGATGGAGCCTCCCGTCAGGACCGACAGCGAGTCCATCCGGAATGAAAAGGTCAAGGTCCTGAAGGCCATCCCGCCGTCCGATGAGCACGACGTGATTCGCGGGCAGTTCCGCGGGTATCGACACGAGGCCGGGGTGGCGCCGGACTCTCGCGTGGAGACGTTCGCGGCGCTGCGAGTCAAGATCGACTCCTGGCGCTGGCAGGGTGTCCCCTTCTACATTCGAGCCGGCAAGTCTCTCGCCGTGACGTGCACGGAGATCGTCGTCCGGCTCCGGCGGCCCGCCACCATGTATCAAGGGTTCGACCTCGCGCCGAACTACTGCCGCCTGCGCATGAGCCCCGAGATCAGTTTCGCCCTCGGCGTGAACGTCATCGCGCAGGGCGAGGAGACGGTCAGCACCATCGCGGAGATGCTGGGAACGTATCACCCGCGCGCCGACGAGATGGACGCGTACGAACGGGTGCTCGGAGATGCGATGGCGGGAGACCCGACGCTGTTCGCGCGCGAGGATCACGTCGAGGAAGCGTGGCGAATCGTCGATCCTGTGCTGAGGGCGGCAACGCCGGTCTACGACTACGAGCCCGGGACCTGGGGACCGAAGGAAGTCGACCAGCGCGTGTCGCCCCCCGGCGGCCGGCAGACTCCGACGGTCACGGACGCGAACGTTTCATGAGGAAGCCGTGATGGATACCGTGCTCGATCAACTGTGCGTCAACACCATC
>QHRT01000198.1 GCA_003220195.1 Candidatus Rokuibacteriota bacterium | reverse complement strand
GGGTTGTGCCGGCGGATCTCGCTGAGCACAGAGACCTCGCTCGACGGCAGGAACTCTCGCTCGGCGAACCACGCGACCGAAATCAGCGGCAGCACGCCCGGTAACGGGTAGTCAGAGCCCCACAGCAGCCGCGGGTGCCACTCCGTGCGACGCAGGAGCGCGGGAAACGCCTCGCCCGCGCGGTTGCGCTGAACGACCGCGGAGACGTCGCCGAACAGGTTCTGCTCGTAGCGCGGGTCCTCCATCAGCCTCGTGAAGAGCGCGAAGTTCGAGACACGCGGCCCGTGAGCCCCTTTGTCCAGGTCGATGCCTTTTCCAAGCGTCCCGCAATGCGCGACGATCACCCGCACGCCATGGTCGAGCGCGCGGCGAAGCCGTAGCGGATTCCCCAGCTCCTGAGCAGCGGCCGCGTCGACGGCGGCTTCTTCGCCCGCGTGCGTCAGCAGCGGCGTGGCGGTCCGCACGAGCGTTTCGTAGAACCGATCGCAGGCGGGCGACGCGGGATCGATGCCCATCGCGTTCGGAAGCCATTTGACAGCGCGTGCACCGGCACGGCGGGCGTCTTCGACGGCCTGGACGGCGTCGGCCCGCAGCGGATGGATGCTCGCGATCCACTCGAAGCGACGTGGCGAGCGGCCGGCGATCGTCGCCGCGTAACGATCCGGGACGTGCAACGGGCTCTCGTCGGGAATCGCGCGGCCCGCGCTGTCGTGGTGATAGTCGAACGCGAGCAGCATGAGCTTGACGCCGGGCGGGAACGCCTCGGCGAGCTGCTGCAGGCGCGTGACGAAGCTTCGATCGACGGCGCGGCGATCGGCGCACGCCGCGTTCGTCAGCACGAGCCGGCGCGCAAGGGTCGTCGGATGAAAGACACTCCACGCTCGCGGTGATAGCCACGGTCCTTCGCCCGAATCACCCGTACCGACCAGATGGACATGGACGTCCCAGACCTGCGCTGGATCGATACCTTCCCACGCCGCACGGACGACCTCGTGACGAGCCAGCCGCTCCGGCAACGCCGCAGCCAGGCACGGGTTGAGCAGGCGGTCGTCGTAGAGGGGCTCGGCGGCGGCCGGCGACGCGAGCATCGCGGCGGCGCCGCCGAGCACGAATGCACGGCGGCCGAGCACGGTCACACCGAAGACGCTGTCAGGCTTCGTGCTCCAGTTGCGGCCCACCGCCACACCGGCTTCCGCCTCGACCTTGAATCCATGCTTGTGTTTCATGAGTCCGGCACGACCCGCCGGCGAGGACTGTATCGCATCGCCCCGACGCTCAGCGTGCGCCTGGTCGCGGCTCCGGGTCGACCGTCCAGGCGGCCGGAGTATCATGAGCCCCGCACGTCAGCCCGCTCGACCCGGGACGAATGAAGGAGGCACCCGCTGATGCGGCTCGGCTTCGTCGGCATCGGGACCATGGGCAATCCGATGGCACGGTGTCTCCTCGACGCCGGCCACCAGGTGACCGTCAACGACCTCAGGCGCGAGGCCGCGACCAGTCTCATGGACCTCGGCGCCCGCTGGGCGGACACGCCGCGCGCGGCGGCCGAATCGAGCGAGGCCGTCTTCACGTCGCTCCCGGGCCCTCACGAAGTCGAGCGAGTGGTCCTCGATCCGTCGAACGGCATTCTGGCGGGACTGAAACCAGAGAGCGCGTACATCGACATGACCACGAATTCGCCCGCGGTCATCCGTCGCATCGCGGAGGCGTGCCGCGCGCACGGCGTCGCGATGCTCGATGCGCCGGTGAGTGGCCGGCCGCCCGCAATGACGATCATGGTCGGCGGCGACCCCGACACGTTCGCGAAGTATCGACCGGTGCTTGCGTGCATGGGCAAGAACATCTTCCACGTCGGCCCCACCGCCTCTGGCTCGATCGCGAAGCTGGTGACGCAGTACCTCGGCTATGCGAACTTCGTCACCTCGCTGGAGGGACTCACCATCGCGGCGAAGGCCGGCATCGATCTCGGCGTGCTGGCCGAGATCGTTCCCGTCAGCGCCGGAGCCAGCCGGACCTTCGACAACATTCCCCGATCGGTGCTGAGCGGGGCCTTCACCGCCGGCGGCACGCTCGACATCGTCGCCAAGGACGTGCACCTCGCCTGCGAGCTCGCGCGTGACGTCGGGGCGCCGGCCATGACGGGCCTGATCGCCGACGATCTGTACCAGCGCGCGCAGGCGCAGGGCTGGGGCCAGCGCGGATTTCCGATCGTCGCGCGAATCCTCGAGATGATGGCGGGCGTGGAGCTCCGCGCCGCCGCCAAGCCCGACGGGCCGCGCTACGAAGAGCGGGACCCGCGACGAGGATAGCGACGATGGCGGATCAGCGCGAGGCGATGGCGCAGCTCTTCCTCGAGCGTGACGTCGAGAACTTTCTCTATCACGAAGCGGAGCTCCTCGACGAGCGGCGCTACGAGGAGTGGCTCGACCTGCTCGCCGACGACGTGCGGTACTGGATGCCGATGCGGCGCAACGTCAAGCTCGGTGAGCTCGAGCGCGAGTTCACGCGCGAGGGCCAGGACGTGAACTGGTTCGACGAGGGGAAGGACACGCTGGAGCGGCGCGTCCAGCAGATCCTGACCGGCGTGCACTGGGCCGAGGAGCCGCTCTCGCGCATCTGCCACATGATCTCGAACGTCCAGCTCCTCGCCGTGACGCCGTCCGTGCTGGAGCCCGCCGACGTCACGGTCAAGAGCCGCTTCCTCATCTATCGCAACCGCGTGGAAACGGAGACCGATATTCTCGTCGGTAAACGCGAAGACGGCCTGCGCCGCGTCGACGGCCACTGGAAGATCAGCCGGCGCAAGGTCGTGCTGGACCAGAGCGTGCTGCTCAGCAAGAACCTGACGTTCTTCTTCTGAGCGGGAGGACGGGCCGATGGCGATTGCGGGGAAGCGTCGCTACACGGGCGGGCTGGTGGATGTCGCCGCCGGCCAGATCAGCCGGGAGATCTTCGTCAGCGACGAGATCTACGCCGAGGAGCTGGAACGTGTCTTCACCCGCGCGTGGCTCTTCGTCGGGCACGAGAGCCAGATCCCGAAGCCGGGCGATTACTTCGTCTCGGGCATGGGCGAGGAGTCCGTGATCCTGTGTCGCGACCGCGAGGACCGGGTGCACGTCTTCCTGAACTCGTGCCGGCATCGCGGGATGAAAGTCTGCCGGTACGACGAGGGCAACACGCCGGTGTTCACCTGTCCGTACCACGGCTGGAGCTACGCCACCGACGGCAAACTGGTCGGCGTCCCGTACTTTCGCGAGGCCTATCACTCGAAGCTCGACAGATCGCAGTTCGGGCTGGTGGAGGTCGCGCAGCTCGAGATCTACAAGGGCACCGTGTGGGCGACGTGGGATCCATCAGCGCCGTCCTTCCTCGAGTACCTCGGCGAGTTCCGGCGCTATCTCGACCTGGCGCTGGATGCCTGGGACGGGCGCGAAGGCGGAACAGAAGTGCTCGGCGGCGTCCAGAAGTGGCTGATCCCCTGCAACTGGAAGTTCCCGGCCGAGAACTTCAGCGGCGACAGCTATCACAACATCAGTCACCGGTCGGTGGACCTGGTCGGCATCGGACCGAGCGGCAGCGGACGCCGCGACATGCGCGAGCGCCTGATCGGACGCCGGCTGCAGATCTGCTTCCCGGATCGCGGGCATCAGACCGGCGCGTACGTGCTTCCGAACGAGGAGCCGACTCCGCCCGCGTATCAGCATTCGCCCGTCGTGTCCGAGTACTTCCGGCGGTGCGAGGAGCAGCGCCGCGAGCGTCTGGGCGCGTGGGGTCGAGTGACCGGGGCTCCGGGAGAGCTGTTCCCGAACACCGCGCTCCACCCGCGGCAGCCTCGCTCGATCGCCGTCTGGCACCCGCGCGGCGCGCACCGGACGGAAGTGTGGCGCTGGTATCTCGTCGACGCCGATGCGCCGCCGGAGGTGAAGGACTTCCTACGCCAGTACTACATCCGGTACTCCGGACCGGCGGGATTAACCGAACAAGACGATATGGAGAACTGGAACTACGCGCACGCGGCGAGCCGCGGCACGATCGCGCGGCGCCATCCGTACAGCTACGAGCAGGGCCTCGGGTTCGAGGTCGAGAACTACGAGTGGGAGGGCTTGCGCATCCCGGGCACGGTGATGGACGTCACCGACTCGAAGTCGAGCGAGCACAACTTGAGGAACTTCTACCGGCGCTGGGCGCAGTTCATGGACGCGAATAGCTGGGACGAGCTCGCGACCTGGCGCCGGCGGCCATGATCAACGTCCGCACGCTCGAACCGGGAACACGCGTCGCCCTGACGGACGGGTCGACCGTCGAGATCGTGTCGAACCCGAAAGACGGCATCTGGGTGTTCGCGCGCTATCTCTCCTCGCCGCGCGACACGTCGCTCGTCGGGACCGAAGAGATGGTCTTCGCGCAGGACATGGTGGAGATCCAGACGACGCCGTAGCGACACGACCGGTGAGCGCGCAAGATGACCCCCAGGACACCGACGTCCGACGAGCTGCGACACGCCTTTCAGTGCGGCTTCGAATCGATCGACGCCGGCGACGGCTTCTATCACGGGTTCGACGGGTATCTCAGCTTGCTTGGCTACGAGAAGCAGCCGGACGCAGGATGCACCTGCTCGGACGGTGGCGCTCACGGTCACTTGCCCGAGTGCCGGTGGGTGAAGTCGTGAGGACGAGCGTCGCCCTCGTCGTGAAGCGGAGGTGACGATGGCTTCGCTGCCGGGAAAAAATCTCGCGCAAGAGCTGATCGCCGCGAGCCGTGACGAGAGCCGTCGGACGCCGATGGAAGCCGTCATCAAGGCGGCGAGCGCGGGATCCCTGTCCGACGACGCGCTGTTCCGGCTGGTCGGCCGCCTCTGGACGCTCGAGCGAATGCTCTATTACGTCTACGGCGGCTGGGGACAGGGCCTCGAGATGAACGACTTCCCGCCGGCCGTGAAGTACCTCTTCTCGCGACAGATCCTCGACGACTCCACGCACGAGATGCTCTATCTCGACGCGCTGCTCCGGCGGCGCTGGATCGCGAGCCAGAAAGACGCGTTCCGCCATCCGTACGGCCCGCGCTGGCGTACTACGTCTTCTCGCTGCGAAATCTTGCGACGTATCCGCACACGATCCGGATCGCGGCGCTGAATCTCGGTCCCAAGATCGTCGAGCTCGAGTGGATGACCGCGCTCGCGGACGCGTTGCCGGATGCGGATCTGCGCGCCGTCTTCGCGAGTCAGGCCGTCGAGAACCGCAGCCACGTCCTGATGGGCCGCCGGATCGTGGAGGAGTTCGTCGAGAAGCCCGTCGAAGCCGATCTGTGCCGCTGGGCATGCACGACGGCGCGCGGAGATTATCAGCGGTTCCTGCGCGAGCTCGCGAGCGTCGTCCTCGGTCAGGCGGCGCCGGTGGAAGCCGCCACCGCGGCGGCGCACGCGGCGGAATAGAGGGCGGAATGCCGACGCTCAAGGTCGATCACGAGCGCTGCACCGAGTGCCGGATGTGCTACGTCGTCTGCCGCGAGCTCGACCTGAATGCGGTGTACGTCGCACTCGAGCCGCTGCACCGGATCGAGATCGATCCCGAGA
>QHRT01000006.1:64028-68091 GCA_003220195.1 Candidatus Rokuibacteriota bacterium | reverse complement strand
TTCGTCGCGATCGCGATCGCGATGACGGTGATGACGATGAGCGGAGGCCAGGTCCTGCTTGGCCGCGTCGTCGAAGCGACTGACGTGTACACGCGCAAGGAAGCCGTGTGGGGACAGGCGCCGGCGTTTCCGCCCTGGGCGGCGCTCCGCCCCATCGTGCTCACGACGGCGCTCGTCTTCGGCGCAGGCGCGCTCGCCCTGGCGATCGCGTTCTGGCGAGATCGCCGGCGTGTCGCGATCGTGATCACGGCCGCGACGATGCTCGGCTTCACGCCGATGATCACCCGAGCCATGCTGCTGGTCGCGGAGTCCCGTTCCGTGCGGGGACTCGCTCGGGAGCTCGCCGCGCGCGCGGGTCCCGACGACGTGATCGTCCACGAGGGGCCGATCGAGAACTCGGGAGCGCTCGAGCTCTACGGTGGGCGGCGGCCGGTTCTCGTGGACGGCTGGACGAGCGTGCTCGGCTTCGGCGGCACGTTCGCGGATGCCGCGGAAACGTTCTGGGAGCGCTCGCGATTGATCGCCACGTGGCGCGGGCCCGCTCGGGTCTGGCTCGTCACGATTCGCCAGCCGGCGCAGAGCGTGGTGGCGACTGTTCCGCCCCCCACGGTCTTCTTGATACTGGCGGAGAACGGACGGTGGCTCTACTCCAATCGTCCGTGAGTGTTATGGCACTTCGACGGTCTGCCCGCTCACGACCTGGTGCCTATCCTCCGCGCGGCGCCGTGCGCGCAGGAACTTCAAGAACTCGAGGCCTTCCGCCAGTCGACGGCGCATCACTCGTCGATCCATCATCATGTCCTTCGCGATCGCGAAGATCTTCCGCGGCCGGAAGTAGAAGCTGCGGTAGAGGTCCTCGGTCGACTCGAGAATCCGCGCGCTGGAGAGGTGAGGATACGAGATGGGGCTCGCCTGCGCGCCCCGTTCGTCGACGAGCGCTCCGTTCGTGAGCCACCCGTTCTCGACGGCCTGCCGGTAGAGCGCCGTCCCGGGATACGGCGCCGCGATCGACACCTGGATCGTCTCCGGGTCGATGTCGCGGGCGAAGTCGATCGTCTCGCGGATCGTGTCTTCCGTCTCGCCCGGCAGGCCGAGGATGAACGTGCCGTGAATCTTGATGCCGAGCGACTTCGCGTCCCGCGTGAAGCGCCGGGCGACGTCGAGCCGGATTCCCTTCTTGATGTTGTTCAGGATGTCCTGGTTGCCCGACTCGTAGCCGACTAGGAGGAGGCGCAGCCCGCCGTCCTTCAGCTTCTTCAACGTCGCATACGGGACGTTCGCCTTGGCGTTGCACGACCACGTCACGCCGAGCTTCCCCAGACGGTGCGCGATGGCCTCGGCTCGCGGCAGGTCGTCGGTGAACGTGTCGTCGTCGAAGAAGTATTCCCGGACTTGAGGAAAGTGGCGGGTGGCGAGCGCGATCTCGTCGACGACGTGATCCACGCTGCGCGTCCGGTACCGATGCCCTCCGACGGTCTGCGGCCAGAGACAGAACGTGCACTTCGACCGGCAGCCGCGACCCGTGTAGAGCGACACGTACGGGTGCAGCAGGTACCCGATCGCGTAGTTCTCGATCGTCAGGTCGCGCTTGTACACGTCCACGACGAACGGCAGGTCGTCCATCGACTCGAGCGTCGGACGCTCGGGCATGTGACGCACCTTGCCGTTCTCCCGGAAGCTGACGCCGAGCGTCGCGCCGAGTGGCCGGCCCGCGGCCACGTCCCGGATCGTGAAATCGAACTCGTTCCGCGCGACGAAGTCGATGGCGGGCGCCGCCGCCAGCGCCGCATCGGGACTCACGGCGACGTGCGCGCCGACGAACGCGATCCGGAGCGCCGGGTTTTCGGTCTTGAGCTTCTCGGCAACGAGCACGTCGTGCGCGAAGGACGGAGTGCTCGTGTGGAGCACCGCGAGCTCGTACTGCCGCGCCAGCGGAACCACATCGTCGACGCGGAGACCGTCGGGGGGCGCGTCGACCAGCCGCGAGCCCGGAACCAGCGCGGCGGGTTGCGCGAGCCACGTCGGATACCAGAACGAGCGGATCTCGCGCCGCGCCTGGTACCGCGACCCTGCTCCGCCGTCGAATCCTTCGTACGACGGCGGATGGAGGAACAGGGTCTTGAGATAGGTCAACGGTCAGTCCTCCTCATTGTCGTAGGAACAATCGTGCGCGGACCGGCGATCGTTCCCGAACTCGATGAGCACTCGGAACGGTACCGCCAGCGAGGCCGGGCGTCCAGACCAATGCGGTCACTGCGCGTTCCTCCGACGCCAGAGGACCCAGGGCTCCTCACGCGCGGCGACCACGTAGTCGGGAGGCACCTGCGCCGCCACCTGGCCGCGCTCCAGGATGTATTCACCCTGCACGCCATTCGGCAGAGTCCGCTGCAAATCGCCGGCCGGGAAGAGGAAGACGCCGGGCCGCGTCGCCAGATGGGGAACCAGCCGGTCGTGGGCGCTCACCGTCGCGCCCGGTGGGATACGAGCCATCAGCTCGTAGGCCGCTCGCTGGTCAGGCGTGAGTCGAACGCGGGTGACGGTCAGGTCGTTGATCGTTCGCGCCGTGAGCACGACGCTCGCGAGCATGGAATGTCGTCAGCCATCGATACCCCTCCACCGCCGCCAGCATCACGAACGGCAGCACGAAGGCCTGGTACTGCGACCGGTAGTGGAACAGCACCGAGTCGGTGGCCAGGAGATTCATCGCGAGACCCGGGAGCGCGGCGGCGAGTGCGGCGGGCGCGGCGAGTGGAAGGAATCCAACGGGCGCGAGCATCGCGAGCACATACACGATCTTCGGCGGCGTGACGACGGCCCTCCACCACCGCCACGGCTGCACGAGGCTCACCGCGATCTGGTCGAGCGACGTGCCGAGATAGACCCACCGGTCGAGCATGTGGCGATACCGCCCGCCGCTCCAGTGCGGCATCAGCACGTACACGTCGAGCGCCAGCACCGCCAGACTCACCGCCGCGACCGCGAGTCCCGCCGCCCACCGGCGCCGCGCCAGCATCAGCCAGAGCCCGAAGCCGATCACGGGAATCGCCGCGTCCTCCCGGCACCCGAGCACGAGCACGAGCGCGGCGGCGCACCAGCCGTAACGGCCGGCGTCGACCGCGAGCGCGGCGGCCATGATGAGCGGGATCGCGAAGGCCTGCGGATGGATGTCCCGGACGTTGATCCCGTGGAGCGACGGGTTCACGAGATAGAGGACGGCGAACATCGCGGCCGCCGTCGGATCGTCGAGTCGCCGGCGGGCGAACGCGAAGACGGCGAGGCTGCCCGCGGCGAGGATGAGCGTCTGGGCCAGCAAGAGCGGCCCCGCGCCCGGCCACACGAGCGGGAGCGGCACGAGCAGGTACAGGACCGGAGAGAAGTGCTCGCCCCATTCGTGCAGTGTTCCGAGGACCGGGTGCGACCCAGGCGGGGTCAGCGTGGTGGCCGCGCCGCGCGATGCCGGGTGAGCACGATGAACGACATCACGACGGCGTAGACCGCCGCACCGGCGACCACCACGCGCCGGGGATGGCTGCGAAGCAGGTCGAGCGCCCGTGATGCGAGTGAGCCGGGGGCGCGCACGGCGGCCGATCGGGTCCATGCCGAAAACGCGGCTCGCACGGCAACCACGAAGGCGAGCGCGACCAGCAGATTTTCCGCGCGCGTGACCGTGACTCCGGGCAGTCGAAGCTGGCCGGTGGCGAGGACCACCACGATGCCGGCGACGAGGGCGACGCCCAGGCCGTCGAGCAGGCGCGCGAGCGCCGTCACGACGGCAGACGCGTGTACCGGGCCCGGAGGCTGTCGAAGCGGCGGGAGCGGCGCAGCCCGCGGCGATGCAGCGTGTACCAGAACAGCACGGCCAGGATGCGGAGACCGTACACCGTGGAGGCGACGAAGCTCGCGGAGGACGCCTCGGCGAAGTACCGGGTCGGAACCGCGATCTCCGCGATGCGGAAGCCGGCGCCCACCACCTGCGCGATGATTTCCTGGTCGAAGACGAACTTGTCCGAGTTCGCGGTGAGGTTCACCCTCTCCAGCACCTCGCGCCGGAAGCCGCGATAGC
>QHRT01000006.1:56028-63897 GCA_003220195.1 Candidatus Rokuibacteriota bacterium | reverse complement strand
GTCGAGGATCGGCTGGATGATCTGCGGGACGAGCGTCGGATCGTACTGGTAGTCCGGGTGGACCATCACGACGACGGCGGCGCCCGCGCGCAGCGCCTCGGTGTAGCACGTCTTCTGGTTGGCGCCGTAGCCGTAGTTCCGGTTGTGCACGAAGATCTCGAGCCCGAGCTGGCGCGCGACGTCGAGCGTGGCGTCGGTCGAGCCATCGTCCACCAGGATCACCAGGTTGACCGCATCCTTCGGCAGCTGCTCGTACGTCATCCGGAGCGTGCGGTCGGCGTTGTACGCGGGCATGACCACGACGACTTTCGGGTTCATCACACGATTTCCTTGGGACGGGCCAGGATCACGAACTGGTAGCCCATGAGCCGGGGCAGTCGATGAGCAATCCACGCGTTGATCGCGTGCGTGGCGGCGAGCCAGGGCTTGTGAAACCGTCTGGGCAGCACCTGGTAGAGCGGCGCCGGCGTGGCGGTGAACAGCTCGACGCGGAGTCCTGCGTTCGCGACGAGCGCCCGCACCGATCGTTCGGTGAAGAACCGGAGATGCGTGTGATCCAGGATGCCCCGGTCGATGTAGTCGAAGCGACCGATCAAGAGCGACAGGCGGATGACGAAGTGCGCGACGTTCGGCATCGAGATCACGACGAATCCCCCCGGCGCCAGGAGCCGGTTCAGCTCGGTCAGCACGCGCAGAGGGTCCGACAGGTGCTCGAGCACGTCGCCGTAGACGATCGCGTCGAACTGCGTCTCGAGCACCGGCACTTCGCGGTCGAGGTTGGCGACGACCATGCGGGCGCAGTGGACGGAGCCCGCCTGCGCGAGCACCGGATCGCACTCGATGCCGGTCACGCGCCAGCCGCGCTCGGTGAGCTTCCGGCTGAGGAGCCCGTCGGCCGCGCCGACGTCGAGCAGGGCGCGCCCGCGCCCGTCACCCACCCAGCGCAGCAGGACGGAATGACTGCTGTGCGGGTCCGACTTGAACTCGTACCGCGGCACCATGACCATTCAAGCATTATCGACCGTTGCCCACGCCCTGACAATTTTCAGATGACGCAAGGCGTCGGCGCCGCAGGCTTTGCGCAGCGTCTCGGCAACACAATCTCGCGGGCTGTCGAGGCGCACCACGGCTTTGCCGGGTGTGCCGAACGTTGGGGGGTAGGGGGGGCCCGTCGAGGCCCCCCATGTCATTCGACGCGGACGACCGTATCGGCCGGGAGAAGCTTCAGAAACCCGGAAAGCGCGCGGTCGACGTAGCCGACGTCGCGCGACTCCAGCGTGACCTTGACCCGGTACTCCGGATTCGAGAACTCGGGGTACGACCCGAGCATGAGCGCGGGGAAATCTTTGAGGACGGCGTTCAGGTGGTCCGCCAGCGTGCTCTCTCCCATCCGGACGAACACGCTGCGCAGGTGGATCGGCGCGTCCCGGAACCGGTCGCGGATCGCGTCGAACTTCTGCCGGAAGATCTCCGGAACGCCGGGAAGGACGTACACGTTGCGCATCACGATCGTGGGAAAGCGCAGGGTCTCGGCGCTGAGCAACGCGGCGCCTTCGGGGACCTCGGCCATCTTGCGGAGCGCATCGGTGCCCCGGTCGCCGTAGTACTGGTCCAGGAGCGCGAGGAGCGCGGGATGGCGGACGACGCGCACCCCCATGGCGCGCGCCACGCCCTCGATCGTGACGTCGTCGTGCGTGGGCCCGACGCCGCCCGACGTGAAGACGAGGTCGTGATCCGCGCTGAAGGCGGCGACCTCGCGGGCGATCACGTCGACCTCGTCGGGAATGACGGTGATGCGCCGAACGTCGACGCCCAGCACGCGAAGCTCGCGGCAGAGGTACGCGGCGTTCAGGTCCTGGATCTTGCCGGAGAGGATCTCGTTGCCGACGAGGACGATCCCGGCGGTCTTCGGCATGGCTGCACGAATTTTACGATGCTAGAATGCGCCCGTCCACGGACCACGCCCATGACGCTCACCGCCGATCCGATCCGTCTCGATGGCTGGGCCCTCGTGCTCGGAGCGTCATCCGGGTTCGGCGCGGCGACGAGCGTCGCGCTGGCGCGCGCCGGCCTCAACGTCTTCGGCGTTCACCTCGACCGCAAGGCCACGATGCCCAACGCCGAGCGCGTGATCGCCGACGTCGAGGCCGCGGGACGCGAAGCGATCTTCTGGAACGCCAACGCCGCCGACGCCGACAAGCGCGCGGAGATCGGCCTCGCGGTGGAGCGCGCGCTCGCGGAGCGGCACGCCACCGGCACGCTTCGCGTCCTGATGCACTCCCTCGCCTTCGGGACGCTGAAGCTCTACGTCGCGGACCCGATGAAGGACGCCGTCACGTCGTCGCAGATGGACATGACGCTGGACGTGATGGCGCACAGCCTCGTGTACTGGACCCAGGAACTCGTCGGCCGCGGCGCGATGGGTCAGGGCAGCCGGATCTGGGCGATGACGTCATCCGGCGGTACGCGCGTGCTCCCGCATTACGGTCCCGTGTCCGCCGCCAAGGCCGCGCTCGAGTCGCACGTGCGGCAACTCGCCGCCGAGCTGGCGCCGCGCGGGATCACCGTCAACGCGATTCGCGCCGGCGTCACCGACACGCCGGCGCTGCAGAAGATCCCCGGCCACGAGGAGATCATCGCCGCGGCGCAGCGCCGCAATCCCTCGCGCCGGATGACGACGCCCGCCGACGTCGCTCGCGCGATCGTCGTGCTCTCGCATCCGGATACCCACTGGATGACCGGCAACGTGATCGGCGTCGACGGCGGCGAAGACATCGTCGGGTGAACGGTTCCGGAGGGGCGCTCAGCGACTATCTCCTGGCGGTTCTTCTCGGCGTGGTCGAAGGCCTCACGGAATTCTTGCCCGTGAGCTCGACCGCGCACCTGCGCATCAGCCAGTCACTCCTCGGGCTCGACCTCGGCAACGCGTACTGGAAGACGTTTTCGATCGTCATCCAGCTCGGCGCGATCCTCTGTCTGCCGATCTACTTCAGGGGCCGCATCGGCGCATTCGTGCGGGACTTCCCGCGCGGGAGCCGCGGCGACCGGACCCCGCTGACGCACCCTCTCACGCTGACGCTGATCGCCTTCGTCACGACCGCGATTCCCGCCTTTCTCCTGACCAGGATCATCGGCAAGAATCTCGAGCGGCTCTCCGTGATGGCTCTCGCGCTGATCCTGGGCGGCGCCGCGATGTGGATCGTCGACACGATCTACGAGCGTTCCGGGCGCCGGGCGTTCGCGGGCGCGAGGCTCGTCGACGACCTGGAAAGGATGAACGTCGGACACGCGCTCTGGATCGGCGCGTGTCAGGTCCTGTCCGCCGTGTTTCCGGGGACGTCGCGCTCGATGGCGACCATCACCGCGGGCGAGATCGGTGGAATGAGCCGCGCCGCCGCGCTCGAGTTCTCGTTCTTCGTGTCGATGCCGACGATGGCCGCGGCCACCGTCTACGACTTGCTGAAATCGCTGCGATCCCGCGCGGGCGGGAGCGACATCGGCGCGATGCCGAACGATCTGCACGCGTGGATCGTGCTCGCCATCGGCTTCGTCGTGTCATTCGTGGTCGCGTACGCCGTGGTGGCGTGGTTCATGACGTGGGTGCGTACGCGCGGTCTGGGAATCTTCGCGGCGTATCGCATCGTCGTCGGCGCCGCCGTGCTCTGGTTCGCCAGGTAACTACTTGACGCGATCCGGGACGGCGCGCGCCAGAGCTTCGAGCAGCCGCTCGCGCGTGAACGGCTTCGGCACGACGATGTCGACGCTCGTCGCGGCCTTGGGGTCCAGCTCCTCGGCCCAGCCGGTCAAGAGAATCACCGGCACCTGGCGGCGCTGCTTGATCTCCGCCGCGAGCGCCAGGCCGGTCATGCCGGGCATGCCGAGATCGGTGATGACGAGGTCCGGGGACTCCGCCGTGAAGAGGTCGAGCGCCTCGGCGCCGGACGCCGCGGTGAGCACGATGTGCCCGGCATGCGCGAGCATCGCGCGAAGCACGTCGAGAACCTCCGGCTCGTCCTCGACCGCCAGGATGCGCGTCGGCTCGAGGACCGGCAGAAAGACCGGGGTCCGGCTGGCCTCCGCCGAGATCGCCGGAAACGCGAGCGCGAACGTCGTGCCGATGCCTTCCTGGCTCTCCACCGAGATCGTGCCGCCGTACCGGTGCACGATTTCCTGCGCGAGAGAAAGCCCGAGGCCGGTCCCACCGTCTGCGCTCCGCGTGGTGAAAAACGGCTCGAAGGCCAGGCGCCGCACCTCCTCGCTCATCCCGCGCCCGGTGTCGGCGATCGAGATCGCGGCGTGGCCGTCGTCGCCGCGCACGCGGATCGTGAGACGCCCGCCCCGATCCATGGCGGCGAGCGCGTTCTCGAGGATGTTGAGCAGCGCCTCGCGGATCTCGCTCGCCACCGCCAGGATGGGCGGTGTCGGCTCCACGCGCAGGTCGATGTCGTAGCGGATCCCGCGCCGGGCCGCCTCGTTGTCCCATTGCGGCCGCGTGAGCGCGAGCAGTTGCTCGACGACGTCCCGGAGTTGCACCGCCTCGGGGCCCTTGACCCGACGGAGTCGGCCGCGCCCTGGTTGATGACGGTGAGCGCGTGCACGAGCTCGTCGCGATCCAGCGCCTCCCCCGCCGCGAGCCGTTCGAGCAGCATCTCCGTCCAGCCCATCACCGGCGTGAGCCGGTTGTTGATGTTGTGGGCGACGCCGGCGGCGAGCGAGCCGAGCGTGCGGAACTTCTGCTCGCGGATCACCCGGAACCGGAGCTCGTGCTCGCGGCTGATGTCGCGGAACACGCCGACCCGCTGCGTGCCGCGACCGTCCCGCTGCTCGACCGTCGACAGCGTCACCAGCACGGGCCGCGGATCTCCCGATTGCGTGATCAGGAGCACCTCGCCCTCGAACACCGGCTGGCGCATCCGGTTGGTCAGCGCCTTCACGTCCTGCGCGGTCGAGAGAAATTCGACCCACGATCGTCCGTGCAGCGACTCGCCGACGGCGCCGACCATGTCGTGGAATGCGCGGTTGGCGAAGACGATCTCATCGGAGGCGTCCGCGACCACCACGCCCTCGCCGATTCGCCTGAGCACGTCGGCCAGCTCGTGCGCCTCGCTCTCGAGCCGCGCCTGCTCGATCGCCACCGCCACGCGATCGGCGACGAGCCGCAGCAGTCGATCCACGCGCGGATCCACCCGCCTCGAGCGGCGTGCCAGCTCGATGACCCCGATCGGCGATGTCCCGACGATGAGCGGGGCGACCATCACCGAGCGGAATCGCTCGCGGCGGACCCCGTGCCGGACGCGCGGGTCGACATCGGCGCCGTCGGCGAGGAGTACCGGCGCGCGCTGCGCGATCGCTTCGCCGGCCAGGCCCTCCCCGAGTGGAACGGACACGGCACGCTGGTCCGCGCCAAGGCCAGTGGCCGCACGGACGCGCAACTCGCGCCGCTGGTCGTCGATCAGCAAGATCGCCGCGGCATCCGCTTCGAACGCGGCCGCGGCGATCTCCACCATGCGCTCGAGCAATGCCTCCGGGCCATCCGCCGTCAGCGCGGCCTGCGCGATCTGTCCGAGCGCTCCGAGCTCCCGCGTGCGGCGCTCGAGCAGGCGTGTCGTCACCAGCGTCCGCGTGCGGGCGATCAGTTCCTCCGGCAGGAACGGCTTGGTCATGTAGTCGTCGGCGCCCTCGCGCAGACCCCGGATGCGCGCGGATGCGCTGGAGAGCGCGCTCAGCACGAGCACCGGGACGTTCGCCAGCTCGGGCTGGGCCCGGAGACGCTCGATCACGTCGTATCCGCTCATGCCGGGCAGCATCAAGTCGAGGACCAGCAAGTCGAAGTCCGGGGCTCCCGCCAGCACGTCGAACGCGGCCTCGCCGGTGGTGGCCGACTCGACGTGATATCCCTCGGCCTCCAGCAGGTCTCGCAGCAGCGCGGACGTGTCGCGATTGTCCTCGACGACCAGGATGCGCGCGGACTCCACGCCGGTCACGCCGCCGCTCCGCGGCGGCTGAGCGTCGCCGAGATGATCCGGGCCATGTTCTCCGGCGTGAACGGCTTGGCGAGGTAGGCATCGCAGCCGGCGTGGACGGCCGCTTCGCGCTCCTGCGTCCGCGCGAGCGCCGACACCGCGATGATGGGCACGGTCCCGGTACGCGGGCTCTGTCGGAGTCGGCGCGCCACTTCCCAGCCGGAGAGCCGCGGCAGCATCAGATCGAGCAGGATCAACGCCGGCGGATCCTTGAGCGCTTCGTACAGAGCGCGCTCACCGTCGTCGCAGACGGTCGTCTGCCCTCCGAGCAGGTCTTCGATCACCGACCGGAGCAGCGCCTGGTTCTCCGGCTCGTCCTCGACGATCAGCACGCGGCGTCCGGCGAGCACCGGCTCGAGCGCGACCTCGATCTCGCGCTCCGCTTCGCCGGCGACCGCAGGGGCGATGGGAAGCGTGAACGTGAAGCGACTGCCGCGGCCGGGGCCGTCGCTTTCCGCGCGCACCACTCCGCCGTGCAGCTCGACGAGCCGGCGCACGATCGTGAGCCCGAGTCCGGACCCGCCGTGCCGACGCCGCAGCGGGGGCTCGACCTGATAGAACGGGTCCCAGATCCTCGCGAGCTCTTCCTTCGCGATTCCGACGCCGGAGTCCTGGACGGTGATCCACGCCTGGTCGCCGTGAGGCGTGGCGGAGACCACCACGCGACCGCCGGCCGGCGTGAACTTGACGCCGTTGCCGATCAGGTTCACCAGCACCTGCTGAAACCTCGTCGGGTCCGCGTTGACCGGAGCCAGCTCGGGTGAGACGTCGTTCTCCACGCGGATGTGCTTGGCCTGTGCGGCGACCGTGACGATCGAGATCGCCTGGTCGACGATCTGGCGAACGCGGGTGGGGCGCGGCGCGAGCTCCACCCGTCCCGCCTCCAGGCGCGAGACGTCGAGCAGATCGTTGATCAGGTCGGAGAGCCGTAGCGCGCTCCGGTAGATCGCCTCCTGGTGCTCCAGCTGCTTGTCGTTCAGCTGGCCGTGCGCCTGACGGATCAGCAGGCGACTGTAGCCGATGATCGCGGTGAGTGGCGTCCTGAGCTCGTGGCTCACCATCGCGAGGAACTCGGACTTCAGCTCGTCGAGACGCCGCAGCTCCTCGTTGACCTGGGCGAGCGCGCGGGCCTCGCGCTCCTTCGTCTCCACCTCCCGGGCCATATCGGCGCTCTCGACGAAGATGTCGTAGCGCTTGTAGAGCGACAGGAACGCGACGGCCGCGGCCGCGGCGATCCAGTCCACGACGAGCAGCGTGACCCCGAGCTTCGGGGCGACCACCTCGGTCGCCGGCACGAACAGGCGCACCGAGGCGCGCACGCCGATCGCGAGAAAGACCGCGCAGAAGAGCACGCCCAAAGGCTCGAGCGTCCGCGCCCGGCGGCGAATGGCGACGACGATGAGCGCGCCGGTCGCGATGGTGGCGAAAGCGAGCACGGCGTTGGCGAAGAGATAGAGGGACTCGGCGGCTCCGGGCGACATTCTCGGGTGATCATAGCAGCACGCCCCCGCCGTCGCACTCGTCCCGTCTCGCCGTCTGTGCAAAAGTTTCCATCAGAACCTATTGTCCCGATGGTCTTGCCACGGCGGCATGCCTCGACGAGTGCGTCATGCCGGACCGTCGAGCCGTCGTCACCGGTCCGACGAAGGCGTCGACAGAACTGAATTGAAATTCTGCGCACGATGCGCGTTTCGCCGTCTGTACGCATCGTTCCGCATCGTCGGCCTGCGGCACACAAATTGCTCCTCCCCGCGCTCCGTGTTGCATCAAGGCCGAGCGTGGATTCGAGGACTCCGACTGTACGAGGCGCAATCGGACATTTCCGGCGATCGCGAATGGGTAGCCG
>QHRT01000006.1:49608-55990 GCA_003220195.1 Candidatus Rokuibacteriota bacterium | reverse complement strand
TGTACTCCATGGAAGGCGTCGAGTCGCCCGTCGGCGGTGCTCGCAGGACGCCGCGAGGCGGGCGCGGCCACCACACGCTGATCGTGGTGCGCGAGTTCCGCCGCGTGCCTCTCGATGCCTCGACGCTGGCGCTCGTGGTCTTCACGGCCCGTCCCGGATACGCCGCGCCGACCGTCGCCGCACTGGCGGAGTTCACGGGACAGGCGGTCAGCTTCTACCAGCCGGCCTACGTGCTGCTGGCGCGCTCGCTGGAGGATCCGCAAACCGTCGTCCTGCTGACGGGGGTTCAGGACTGCGCGGCGCTTGAGGCGGCGAGTACGAGCGCGTTCAGCATCGAGCGCCTCTTGCCCGAGCTATCACCGATGCTGGTCGCGGAGCCCGAGTTCTACGTGTACTGTCCCGACCGCGCGCTCGTCGACAAGGACCTCGAGCCGGTCTTCGCGCGCCGGGTGGTGTGATTCGTCTACGCCCACATCAGCTCGAAGAGACGGCAGGTATTCGTCGACAGCTGAAACATCACGTCGTCGACCGGCAGCTGCTTGATCTTCGCGACCTCTTCCGCGACCCGACCGGCGAGCCACGGCCCCGAAGCCATCCCCTCGAACTCACCTCGATAGGGCCACGGCGCATCGGTCTCGACCAGGAGTGACTCGAGCGGCACCGCGCTGACCATGGCGCGGTCACGCTCGCGGTACACGACTTCTGGCGTGGCCGAGACGAAGTACCCCGCGTCGACGATCGCGCGCGTCACGTCGTCCGGCGCCTTGTGCCAGTGGAAGACCGCGCGATCGACCGCGTGCCGCTTGAGCGCCGCGAGCGCCTCCGCGGCGGCGCCGTGCGGAGCGTGAAGCGTGACGGGGAGATCCCAGCGAGTGGCCAGGCGCAGAAGACGGTGGAGCCGGTCACGCGAGCGCGCCATCCGGTCGGCCGCGTCGTCGGCGCCATCGAGGGAATACCACGGCAGTCCGATCTCGCCAAGCGCCACGATCCTCGGGTGGTGCTCGCGAAGCTGGTCTTCCACGCGGTCGAGATCTTCCTCGGAGAGCTCGGACCGCTCGGGGTGAAACCCGAGCGCCGCCCACACCGCCTTCGGCGCCGCCGCCGCAGCGGCCAGCGTCCGCGCATTCGTCTCCGGGTCGCATCCGACCGCGACGATGCCCCACACGTCGTACGCCATCGCCGTTCGGAGCGTTTCGCGCACGTCGACGAACGCCGGATCGTGCAGATGGCAGTGGCTGTCGATGATCATCGAGCTAGTCTCCGGCGACGACCATCTTGCCGATCAAGAGTGTCGGCGCCGCCGTACGATCCCGGAGGACGAGATCGTTCCCGACGCCCTCGACCGACGCGAGCATCTCGAGCAGGTTTCCCGCGACGGTCACCTCTTCGACGGGATACGCGAGCTCACCACGCTCGATCCAGAGCCCCGCGGCGCCGCGCGAGTAATCGCCGGTCACGCCGTTGACCCCGAACCCGATCAACTCGGTCACGTAGAAGCCGTTCTGCACCGAGGCGATCAGGTCACGCGGCGGCGTGTCGCCTGGCTGCAATATGAGATTGGTGGTCGACACCGCCACGCCGTGAGCATCCCGCGCCGCGTGATGACTGGAGCGGAGCCCGAGCTTGCGCGCGCTGTACGTGTCGAGCAGATAGGAGCCGAGGACGCCCTGATCGAGGATGACCGTGCGCCCTGTCGCGAGTCCCTCGCCGTCAAAGGGACGTGAGCCCAGCGCCGACGGCACGAGCGCGTCGTCGACCAGCGTCACCGATCGCGCGGCGATCGAGGAGCCGAGACGGTCCAGCAGGAACGACGCGCGGCGATAGAGGCTCGGGCCGCTGACGGCGCCGGCAATCGAGCGCAGCAGGCTCGCCGCCGTTTCCGGATCGAACACCACCGGCACCTCGACCGTTTTGACCTTCCGGGCGCCGAGCCGGCGCACGGCGCGCTCGGCCGCGATCCGACCGATCGACTCCGGATCGTCGAGCTTTGCACGCTTGCGCGCCGTCGAATACCACGAATCCCGCTGCATCTTCCCGTCTGCTTGCGCGATGGGCGACACGGAGAGGCCGCACGACGTGGTGCGATAGTCCCGGACGAATCCGTGGGACGTCGCGTACACGTACCATGCGCGGCGATCGTAGTACTCGGCGCCCTCGGAGTTCGTGATCCTCGGATCCGCATCGAGCGCCGCCGCCTCGACGCGACGGGCGAGATCGATCTTCTGCTCGGGCG
This sequence comes from Candidatus Rokuibacteriota bacterium, assembly GCA_003220195.1. Lineage (GTDB taxonomy): Bacteria > Methylomirabilota > Methylomirabilia > Rokubacteriales > CSP1-6 > AR8. The sequence goes on along the minus strand of QHRT01000006.1, from coordinate 53,757 downwards.
TCAGCTCGTCCGCACGATCCTCCAGATCGAGGTCGGGGACGCGATCGATCAGTTCCGCGGGATCGGGCAGACCCGCGTACGCGTCTTCGGCCGTCACGCGCGCCAGCGCCGTGGCTTCGTCGACGACGCGCTCGAGCGATTCCCGCGACAGATCCGACGTCGAGGCCGCGGCGGAGGCCTTCCCGACGAACACCCGGAGGGAGAGCCGGTGATCGTGAGAGTGCGTGACCGTCTCGACCTGCCGCATCCGGACCAGCGCGCTGCCATGTCGCTCCTCGACCAGGTACCCGTCGGCCTCGGTGGCGCCGCGCTCGCGCGCGCGGCCGAGCGCGTCGACCAGAATATCTGGACTCATGCGCTCACACCGCCGTTCCACCGACGGTCATGCCGTCGAGACGGATCGTGGGAAGACCGACACCGACCGGGACGGACTGTCCGTTCTTGCCGCACGTGCCGACGCCCTCGTCGAGCGCCAGGTCGTGGCCGACACGACTCACGCGCGTCAGCGCGTCGGGCCCGTTGCCGATGAGCGTGGCGCCCTTCACCGGGGCCGTGACGCGGCCGTCCTCGATCAGGTACGCCTCGCTCGCGGAGAAGACGAACTTCCCGCTCGTGATGTCGACCTGTCCGCCGCCGAACGACACCGCGAAGAGCCCGCGCTTCACCGATCTGATGATGTCCTCGGGGACGTCCGTGCCGGGCAACATGAACGTGTTGGTCATCCGCGGCATCGGCGGATGCGCGAACGACTCGCGACGCCCGTTTCCGGTCGGCGCGACGCCCATCAACCGGGAGTTGAGGCGATCCTGCATGTAGCCGCGCAGGATCCCGTTCTCGATGAGCACCGTGCGGCCGGTCGGCGTCCCTTCGTCGTCCACGTTGAGCGAGCCGCGCCGGTTCGGGATCGTGCCGTCGTCCACCACCGTGACGACCTCCGACGCGACTTTCTGCCCCAGCCGACCGGCGAAGGCGGACACGCCCTTGCGATTGAAGTCCCCTTCGAGACCGTGCCCGATCGCCTCGTGCAGCAAGATCCCCGGCCATCCCGGCCCCAGCACGACGGTCATCGTCCCGGCCGGGGCGTCGATCGCGGAGAGCTTCAACGCCGCCTGTCGTGCGGCTTCACGCGCAAACCTCTGCCATCGGTCCTCGCCGAGGAAGAAGTCGAACGGCACACGACCGCCGCCACCGTAAGAGCCGGTCTCGCGGCGAGCGCCGTCTTCGGCGATCGCCGTGACGTTGAGCCGGGTGAGAGGCCTGATATCGCCGACGACCCATCCCGCCGCCGTCGCGATCAGCATCACGACTTCCTCGCTCGTCAGGCTGACGATGACTTGCCGGATGCGTGAGTCGTGGGCACGCGTCGCGCGGTCGACGCGGCGGAGGAGATCGAGTTTCCTGGCGAGGTCGGTGACGATCGGCGGCTCGGCCAGATGGTAGAGATCGTGCGGCAGCCGGCCGGGACCGACCGCGACGATCGCCGAGCGACTCCCCTCGTCCGCGATCGCCCGCGCATGCCGGGCGGCCTCTTCGAGATTCCGGAGTGCGATGTCGTCGGTATGCGCATAGCCCGTCCGGGTCTCGGTCTGGGCTCGCACCCCGGCGCCCTGGCTCACGTGTCGAGACGCTTTCTTGACGGTTTCTTCCTCGAGTACGAGCTCCTCGTTGACGCGGTACTCGAGGTAGATGTCGGCCTCGTCGACCCGGCCTTTGAGCGCCGTGCCGAGGATCTCTTCCATCACCGCCGGCGTGACGTTGAACCGGTCGGCAAAGAAACGGTCCGGCTTCGTGTCTGCGAGCTCAGTCATTGATCACGGGCTCCTACGCTGGGAGGGTCCAATCCTAGCGCGGGCTCGCCTCTCGACCCAACTTTTCCGAGAAGACGAGCCCGGATACCCCTATTGTACCGGCGGGAGTTCAGCTCGACGAGTACGCCTGGACGATCTCGTGCATGCGGCGGAGTCCCGTCATCAACGATGGCCCCGGCGAGAGGACGTCGGCGCCGTCCAGCTCGTGGATCTGACCGTGCTTCACGGCGGTGATCGTGTCCCATCCCGGCCGAGACGCGATCGCGTCGATGTCGACCGGCTTGCCACACCACGAGGCCAGGATGATCTCGGGGTCGCGCCGCACGACGTCGTCCGGCGTCACCACGCGCTCTCGCGCGGCGCGGCGGTCGCGAAGCTCGGGAAAGACGTCGCGGCCACCGGCGATGTCGATCATGTCGGAGACCCACCGGATGCCGCCGATGAGCGGATCGAACCACTCCTCGAAGTAGACGCGCGGCCGATCGGGCCAGACACTCGAATACTCTCGAAGCTGCTTCACCTCGTCGCGCATGTCCTCGACCAGGTTGCGCGCCTCGGCGGAGCACCCGAGCGCGCCGCCGATCAGGAGGATCGTGCGCAACACCTCGTCGAACGATCGCTGATTCGTCACCAGCACCGCGACGCCCGCGGCGACGAGATCGCGCGCGACGTCGGCTTGAAGGTCGGAGAAACCGAGGACCAGATCGGGTTCGAAAGCCAGGATCTTGTCGAGACGAAAGGTGGTGAAGCCGCCGACTTTCGGCTTGTCGCGCGCCTCGGGGGGCCGATGCGCGGTTCCCGGAACGCCGACGACGCGACCGCCGGCGCCGACGGCGTACACGACCTCGGTCGTCTCCGACGTGAGGCAGACGATGCGCTCGGGAAATTCCGCGCTGCTCCGGCCGTACATCTCGCTCAGTTCGGGGGGAGGAGGTCGCTCATCCCAGCGCCGTGAGGAAGCTGCGTGTGGCGTCGGCCGGCGACGTCGCGGCGAGGAGCGCCGAGATCGCGGCGATCCCGTGGGCGCCAGCGTCCCGCACCTCGGCGACACGCTCCGGCGTGATGCCACCGATCGCGAGGACCGGAACGCCGACGCCCTTCACCGCGTCCCGGAGCTTTCGGAGGCCTTGCGGCGGTCCGTATCGCCGCTTGGACGGCGTGTCGTAGACGGGACCGAACACCAGCCAGTCGGCGCCGGCGCGTTCCGCCTCGATCGCGTCCTCCGTGGAATGCACCGACGCGCCGATGCGAAGTCGCTGGCCGGCCACCGCCTTGATGTCCGCGATCGCCAGCGACGTGGACGTACGCTGCACCGCATCCGCGTCGACTGCGAGGGCCACGTCGGCGCGATCGTTCACCACGAGCAGAGCCCCGGCGGCCCGCGTCATCTCGCGCAGCGGACGGCACAACCGCGCGAGGTCGTACGCCGTGAGGTCTTTCTCGCGCACCTGGATCATCGGAAGCCCGGCGGCGAGACACTCGCCGACGACCTCGGTGAGCTCCCGACCGTTCGTCTGCGTCCGATCGGTGACGAGGCAGAGCCTCGGAAGGAGCCAGTCTCCGGTCAGGCGCTCGTCCAATCGGGCACGCCCTCGAGCGGCGACGATGCGGTCGCGTAGAGCTTCTTGCCGATGCGGCCGGCGCGGTAGGCCAGGCGTCCGGCTTCGACCGCGAGCCGCATCGCGCGCGCCATCGCCACCGCGTCGCGCGCGCCGGCGATCGCCGTGTTCATCAAGACGCCCTCGCAGCCGAGCTCCATCGCGATGGCCGCATCGGACGCCGTTCCGACGCCGGCATCGACGATGACCGGGACCGAGACCGTCTCCAGGATGATCTTGATGTTGTACGGGTTGCGCACGCCGAGCCCCGAACCGATGGGCGCCGCCAGAGGCATCACGCACGCGGCGCCCGCCTCTTCGAGCCTCTTCGCGATGATCGGATCGTCGTTCGTGTACGGCATCACGACGAACCCCTCGCGGGCCAGCGTCTTCGTCGCTTCCAGCAATCCCTGAACGTCCGGGAAGAGCGTGCGCGAATCGCCGATCACCTCGAGCTTCACCATCTCGCCGAGCCCTGCCTCGCGCGCCAGGTACGCCGTGCGAACGGCCTCGTCGGCGGTGTAGCAGCCCGCGGTGTTGGGCAGGAGCGTGAAGCGGGTGGTGTCGATGTGGTCGAGGATCGATTCGCCGCTCGGCAGGTTCACGCGGCGGATCGCGACGGTGATGATCTGCGCGCCGGACGCCTCGTGCGCCTCACGCATGACGTCGAGCGAGGAGTACTTGCCGGTGCCGACGATGAGCCGCGACGAGAACTCCTTGCCGCCCAGCACCAGACTGGTATC
>QHRT01000006.1:46554-49556 GCA_003220195.1 Candidatus Rokuibacteriota bacterium | reverse complement strand
TCCTATCCACCGCACCGGTGGATTCTATCCGCCGCCCATCGGGCGGACGATCTCCAGCCGATCCCCATCGTGAAGGACGGTCGTCGCGTGCGCGCTCCGCGGGGTCACTTCGCGATTCACCGCGACCGCCGTGAACTCGCGCTTCACCGCGAGATGGTCGAGGAGCCCGGCGACCGTGAGACCGTCGGGAACTTCCAGCGGGTCACCGTTGACCGTGATCTTCATCGGATAAAAAACACGACGGCCGCTCCCGTCCGGGGGCGGCCGTGACATTCCCGTTGCGCGTGTTCCCTTCGCTGGCGTTATCCAGATCAGGTTCGAGGGGTCCCGGGCCGCTCCCCGGTTCTCAGGAATCCTCCCCCCACGGCAACACCGGAAGTATAACGCCGCTATTTCGCCTCGGCCACTGCCCTCACCGCGTCGGGATTCTCCAGCGACGATAGATCTCCCGGCTCGCGGCCCAGATAGGTCGCGCGGATCACGCGGCGCATGATCTTGGCGCTCCGCGTCTTCGGCAGGTCACGCACGAACAGGATCCTTTCCGGTTTGAGCGCCTTGCCCATGCTGCGCGCGACACGCTCGCCGAGTTCCCCGCGCAGGGGCTCCGACATCGTCTCCCCCGGACGCAGCACCACGAAGCAGACCACGGCCTCGCCCTTCACCTCGTGGGGAACACCGATGACGCCGGCCTCCGCGACGGAGGGATGGCCGACGAGAACGGACTCCACCTCTGCCGGTCCCAAGCGTTTGCCGGCGATCTTCAGCGTGTCGTCCGATCGACCTTGCAGGAACCAGAAGCCGTCCTCGTCGACGTACGCCCAGTCGCCGTGCACCCAGACGTCGGGCCACCGCGACCAGTACGTCTCCTCGTAGCGTTCGGGATCCTTCCAGAACCCCTGCGTCATCCCGGGCCACGGCTTCGTCACGACCAGCTCGCCGACCTGTCCACGCACGGGCCGACCGTCCTCATCGAAGACGTCCGCCGCCATGCCGGGGATCGCGCCGGCGAAGGAGCACGGCTTGATCGGAGCGTTCGGGAAGCACCCGAGGATGCCGCCGGAGATTTCCGTCCCCCCGGTGTAATTGATGATCGGCAGGCGACCGCCGCCCACGTGCTCGAAGAGCCAGCGGTACGGCTCGGGATTCCACGGCTCACCGGTCGAGCCGAGAATGCGGAGCGACGTGAGGTCGTGCATCCGCGGATGGTCGGTGCCATGGGGCATCAGCGCGCGAACCGCGGTCGGGGACAGCCCCATCACGGTCACTCGATGCCGCTCGGCGACCGCCCACAACCGGTCGGGCTTCGGATAGTCGGGCACGCCTTCGAAGAGCACACCGGTGGCTCCGTGGACGAGCGCCCCTGTGACGAGCATCGGTCCCATGAGCCAGCCGATGTCCGTCAGCCAGAAGAGTCGATCGTCGACGCCGACGTCGTGGCAGTACGCGAAATCGTGAGCGGCCTTCAACAAGAAGCCGGCCTGCGTCAGCACCGCGCCCTTCGGCCGTCCGGTCGTTCCCGACGTGTAGATGATGATGTAGGGATGATCCGCGGCGACGGCGACGGACTCGCACCGGTCCGACTCGCTCGCGGTCAGGTCGTGCCACCAGCGATCGCGTGCGGCGATCCACGGGACGTCGTGCCCCATCCGCTGGAACACGAGGACGTGCTCGATCGTCGGACAGGCTGCGACCGCTTCATCAGCCGTCTGCTTCATCCGCACGATCTGACCGCGCCGCTGGAACGCGTCCGCGGTGATCAGGACCTTCGCTTCGGAGTCTTGCAGCCGAGAGGCGACCGCCGGGCCGCCGAAGCCGGAGAAGCATGGGGTGTAGATGGCGCCGATGCGCGCGACCGCCAGCATCGCGATCGCGGCCTCCGGCGACATCGGCAAGAAGATCCCGACGCGGTCACCCTCCTGAACGCCGAGACGCCGGAGGGCGTTCGCGAGCCTCCCCACCTCGCGCGCGAGATCCCCGTACGTGAGCGATCGCGTCTCGCCGCCGTCGCCTTCCCACACGATCGCCGGTTTCCCGCCGCGGCCGGCGTCGACGTGACGATCGACGCAGTTGTCCGCGAAGTTCAGGAGCCCTCCCTCGAACCACGTCGGCCACGCGATCCCGCGCGAGACGTCGAGCACCCGACGATACGGCTGCGTCCACCGGAGATCGAAGTCGTCGCACACGGCGCGCCAGTACCATTCGACGTCCTCGATCGAGCGCCGCTGGAGCGCTTCGAGCGTCGCGATCCCGTGCTTCGCCATGAAAAGGCCGATGCGTGATCGCGCCGCGACGTCGGGACCCGGTCGCCAGATGATCTGGTCGGTTTCGTTTGCGTCCATCACCGCTCCTCACGTTTGAGTCAATCCACTATCGCGTCCGGTTCCTTCTTACCCGCATGTCGCTTGCGTATACTACTCGTCAGGTGTATAGCTATGCGCGAGGGGTTGATTCGGCCCTCGAAGACGTGACTACGATGGACTTGCGAACACGAATGGAGCTTCTGTCGGACGCCGCGAAGCTCGACCGCGACGCCGCCGGACAAATGCTTCCGATCGGACCGGGTCAGTCCGTGGGCATTCGCCAGGTCCGCCTGCCCCGCGGCGGGATGACGCGGCTGATGCGCGTCATGCAGACGAACGCGTGCTCGCTCTCGTGCGGTTACTGTCCGACGTTCTGCGGCGGCAAGGTCAAGCGCGCGACGCTCGCGCCGGAGGAGGTGGCGCGCGTCTTCAGCGAATCTCATCGGAGCGGAGTTGCCGACGGACTGTTCCTCACGTCCGGCGTGCCGGGCCGGCCCGAACGCGCGACCGATCGGATGCTCGCCGCCGTGGAGATCATCCGCCGTCGCCACGGATTCAAGGGTTATATCCATCTGAAGCTCTTGCCCGGCTCCGAGCCCGCACAAGTCGCCGAAGCCGTGAAGCTGGCGACGCGTGTGTCGGTGAATCTCGAAGCGCCGTCGGACAGGTACGTGCGATATCTCGCGAAGGAAAAGCTTCTCA
>QHRT01000006.1:46042-46535 GCA_003220195.1 Candidatus Rokuibacteriota bacterium | reverse complement strand
GACATCCGTCGCACGGGAGCGACGACGCAGTTCATGGTCGGCGCTGCCGGCGAGCGCGATCGGGAAATCCTGGGACTGGTCGCCCGGCTCGAACGTGACCGCACCCTGCACCACGCGCATTTCAGCGCTTTCCAGCCCGTGGTGGGGACACCGTTCGAGCACCTCGCGGCGACTCCGGCGACGCGTGAGCTCAGGCTCTACCAGGCGGAGCACCTGCTCCGTGAGTACGGCTTCGCGTTCGAGGAGCTCCTGTTCGCCGCCGACGGCAATCTTCCACTGGACGAAGATCCGAAGACCGCGTGGGCGGAGCAGCATCCCGAGATCTTTCCGCTCGACCTCGCCACCGCGTCGCGCGAGCTCTTGCTTCGGGTGCCCGGTCTCGGACCAACGACGGTGACGACGCTCTTGCGTGAGCGGCGGCGCGTCGTGCTGCGCGACGCGCGGGATCTCCGGCGACTCGGTGTGGACACCGCGCGGGCGGCGTACTTCCTCG
>QHRT01000006.1:0-45855 GCA_003220195.1 Candidatus Rokuibacteriota bacterium | reverse complement strand
GCTTTCCCATCCACCGTCCGGCGTTCGGCCAGCAATGGAATCCCGGCGGCAGCAGTGGCGTCGTCCTCGGCCATCCCCGCCACCACGCGATTCGGCATGAAGCGTCCGAAGACCTCGGTTGCGAGACCGGCCGCGCCCTCCGTCGAGCGCGGCCACACCAGCGCCACTTCCGCGACCGGACCCAGGTGGAAGTCGAGCGCGCAGAGAAAGCGACCGAAGCCCGTGGGATGCCGCGACATCAAGTCCGCCATCGGGCGCAGCGCTTTGAGCGCCATCGATTCGTCGCGCGACTCCCCCGTCAGCACGGAGAGACGGAAGAGAGCCTCGGTCGCCGCCGAGGCGCCGCACGGCACGGCGTTGTCGAACAGGTTGCGCGGCCTGACGATCAGGCGTTCGTGATCGCTGCCCGTGTCGTAGAACCCTTCGGTCGACTCGTCCCAGAAGAGCGCGAGCATCTGGTCGGCGAGGGCGCGCGCCTCATCGAGCCACCGGCGCTCGAACGTCGCCTCGTACAGTTCGACGAGCGCCGTCACGACCATCGCGTGGTCCTCCAGGTACCCGCGAAGCTTCGCGACCCCACCCTTCCACGTCCGGAGCAAGCGGCCGTCCGCCCGCATCTCGCGGAGGATGAACGCGACGTTTCGTGCGGCGACGGCGACGTAGTCCGGACGGCCGAGCGCGCGCCCGGCCTCCGCGAACGCGCGCGCCGCGAGCCCGTTCCACGACGCCAGCACCTTGTCGTCGCGTCCCGGTCGAATCCGTCGCGAGCGCGCCTCGAGCAGCTTTGCGCGCGCCCCCGCGATGCGATCCGGCTCGGGCGCGCCGGCCGCGTACAGGATGTTCTTGCCCTCGAAATTCGCTCCGCGGTCGACGCCCCAGTACGCGAGCGCCGCCCGGCTCTCGTCGGGCCCGAGCACCGCACGGATCTCGTCCGCGCTCCAGACGTAGAACTTCCCCTCCTCGCCCTCCGAGTCCGCGTCTTCCGACGAGTAGAAGCCGCCGGAGGGATCGGTCATGTCGCGGACGATGTAGTCGAGCGTCTCCTCGGCGATCCGCCGATATTCAGGCTCTCCGAACGCGAGCCAGCCGTGGAGATAGAGGGACGCGAGCTGCGCGTTGTCGTAGAGCATCTTCTCGAAGTGGGGAACGAGCCATTGCGCGTCGACGGAATAGCGGGCGAAGCCTCCGCCGAGGTGGTCGTAGATCCCGCCGCGCGCCATCTTCGTGAGCGTGGTCATCGCCATGTCGCGCGCATGCTCGTTCCGGGTTCGTCGCCAGAAGCGGAGGACGAATTCCCAGTTCATCGGCTGCGGAAACTTCGGCGCCCCTGCCGTCCCCCCGTGCGTCTCGTCGAACTGCGCCGAGATGCTCTGGAACGCCTCGAACAGGATCTGATCGGTCAGGAACGACGTCGCCGATCGCAGGTGCGCGGTGCGATCGAGATGCGCCGTGATCTCCGCGCCCGATCTCGTGACGTCGGCACGGCGGTTCCTCCACGCATCCGCGATCGAGGTCAGTAATTTTCGGAATGACGGTAATCCGTGACGATCGGTCGGCGGAAAGTACGTGCCGCCGTAGAACGGCACGGCCTCCGGCGTGAGGAACACGGTCATCGGCCATCCGCCGTGCCCCGTCATCGCCTGCACCGCGTCCATGTAGATCTGGTCGACGTCCGGCCGCTCCTCGCGGTCGACCTTCACGTTGACGAAGTGCTCGTTCATGAGCCGCGCGGTCTCGGGATCCTCGAACGACTCGCGCTCCATGACGTGGCACCAGTGGCAGGCCGAATATCCCACGGAGAGCAAGATCGGCTTCTGCTCCCGGCGGGCGCTCGCGAACGCTTCCTCACCCCACGCATACCAGTCCACGGGGTTGTGGGCGTGCTGGAGCAGGTACGGGCTCGTTTCGTGCGCGAGTCGGTTTGCCACGCGGTGGTCCATCAGCGGGCGAAGGGCAGCGCCGAGACGGAGGCGTGCGCGCGTTCGCCGTCCGGCAGGACGACGTCAACCATCGTGCCCGGCTCCGCCTGCTGGCGCTTGACGAAGCCGAGCGCGATCGGTCGCTTGAGACCGAACGACCACGCGGCGCTCGTCACGCGCCCGGCTTCGTTGCCGTCGGCGACGATCGTCGCGCCCCGCGTCGGCACCGATTCGCCGTCGAGGACGAGACCTCGCAGCATCCGGTTCACGTGACCTCGATCGCGAATCCGGACCACGACCTCCTGCCCGACGTAGCAGCCCTTGGTGTACGAGACCTTGTCCAGGAACGGGATCTCCGGCAGCAGCACGCTCGAGTCTGCGTCGTCACCGAAGGCCGGCGTCCCGCTTTCGATCCGGAGCGATTCGAGCGCAGCCAGCCCGAACGGACGGGCGCCGGCCTCGATCACCTTCTGCCAGACCGTTTCGCCGTCGGGCGCCGGCACGAGCAGCAGGGCCTCGGGCTCACCGGTCTCACCGCCACCTCGCACGACGCGGATGGAAACACTGGCGAGAGACGCGGAGAGATGGCCCCACGGCGCGTCCGGAAGTGACGCCCCGGTGAGGCGATGGACGAGTGCCGGAGCTTCGGGCCCGGCGAGCATGGGGATCGCGAATTCACCGGTCGCGTCGAGAAAATACGCCTTCTCGGAGAAGAGGTACGCATCGAGCGCGTCGATCGTGCTCTGCGCGCGGCCCGGCGGCGTCAACAGGAGCACCCGGTCCTCGAGCGCGAGGACCCAGAGGAACGTCTGGATCTTGCCGTGCACGTCGAGGAGCGAGGCCGCACAGCCCTGCCCCGCAGCGAGCGACTTCACGTCGTTCGAGAGCATCGCGTGGAGGAACGCGGCGCGGTCGCGCCCGGTCACTTCGAGCACGCCGTTCCCGCTGTGATCAACGACGCCCACGGCGCGACGGACCGCGTCGTATTCCGCCGCGGCATTGCCATAGTCGAGCGGGATCGCCATACGCCGCCATTCTACCTCGCCAGGCGTCGCGCCCGACGACGGCAGCGGCGCTCGAGACCACAGTGGTAGAGTCGTCGCGCGATGCGCGCGCCCGATCGTCACGTCGTCAGGCTTTTCCAGCAGCGTCTCCTCCGCTGGTACGGAGAGCACGGCCGCGACCTGCCCTGGCGAAAGACGCGCCACCCGTATCGCATTCTCGTCTCCGAGATCATGCTGCAGCAGACGCAGGTCGAGCGTGTTGTGCCGAAGTATCGGCAGTTCCTCCGCCGCTATCCCACGCTGCGCCGGCTCGCCGCCGCGCCCGTCGACGAGGTCAAACGGCTCTGGTATCCGCTCGGCTACAACATCCGCCCGGTGCGGCTTCACACGATCGCGAGGGAATCGATCGCCCGGTACGGCGGCCGGTTGCCCGACGAGGACGCCGCGCTTCGATCCATGCCGGGAATCGGCCGCTACACCGCCGGCGCGATCCTCGCGTTCGCCCACGAGCGCGACGTGCCGGTGCTCGACACCAACGTGCGCCGCGTGCTGAGCCGCGTCTTCTTCGGACGGCGGAGGACCGCGCGCGTCCGCGGCGATCGGGTGTACTGGGATCTGGCGGCGACGCTCGTCCCGCGCGGGCGCGGCTACGATTTCAACCAGGCGCTGATGGACTTCGGCGCCACCTGGTGCCGGCCGCGCAACCCGCTGTGTCCCCGCTGTCCGATGAAGGCGTTCTGCGCGACGTACCCGGGCCCATGAGAGAGATCGACGTCGCGGCCGCGCTCATCCGGGACGCGGATGGCCGCTACCTGATCACGCAGCGCCGTGAGGGCTCGCATCTCGCCGGGCTGTGGGAGTTTCCGGGCGGCAAGGTCAAGCCTGGCGAATCGCTGGAAGCCTGTCTCGTTCGCGAGCTCGCGGAAGAGCTCTCCGGAAGGTTCATCGTCGGGGACCGGGTCGAGACGATCCGGTGGGAGTATCCCGACACGACCGTGATCCTCCACTTCTTCCGCGCGACGCTCGGATCGGGCACGATCACGCCGCTCGAAAGCCAGAAGATGGCCTGGGTCGAGCCGGGTCGGCTGGGCGATTACGCGTTTCCGCCCGCCGATCAGAAGCTGATCGAACGGCTCCGCGCCACCGGCTAACGGCCGGCCCGAGCGTCAGGCCGGGCGGGGCCCGAGCGCGCCGACCAGGCCCCCGTGCACCAGCGTGACGAGCGAGACGATGTCGAAGACCGGCAGCCCGGTCGCGCACTGGATGTCGGCGGCGTATGGCGGCATGTTCGTGCACTCGAGCACGATGGCGCCGACATCCGGATGGTCGGCGACGAGGCGCCGCGCCACCCGCACGTGCTCCTCCCGCGCGACGTCGACGTCGAGCTCGAGCTCGTTGTCGAGCATCACGCGCGTGAACTCCTTCTCCGTCTCGAGCCCGGCGACGGCGATCGGAACGTCATCGGCGATGCCGGCGCCCGCCATGTGCTCGGCGCCGAGGGCCGGCGCGTTCACCGTCATGATGCCCACGCGCCGTCCCGGCGGCAGCATGCGCTGGACGAACGGCACCATCAAGAGACTCGACGTGAAGACGGGCACTGTCACAGAGGCGGCCAGCTCCTTCTGGTACTTCACCAGGAATCCGCAATTCGTCGTGATCGCGCCGACGCCTTCGCGCTCGAGCGCGCGGGCGCCGTCGACGAACGACGGCAGGAGACCGGCAGCGCCGCGACGCACCACCAGGTCGGGCGCGGCGCCGGCCACACGGTGGTAGCGCACCGGAAACGGAAACGTGCGCGCGTTGCCCATGTCGCCCACGATGCGCGGGAACCGCGTGTCGAGAATCAGGATGCCGATCGTGAACCCGTACTGGTTCGAGCCGCCCCGGACGCGACCTGTTTCCATGTCAGTCACTCCCGTGAAAGCGCGGCCATGTAGTCCTCAATTCTCCTGGCGTCGCTCACGTCCGGCTTCAGCTCCACGTACCTTGCGAACGCCGCCCGGGCGCGAGCGTAATCGCCTTGCTGGAAGTAGAGCAACCCGAGCCCCCGGAGCGGGTCAGCGTACGCGGGGTCGAGCAGGAGGGCGTGCTCGTAGGCCAGGAGCGCGCGCTCTTCCAGACGCCGCTTCTCTGCCGCGGCGTCCGTCCGCTGAGCACGAAGCCGCGACAACTCACCGTAATAGAAATTGTTCACTGCATCCCGGTCATCGAACACGCCGACCCGTATCAGCTGTCGCAAGGCGAGATCGAATCGTCCGGTGCGGATGTCGAGCAGCGCATTTTCGCGCACGACCGTCTGCATACGGAGGCGGAAGTCACCGACGTCCGTCGTCGACGGCAGAGCGGCGATCGTGTCGACTCGCGTCGCCAGCATTCGCCGTGTTGTGTCCACTCGCTGATGAAGATTATGCCGGTTGCCCAAGACGAACATCTCGAGCGGTTCGCCGTCGGAACGGCCCGTGAGACGTTCGAAGGTCCGAAGAGCTTCTCGCGGGTCATAGCCAGCCTTCGCCAGCCTAGCCAGGCCGTCTTCGTCCGCTCTACGCTCGAAGACTTCTCCGTAGCCTCTCATCGACGCGATCCAGGCGATCTCGGCGCCGACGCTCAGGATGGCGCTCGCCACCGAGCCGATTGCCGCGGTGCCCACGGGATCGCCGGAAGCTCCTCCTGAGTGAAGCGCGGCCGCCGCACCGATCGTCACTGCGAGCGCGGGAAGGAGAACGCGCGCTTCGGCGGCGTCGCGCAGCACCCCCAACGCGTGGCGACTGGTCACGTGCGCCATCTCACGAGCGAGGATGGTCGCGAGCTGCGCTTCGTTCTCCACCTGGCTCAAGAGGCCGGTGTGGACGTAGATGCGCCCGTCCGGCATCGCGAAGGCGTTCAATGTCGGGTCGCTCAGGACGACGACCGTGAATCCTCGCGCTGCGGGTTCGTCCGGCGCGAGCTTGCCAACGACCCTGGCGAGGTACTCGTCGACTTGCGGGTCCTGATAACGCTTCACCTGCTCGAGAATCCGCGCTTCTTCCTGCTCGGCCTTCACCAGGAGCGCGCGCTCCGCGGCGTCCGGGCGAGACGACTCGCCACGGACTCCGGGTGGAGCGAGGCCGCAGCCGCCGCACGCGGTCGACAAGAACGGGACCACGATCGTGCACGTGATCAGCCGGCGAAGCGACGAGTGTCGAAGCCGGCGAGGGCCGGTCAATTGAGGCTGGCGAGGGCCTGACGGATACGCTTGAGCTGGCCGCGCAGCTTCACCGCGTCGCGCGCCTGCGGATAGCGCGTCAGATAACGCTCCCAGTCGGCGGCGCCGCTCTGGAAGTCACCGAGTTTCATCAGCACGGTGCCGCGATCGCGGAGATGCGTCGGCGCGGCGCCGTCCAGGAGCAGCAAACGCTCGATCACCTCGAAGGCCTTCGTCCAGTTTTCCTGCTGGACGTAGATCGACTTCAGATTCGCAAGCATCCGCGTGACGATGGCGTCCTTCGACGTCGGGACGAAATGCGAATCGGTGAGCGGCACCGGCTGTCCGAGCGCTCGCGCGACGACGGACTCCGCGTCGTCGCGCGAGAGGATGGCGCCGCGGTTGAACGGATCGACGATCAGGCGCTCCCCGTCGACGTCGGCGGCGACCATGAAGTGCCCGGGCAAGCCGAGCCCGTGGAGCGAGAGCCCGACGCGGCGGCCCACCTCGATCGTCAGCACCGACAGCGTGATCGGAATCCCGAACTTCTCGTCGAGCACGTCGTTCAGGCAGCTGTTGCGTGGATCGAAGTACCGGTCGGCGTTGCCGCGAAATCCTTCCTCCTCGAACAGCACCCGCCGCAACCGATCGAGCGCGCGGCGGCCGTCGCGTGACGCCGGGATCCCGACGCCGGCAGCCAGGCCGTCGAGCCTCTTCAGATACGGAGCGGGATCGAGCGTCGGGTACTCCACCCGCGCGACCAGCAGCGCGGCGACCGCCAGGTCGAGATCGCGCTCGGTCGACACCGCCTCGTGGAATTCGCGGAGATCGGGGGTCATCAGCAGCCTGGCGCGTGGTGGATGCCGGCCGTCGTCAGCGCGACGCGCTGGAGCTCTTCCGCCAGGTCGAGCGTGCGACGCGCCGCCGCGCCGGCTGCCGCCTGCGCTTCCGGAGTGGTCGCGAGCCGCAGCAGGAGCCGTCGTCCGAGCTCGTGGTGATACCTCTCGTCCGGCTCGATCACGTCGCGATAGAGCGCCGCCGTCTGCTTGTCACCGGCCCGCTCGCAGAACTCGATGAACTGTCGATTCTTCACCACCGCGATCGCCTCGCGCGTGAATTGGCCCGCGGCGACGCGGCTGACCGTCGTGGTGAGCGTGTCCAGATACTGGAACAGCGGCCCGTAGCCCTTCGCGACCGGGTTGAACGACGATGGGTCGAAGCCGAGCGATCGGAGCCGCTCTCCGATCAGGCGATGGTGCTTTTCCTCGTCGCCGACCTGTCGCGCGAACGCCAGCTGGACGTCGAGATCGTCCGTCGACACGAGCCAGCGCGCCGCGATCACCGTCGCCTCGATCTCGTTCTTGAGCGCGACCTTCAGGAGATTCACGACGGTGAGGTCACCCTCGACTTCCGGCTTCAGCGTGTCGTCCGGCGAGAGCCGCGCGAGCTGACGCTGATTCTCGGCGTCGAGCGCGCGGACGAATTCCTCGGCGGTCACGGCGCCACCTGGTCTTTCGCGGTCACGCCGCCGGTCAGGAGCGACGGGAGCTCTTGCGTGAGCGTCTCCTTCGTCACGACACGATCGCACCGCGCGTGCCACGGCTGGGTCCGCCGGGCGAGCACATGGGTCGTGAATCCGAGCACCGGCGAGCGGCGAGGTTCGAGCGTGGCGAAGACCCGGTCGTAGTCGAAATCGCCCGTGAGATCCAGCAGCACGAATCGCGTCGGGGACCCGAGCGCAGCTGCGAGCGCGTCGGCCGTCTTGACGAACTGGATCGGCATTCCGGCAAGCCGCGCGGTCTCACCGATCCGCGCCACGAAGAAGAGGTCCTTCACTACCGCGACCACACGGGCGGCGCCGGCCGGACTCGGCTGGCTCACTGATTCTACTGGGAGTGCCGAAATGGCCCCCAGACCCCCAACGCTCGGACACGCACCGGCGACGCCGTGGCGCGCCTCGAGACAGGCAACGGGCCTGACATGCTCAAGTCAGTCGTCCTGCTCGTGGAGACCGAGCCAGTGCTTGTTCCACTCGGCGACGAACGAGAGCGTCGACAGATCGCGCATGCGGTCCAGATAGACGATCCCGTCGAGGTGGTCGGTCTCGTGCTGGATGACCCGCGCGAAGAAATCCTTCGCGACCACGTCCACCGGCTCACCGTGGCGGTCGTAGCATTCGAGGCGGACCGCGGTGAAGCGCGGCACCTGGCCGCGCATGTCGGGCACCGACAGACAGCCCTCCCAGCCTTCTTCCATCTCGTCGGTGAGCGGCGTGACGACGGGATTGACCAGGACGGTGAGCGGAACGTGCGGAGCGTCGGGATAGCGCGGGTTGCCGAGCACCTCGATGACGGCGATGCGCTTCGGCGTGTGCACCTGATTTCCGGCCAGACCGGCGCCGTCGTATTCCTGCATCGTGTCGATCATGTCGTCGATCAATCGCTGGATCTCGGTGGACCTGATCGCGTTCGGCGCCACCGGCTCGGCGCGCTGTCGCAGCACCGGATGTCCCAGACGAGCGACTTTGAGAATGGCCATGACGGTTCTGAGGATAGCACGGCGTGTATTTCTTGCCTTCCCGATCAGCCCTCGTCGTCGACGATCGACGTGCTCTCCGCTTCGGGATCTCGTTCCGCGATGCGCCCCAGAGACCACGTGGCGGCGCGGCGCACGACCGGATCGGGATCGTCGAGGGCGGCGCCGAGCGCCGCGCGAGCGGCCGGTCGCGCCTCTGGGCGATTGCCGAGCGTCAACGCGACGTTCCTCAGCAGTCCCGCTCGCCTGGCGCGCGTGATGGCGGTTCCGCGAAAGCGCGCCCGGAACGCCGCGTCGTCGAGCGTCAGCAACGACGGGAGAGCGCCGAGCGATTGTCGCGGAGTGAACGCGGGTTCACGACCGGGCGCGGCTTTGCGGTTCCACGGGCACACCTCCTGGCACACGTCGCATCCGAAGACCCAGTCGGTCACCGCGGGTCGGAGCTCCGGCGGCACGTCGCCGCGGAGCTCGATCGTCAGGTAAGAGATGCAGCGGCGCGCATCGAGAACGTACGGACCGACGAACGCTTTCGTCGGACACGCATCGAGACAGGCCGTGCAGGTGCCGCACCGGTCCGGAACGGGGTCGTCGAACGACAGCGTCGCGGTGGTGAGCACGACGCCGATGAAGAAATAGGATCCGAGCTTCTCGCTCAGCAGATTCGTGTTCTTGCCGAACCAGCCGAGCCCCGCCCGGGCGGCCAGGTCGCGCTCGAGCACCGCGCTCGTGTCGATCGTGGCCCGACTCTCGATCCGCGGCCCGCCCGCTTCGCGCAGGAACGACACGAGCGTCTTGAGCCGAGGGCGGATGACGTCGTGATAGTCGGTGCCGCGGGCGTAACGCGCGACCGGCGTCCAGTCGTCCGCGTTCGTCGCTTCGCCAGGGTTGTAGCTCAGCGCGACGGTGATGGTGGATCGGGCACCCGGCAGGAGAAGCTCGGGATCCACCCGATCTGCGCGCGTCCGTTCGAGATACGTCATCGAGGCGCCGAATCCCGCGTCGAGCCAGCGCTCGAACGCGGGGGCGTGCTCGGGAGTCGCGGGCCCGATCGCGACGGCGTCGAAGCCGAGCTCGAGGGCACGAGCCTTCACGGCGCGCGTCAGCGCGAGATCGAGCAGCGTCACGCCAGCGCCGCGCGCCGCGCCTTGACCACCAGGTGGCTCTGCGTCAGCGTACGCCCCCCTTCTTCGAGAAATCGGATGTAGCGAAACCACCGGCCGTCGGCTCTCCATCGTTCCTCGAGGCCGATCGCCGCGGCGAGAGCTTCCTCCACCGATCGAAACTGCTGCACGCTGCGCTCGACTTCGAGGTGCTCCACGAGGAATCCGGACTCCGTGAGCAGCCGACGCGCTCCATCTTCATCGTACGCGAACCGGGAACGCCGCCCGGTCTCCTTCCACTGATCGACGTGAAAGCCGACGAAGGCGAGCGCGCCGCCCGGGTCCAGCGACTTCGCGGCCGTCCTCACGAGCGGGTCGGAGACGAAGAGATGCGCGACGACGAGATCGGGCTGGATCTCGACGCCGTCGTCGGGATGGACGAAGTCGGTCAGCGCGTCGGCATCGCCGACGACGAACTGAACGTTGAGAAGCCCGGCCGCGCCGGCACGCCGCCGCGCTTCGTCGATCAGATCGGGATCGCGGTCGATGCCGACGACGCGCCCGGCGAGCGGCGCAAGAGCCAGGGCCATGCGTCCGGTCCCGGTGCCGACGTCGACGATCGATTTTCCAGAGAGCGGCTCGTCGACGAGCAGGCGCCAGAACGTTTCACTGACGCCGGCAGGTGGCGTCGGATCAGCGCGACGGCTCTGAGGAGCTATCCCGTCGTCGCCCCTTCGGACGCCGACGACACCAGTCGCGCGTACTTCGCCATGACCCCGGTCGCGTAACGCGGCCTGGGCTTCTTCACCGCCTTGAGACGTCGCTTCAACTCCGGAGGGCTAACCTGCACGTCCAGCCGGCGTTTGTCGACGTCCAGCACGACCGTGTCCCCGTTCCTGATCGCCGCGATCGGTCCGCCGTCGGCGGCCTCGGGAGTGACGTGCCCGACCATGAACCCGTGCGAGGCGCCCGAGAAGCGCCCGTCGGTCATGAGCGCGACGGTTGCGCCGAGCCCCGCGCCCTGGAGCGCGCCGGTGACCTGCAGCATCTCCCGCATTCCGGGACCGCCCTTCGGTCCCTCCCAGCGGATCACGATGAAGTCCCCGGACGTGATCTTGCCGGTCTTCACTGCGGTGAACGCGTCTTCTTCGCAATCGAAGACGCGCGCCCTGCCGCGAAACACGGTCTGCTCGTGTCCGGCGACCTTCGCGACACAGCCGTCGGGCGCCAGGTTGCCGCGCAGGATGGCGAGTCCTCCGTACTTCGCGAGCGGCGACGACAGTGGTCGAATGACTTTCTGTCCGGGGGCCTCGCGCGCCGCCGAGGCTTCTTCGCCGATCGTGCGGCCAGTGACGGTCGTCTCGTCGGCGTGCAGGAGGCCGGCGTCGGCCAGTCGCCGCGCGACGACCGGCATTCCCCCCGCCTCGTACATCTCCGGCGCGGTGTAGTTGCCCCAGGGCTTCAGGTCTGCGAGCAGCGGCGTCTTGCGCGAGATGCGGTCGAACTCGTCGATGGTGAGCTTGACGCCGGACTCCTTCGCGACCGCCAGGAGGTGGAGCACTGCGTTCGTCGAGCCGCCGGTGGCCATCACGCCGGCGATCGCATTCGCGAGCGACTTCTTCGTGATGATGTGTCGGTCTGGAATGCGATGTCTTCCTTGTGCGCGTCCTCGGCCGGAACCCCGTTGAATCCCATCGGCGACACGCCGAGCATCTCGAACGCCGTCGCCATCGTGTTCGCGGTGAACTGTCCTCCGCAGGCGCCCGCGCCCGGGCACGCGCGGCTCTCGATCGCGTTCAGCTCGGCGGCGTCGATCTTACCGACGCGGTAGGCGCCGATCGCCTCGAACACGTCTTGCACGGTGAGGCGCTTGCCCCGGTGCTCGCCGTAGCGGATCGAACCGCCGTAGAGCATCACGCTCGGGACGTTGAGCCGCCCCATCGCCATGACCATGGCGGGGATCGTCTTGTCGCAGCCGGAGATCGCGACGAACGCATCCAGCAGGTGACCGCGGACGACCGCCTCCACAGAGTCCGCGATGACTTCGCGGCTCACCAGCGAGGCCTTCATGCCCTCGGTGCCCATCGCGATCCCGTCGGTGACCGAGATCGTGTTGAACTCGATCGGCGTGCCGCCGGCCGCGCGAATGCCTTCCTTCACCTTCTCGGCGAGCTTCTTGTGGTTCCAGTTGCACGGCGTGATCTCGATCCAGCAGTGCGCCACTCCGACGAGCGGCTTCGCCAGATCCGCATCCGTGAACCCGATCGCCTTGAAGTACGTGCGCGCAGCGGCGCGGTCAGGACCGTCGACGAGAACACGGCTCTTGTGGCGAGTATCGAACGCCATGGCGGGCTTACCTCCTGATGGAGACCACTACGGGCGCGTCCGCGCGGCTCTGAGCTCTGAGATGGTCAGCGTCCTGAACCCCATGATCGAGGCGATCCCAGCCTTTCGCGTCGTCATCAGATCGCCATGTGGACACCGTTGGAGATGATGTCGAGCCGCTGGCTGTGCCACGGGTCGGCCACGCGGCTGTTCGTGAGGTAGGCGAACGACACCCCGGACTCCGGGTCTCCCCAGCAGTACGACGACCCGACGCCGCCGTGTCCGAACGTGCGCGGCGACGCCAGCGACCCGAGTCCGCGGATCGTCTCCGTGGCGCCGCGGAGATGCGGACCGAGCCCTCGGTGCATCGGCATCCCCATGTTCGTGTCGACACGGTCGCCCGTGAAGTTCCGTGTCACGTACTGCACCATCCGCGGCGAGAGAAAGCGCCGGCCGTTCAGCGTTCCACCGTTCACCATCATCTGATAGAAGGCGGCCATCGCCCGCGCCGTCGCGTACCCACCGCCGCCGGGAACTCCCGCCTGGCGGAATGCGGGATCGTTGTTCTCGGCGCGACCGACCTGGCGGCCGTCCGCGTCCGGCTCGTGCATGTCGACGGCGCGCTTCCCCTCGACCTCCGGCAGACCGACGAAGAGCTCGCCCGCGAGACCGAGCGGCTCGACGACGCTCTCGCGGATGAAGGTCCGGTAGTCCTTCTTCGTCAGCTGTTCGATCAGCACCGCCGCGGTCCAGTGCGCGGAGGCACCGTGGTAGTGAACCCGGCTTCCCGGCGTCCACTCGAGCGTGAAGCCGCACACGAGGCGCCGCAGGAGGTCGTGGTCCTCCCAGACTTCCTTCGGCACTTCCGCGCTGGGGAAGCCGCCCTGGTGCGTCAGCAGCTGGATGATCGTGATCGCGCCCTTGCCATTCGCCTCGAAGCCCGGCACGTGGTCCGCGACGGTGTCCGTGAACCGGAGCGCGCCGTGCTCGACGAGCTTCCACACGGCCGAGGCCGTGATGACCTTGGTGTTCGAAAAGAGCAGCCACAGCGTGTCGTCGCCCGCCGGTATCCTCGTCGGCTCCCTGCGGGCGTCGCCGAACGAGCGGAAGAGCGCCAGCTTGCCGTGTCGCGCCACCGCGATCTGCGCCCCGGGGTACCGGCCGTCCGCGATGTGTCGCGTGATGATCTGCTGGAGGCGGTCGAGCGAATCGGCCGCGAGGCCGGCGGCGGACGGAGTGGAGAGCTCGAGCGGAAAGTTCATGGGATCCTCCGGAGCCGAAAGTCTAGCACACGGTCCGCGGCGCCTTCGGCGAGACGAGAACCGCGGCCGGGGATACTGGGCGTCGCTTCGCGCCGCGCGACCAGGAACGTGAACCGGCCGCGCTGGAGCGTTTCGCCTCGCTGATCGATCATCTCACGCTCCTCGATCACGACGCCGCCCTCGCGCATCGCGCGCTTCACCACCGTGCGCGAGCGGCTGTGAATCGTGTCACCCACGCGCGCGGGACGAATGACGTTCCACTCGAGCCCGAGAAACGCGAGCACGGCCAGCGGCGGTTGCGGGACGCGCCACCCGAGTCCGGTGGAGAGGAAGAGCGGCAGCAGGTCCGGGATCGATTCGGGATCGCCCGGCGGCTCTCCGCCGAGCCCCGCGTACAGCATGACGTGCGCCTGGGTCAACGTGATCCCCGGCGTCTCGAGAACACCGTGAAGCACGACGTCCTCGAAATAGAACCGCTCGACGACCGACGCGGTCACGCCGACGGCCGACGCGACCCGCCGTCAGCCCCTCCGGGACGCCGCTCGACGATCAGGTCAGTCTCGCCCTGCTGGACGATCTCACCGCGCTGGTTCAGGACCGTCCGTTCGAGCGTGACCAGGCCGCGATCGACCTTCGTCTCTTTCTTGGTGAGGACGCGCGCCCGCACGTGAATCGTGTCGCCGATCTTGATCGGCGCCTTGAATTTCCACCGGAGCGCTCCGAAGGCGATGGTGGCGTACGGCGCCATGGCGCGGGTCAGGAGGCCTGACTGGATCGCCAGACCGAGGAGCCCGTGCGCGATCCGCTCGCCGAAGATCGATCCCTTCATGAACTCGGCGTCGGTGTGGAGCTGGTTGTAGTCGCCGGAGAGACCGGCGAAGAGCACGATGTCGGCCTCGGTGACGGTACGCCCGGGCGACTCGTACTCCTCGCCGACCTCGATCTCGTCCCAGTACCGCCGGGCCGGCGCCATCCGACGCGCTCGGTCCTACTTCTTCTTGTCGGCGGGCTTTGCCTCGCTCGTCTTGGCCGGGGCGCCGGAGTGCTTCGCGATGATCTGGTCCTTGATCTTGTCGTAGGTCGCCTTCGGGATGATGTTCTTCGACACGAGCTGATCCTTCTTGGCGTAGGGACGGCCCTCGATGATCTTCTTCGAGTACGCGTCACCGATCCCGGGCAGCGCCTTCAGCTCGTCCTCCGACGCGGTGTTGATGTCGAGCTTCGCGCCTGACTTCTCCGTGGCGGCCTTGTCGGTCTTCGCCTCGGACTTCGTCGAGCTCTTTCCCTCGGCCTTCGGCGCGGGCGCGGTCTTCGTCGTCTGCGCCAGGGCCGGCGTGACGCCGCCGAGAACCGTCGCGAACAGCACCGCGACGCACAGCGCGATCCATCGTGTCATGGCTTCCCTCCCTGACGTGTGCTGGCTGGGGTGAGCGAATTAAATCACAGTCGTCGCGCCGCGGGACCTCATTTCACCGCTCCGACGGTGAACCCGGCGATGAAGCGGTCCAGGAACACGTTGTAGAGCACGGCGATCGGCACGCTCGTGATCAGGCAGGCGGCCATGAGCGACCCCCAGTAGTACACGTCGCCGCGCACGAGGGCCACCGGCACCCCGCCGCTGATCGTCATCAGCCGGACCGAGGAGATGAAGGTCAGGCTGTAGACGAACTCCTGGATGACGAGCGTCATCGCGAAGATGACCACGGTCAGGATCCCCGGCGCGGCCAGCGGCAGGGCCATCCGCCAGATCGCGCCCACGCGGCTGCAGCCGTCCACCATCGCCGACTCCTCGATCTCCCGCGGAAGGGACTTGAAGAATCCCATGAGCAACCAGGTGCAGAACGGTACGGTGAACGTCGGATAGATCACGATCAGCGCCCAGCGCGAGTTCTGCAGGCCGAGCACCGACATGAGCCGGGAGAACGGAATGAACAGCAGCGTGGGGGGCACCAGGTACGTCAGGAAGATCCCGATGCTGAGCCGTTCGCCCCAGCGACCGGTCAACCGGGCCAGCGCATACCCGGCCGGCACGGTCAGCACGAGCGTGATCGCGACGACGACGGCGCCGATGACGAGCGTGTTGACGAGCCACGTCGGATAGAGCGTCTGCCCGAACAGGATCCGGAGATGGTCCAGCGTCGGCGGCTGGTTGAAGATGAACGGGTTGTGCTGCGTGTTGGTGGCGCCGACGTACAGATCCGCGTTCTGCTTGAAGGCCGTGATCGCCATCCAGTAGAAGGGAAAGACCGCGAACGCGGTGAACAGGAGGATGACGGCCCGGTGGAGGATCAGGCCGCCCAGGCGGCGCGTCGGGGCACCGCGCACGCTACGCGACCTCGGCGCGGCGGGAGACGCGCAGCGTCAGGATCGCCATGACGACCAGCACGGGGAGCAGGAAGATCGCGATCGCCGCGCCGCGGCCGACGTCGCCGCCGAGAACGCCATCCTGGAATGCGAGGCTGGCGAGCACGTGGGTGGAATTGAACGGGCCGCCTCGCGTGAGCAGATACACGACGCTCATGTCGGTGAACGTGAAGACCACGCCGAACAGGAGCGCGACGGAGAGGATCGGCAGCATCATCGGCACGGTGACGTAGAAGGCCTTGGACAGGGTCCCGGCGCCGTCGATGTCCGCAGCCTCGTGGACTTCGGCGGGAATGGACGACAGGCCGGCGATCAGGATCACCGTCGAGAACGGCAACATCCGCCAGACGTGGACGGTGACGATCGCCACCATCCCGAGCGTCGGGTCGCCGAGCCAGTAGTACCACTGGCCCGGGCCGAAATATCCGACGACCTTGAGCACCCAGTTGATCACGCTGAACGTCGAGTCGAAGATCCACAGCCAGCCGAGCGTCGCGAGCGAGATCGGCGCCGCCCAGGGCATCAGGATCAGGAACCGCGCGATCGTCTTGCCGCGGAAACGCCGCATGAGCGCGCGGGCCAGGATGTTGCCGAATGCGATCACCAGGACCTGGGAGACGAATGTGAAGACGAAGGTGTTCCAGAGCGCGCGCTTGAAGACCGGGTTGCCGACGACCGCGCGAAAGTTCCTGAACCCGACGAACGAGACGTCGAGGCTACCGGCCGAGGAGTTCGTGAGGCTCAGGAGGACGGCCGCGACGAACGGGAGCGCGACGAGCAGGAGGATGTACGCGAGCGCGGGGGCCAGCATGATGGCCCCCAGCGCTCGCTCGGTCCGGCGCAACCTTTTCGCCTAGCGATCCTTGCCGCCGCCCACCATCTTCTTCGCGCGCCACTTGGTGAAGATTTCCTTGGCGCGGTTGGACGCCTCCGTCATCGCGTCCTTCGGCGACAGCGCGCCGGTGGCGGCCTTCGCGAACATGTCGGTCAGCACGTACGTGTCGAAGATCTCGCCCTCGGCCGGGTTGGCGGACCCGGGGTAGCCGAGGTTGGTCGACCACTTGAGCGAGTCGGCCAGCACCATCAGCTTGTCCGGAGGGTTCGACCCGAACGGGTCCTGCTTGCACTGCTTCTCGACCCAGGCGGTGCCGCTCTGCGGCCTCTTCGCGACCGGTGTCCCGGGATCCGCGGCGGCGCCGAAGAACGACGGAAAGTTGTAGAGCTTCGATCCGAGCGTGGACTCGCGGGACGCATCCACGAGCGCCACCAGGAACTCTTTCGCGGTGTCCTGGTTCTTCGAGAACTTCCAGACGACGTAGCCGCTCATCACGTGCTCGGAGGCGAGCATGATCCCGGTGGGCCCCTTCAACGCCGGCGTGAAAAAGTAGTGCTCGACCACCGGCAGCTTGTTGTCCTGCGCCGTGCGATACGCCGAGATCGAATTCAGGATGTACGACGTCTCCTGAGCGTTGAACGCCTGGTTATTCGAGGCGGCGTTCCAGGACAGGACGGCCGGCGTCATCCCGACCGAGTAGAGGCGCTTGGTGTATTCGAGCGCCTTCAACGTCTCGGGCGAGTTCAGGACGACGTTCCCGTCCTTGTCCTGGATGGATCCGCCGTGACACCAAAGGATGTTGCAAACCGCCATGTTGGAGTCGATGTCCTGACTGAGCCCGATGCCGATCGGGATCTGCATCTGGGGCGCGACCTTCTTGACCTCCGGGGCCGCCTTGGAGAGGTCCTCGTACGTCACCGGGCCGTTCGGCATGCCGATGTCGGTCCACACCTTCTTGTGATAGTTCCCCGGATCCGGGACCCACATGTCGGACAGGGCGAACTGCTTCCGCGTGAACGGGTTGTACGTGCTCCGCCGAGCGAGCTCGACCGGCTTGCCGTGCTTCTTCTCGAGCGTCGCGACGACGTCCGACAGGTCCACGACGTGCTCCTCGAACGCGCTGGCGAGCCCCAGGAACATGTGAATGTCGTGACCGGACTGGGCCGCGACCTCCGCGGTCGCGCGCGGCACGACGTCGGCGAACGAGACGTGATCGACCGTCACCTCGACGCCTCGCTTGGCGCCCCACTCTTTCGCCCAGGGGTCGAACCACTTGTCATAGGCGGGCACGAAGTGACTCCATTGAAGCACTTTCAGTTCCTTCGCGGCCGCGACCGACCGGGTAAAGACGGTCGGTCCGGCGGCGACCGCCGCCGCGCCCGCGAGAACCAGACGACCGCCAGTCACGATGAACCTTCGACGAGTCTCCATTCCTGGCCCTCCGTTGGTCGGGACACCGATGCTCTGCTTCGGGGGTGCGTTCCGGTCAGCGGGCGACGTCCCCGAGCGAACGTCCGTCCCCCTCGCCGCCGTGGTGTTTCAGAATACCAGGAAGCCGAAAACGCGGCGTTCTCGGACGTGAGCGCCACGCTTACGACACGGCGTCCAGCGGTGGGGTAGCGGCCACGAGTCTGCGGCGATGCGCCTCCGCGTAGAGTCTTTCGAGCGCGGCGTGCCCGGCGACCTCCAGCGTCAGCGCGTGATCGTCGACGCGCGTCAGCACGAATTCCCGGCACGTCGCCTCGTCCATGCCGCGCGCGAAACGCCTCGCGTGCGCGAGCGCGTCGTCGAGATTGGCCCGCGCCCACCGGATCGAGTCGCGAAACGCTCGCGAGATGCGGCGCTGAACCTCCTCGTCCAGGTCGCGGCGCACGATCGTGACCCCGAGCGGGAGCGGCAGGTCGGTGTCCCGGCGCCACGCGTCGGCGAAATCGAGAACGCCCACCAGCCCACGCGCGCGGTACGCGAGATCGCCTTCGTGGATGAGCACGCCGAGGTCCGCCTGGCCGTCGAGTACCGCTTCGAGAATCTTGTCGGATGGGACCTCGATCAGCGCGGGCTCGTCCGCCGTGTAGAGCCGGAGCAGCAGGGACGCCGTCGTGTGGCTGCCCGGGATCGCGACGACCTTGTCGGGAACGTCACGGAGGTCGATCGCCGCGCGCGCGACCAGGACCGGCCCGTGAGCCCGGACCATCGACGCGCCGACATCGCAGAGACGGTATCGATCCGCGACGAGCGCGTACGTGGCGGCGGAGACGCAGCTGACCTCGAATTCGCCGCTCCGCGCCCGGCGATTCAGCGATTCGACGTCCTCGACGACGTGCTCGATCGTGGCGTCCGCGATCGACACGTCGCCGAGCGTGACGGCCGCGAACATGAACGCGTCGTCGGGATCGGGCCGGTGACCGAAGCGAAGGACGACGATCGTGCGAGCCGTTACGTCGCGCTGAAGCCGAGCGCGAAGTCTCCGGCCTTGATCGCCCGGATGATCGAGTCCCGATCGCGGTGCGCCTCCACCTCGACCCAGGCGCGGCCGAAATGCGGCGGACGATGCGCGTCGTCGGTGGCGATCTTCACGAGCGGAATCTCCGGGCAATCGTAGAGCGGTCGGCGATGCCCGGTGTCCGTGACTTCGACGGCGTCGAGCGGCAGCCCGTCGGCGCGAATCACGCCGATGCGCTCGATCGTCTCGCGGACGCTCAACCGATACCGTGCCGGATGGTTCAGCACGTGGAGGATCTCGCGATCGCCGAGCACCTTCCCGACGTGTTGATCGAGCGGGTCGTAGTTGAGCTCGATGCCGTGGAACAGGAGCAAGTTGGACGGCTGCCTTTCGAGCGCCCGCCAGTACGTCGATGGAATCCAGCCCTCGTGATCGGTGATCGCCAGGAAGTCGTACCCGAGTCGCTCGTACTCGGCGATGAGGTCGCCCGGGCTCCGGACGCCGTCCGAAAACGTGGTGTGGGCGTGCAGGTTGCCGCGCAATCGGGGCATCGTGCGCTCCGGGCTCAGCGTCCGCGCGGGACGGGAGCGCTGGCCGGTGTGATCGTCGGTGGCGGACCGCCCCAGATGATCGAGAAGCCGAACGAGAGCCAGCCGGTCACGTCCCGGTGGCCGCTCGCGACCGGCGACCCGAGGGGCGTGTTCGGCGACGTCCAACCGGAGAGTCCCAGGCGTCCCGTGCTCTTGTCGATCTGATATTCCATGCTGAAGGGCTCGATGAACGCAGGGTCGTGCATCACTCGCTGATCGTAGGGGTAATAATTCGCGTCGCTCGGGCGGGTCTGCTCGTAATGGAGTCCGGGGGGGATGACCTCCGGACGTAGCTCGCGCTCCGTCGGCTTTCTCTGGATCTCGACTTGCTGACCGGCAGCAGGCGCAGCGACGATCAGCACCAGCACGGCGACGAGGAGCGCTCTCATGAAGCCATCGTATCACCCTCCCGCTCGCAAGAGCGGGCCTCTTCCCCGTCTATCCGGGCATGGCGATCTCGTCCTCGCAACTCCTCGGCCAGACCCGCGTCGACCATCTGCTGCACGAGCAACTCGCGCTCCTGGCCGGCGGGCGGCAGCTGATGCGATTTCCAGCGCGTGACGAAGTACCCGCGGCTAACGTGCGGCAGTCGAGCTTCCGCCCGCTGGAGCTCGACGACGCCGCGTTCGAGCGCAAACGGCGACGGCGGTGGCTGCGGTCCGCGCAAGACGTTGCCGCGCGGCGCCACGCCGGCGATGTCTCGCGGGATGCCGCCGATACCGCGTGCGCGCTCCAGCGCGCGCGGCTGGCGGTCGGCGCGAAACGCGCCCACGCCCTCGCTCAGGTGGATGTGGCCGAAGCACCGCACGCGAAGGTCAGTGGAGAGTTCCTCGGCCGACCACGTCGCGACCCACACCTGCCGACCGAGCGCGTTCACCGCCTCGACGGCCGGGACGAAGTCATCGTCGCCGGAGATCAGCACGGCGGCGTCGAATGCGTTGATCGCCGCGTAGTGGATCATCTCGGCGACGAGCCGCGTGTCGACGCGCTTTTCCGTCGTGTACTCGTATTCGGCGCCGCACGATGGGCATCGCCCGGTACGGCGCACGCGCCCCTCGCGCTTGACGAAGTAGCCGGGTCGTAGCTCCAGGCCCTTCAGGAATCCCTCGACCAGCGGCGGCGCGCCGGGCGAGACACCGACGTAGTAGTACGCGCCGGTGAACACGGCGTTTGGACCTCCGACGGCATTCGTGATCCACGTCGCAAGCCGATCGTAATCGACCCGCAGGGATTCGTCGTACCGCAAGAGGGATCGGTAGAAGTTCTGACCGTCAAAGAAAATGGACACTTTCATGGGGGGCCCCCGACTTTGCGGGCACTACAGTGCCAATGGACCACTTTGAGTTCTTACGAACCCAATTCGTCCGGTTTGACGTGAGTATACCACGCCGGGCGCAACGCCGGGCGTGGCCCGCGTCAGCGCGCGTCGGGGGACCGGAGGAGCCAGTCGATGATCGCGCCCGGATCGGACGGGCCGGACGGCTCGGACGACGAGGGCGTCGATGATGGGGCGGCCGGGGGCGCGACAGCCGGTCTGCGTGCTGGAACGGACGGCGGGCTGCCGGCGCGCGGCAACGCGCTGCCGTTCGACGGCTTCGGCGCCTGTGCGACGGGGGGAGCGGCGGGCAAGCCGGGCTCGATCGGTTTTACTCGTGGCGTTTGTGGCTCCGGCGTGGACGAGGGTCGGGGGTCGGCGGCGAGAGACACGGGGGACGACGCCTCACGCGCCGTCGTCGGCACGACGGCAGCAGTCGGGAGTGCGGCATTCTGCGGGCGACCGGGTGACACCTTCTCCGGCGCCGCGCTGGGTCGCCGCGGGCCGTGTGACGTGAACGCGTAGATGGCCACCATCGTGGCCATGGCCACGCCGACCGTCATCAACCCCCGACGAGTGAGACGCTGGAGCCGCACGGATGGAGCGCGCTCTTCGACCGCGGCCTCTTCTGCGTCCGCCGCGTCGATCAATTCTTGCCTCGCCGACAGGCCGGGCAGGACGCCGAAACGCTCGGCGCGCTCGCGAATCTCCGCGGCGTCGACCGGGGAGTACGGCGGCCCGCCGATGAGCGCGACGTCGCACAGCCTTTCGACGAGCCGAGGGATTCCTCCGGACAGCTTCTGGATCGTTCGCATCGCGTCGTCGGTCAGCAGAACGCCATCGACGGAGCCCGCCGTCAACCGATGCCGGACGAACTCCTCCACCTCGTGCGGCCCGAGCGCAGGAAGGCGCTCCCGCAACGTGACGAAGCGCCCGAGGCTCCCCGCCGAAGTCTCGATCAGCGGGAGCAGCTCGTCCTGTCCGACGAGCAGGACGCTCAGGCGCGGCTGGATCGCGGCCGACTCGAGCGACAGCAGGTGCTCGAGCTCCGCGAACGCGTCCGGAGCCATGTTCTGCGCCTCGTCGACGCGTCGTCGAGCGCCTGGCGCATCGCGGGAACCCACGTGGCTCTCGACCCGCTGGCGCCGTCGAACCCGAGCCCCCGTCCGACCATCTCCACCAGCGCCGGAGCGTCGACGCAGGGATGCGGCAGCCGGACGACGATCGCGCGGTCGGCGAGCTCCGCGGCGAGCGCGTTGGCGAGCGTGGTCTTGCCGACCCCGACGTCTCCGGTCAGGAGGAGGAGACCGCCGACACGGAGCACGGCGTCCTCGAGGGCGTCCAGGATGCGCCGCTGTTCTCCACCGAGCCAGATCCGCTCGAACTCTGCCGGGTGCTGCGTCGCCATCTCAGTCGCCGAGCACTTGCTTGATCGCTTCCATGACGGGATTGAGCTCGGGCCGCGCGGCGGGCGCCGCGGCGCGGTCGGTCGGCTTCCCGAGATATTTGCGGACGCAGTCGTATTGCTCCCAGCCCTTCAGCGGATAATCAAGGTCGACGGACTTCCACTTCGGATGGCCGTTCTTGACCAGGGTGGGCAGGTTGTCGGCCACCATCAGGACCGATTTCACCGCGACCGTCGGCACGGCGGTCTCTTGCCACGGATACTCCTTCGCGGGAATCTCCGTGCTCGGGTAGAACTCCGTGATGCTCTTGTTCGTGATGGGGAGCAGCACCAGATCGTCGTCCGCGCTGACCTCCTCACGCAGGAGCTTCACCGGATAGCCCGCGACGTAGAACATCGCGTCGACGCGCTTGGCCTTGAGCTCTCGCAACGCCTCGTCGGTATCGATCGGCACCATCTCGCGCGGGGCGACCTCCGACGCTTTGAAGAGCAGCCGCGCCGTCAGGTACGTCCCGCTCCCCTCGCGACCGACGGCGACTCGCCGGTCCGCGAGATCGTCGAAATCCGTGATCCCGCGACGGGCGAGGATGTGGATCTCTTCGTTGTAGAGCGGGAACACCATCTTCGTCTTCTTCGCGATGCGGCGGAGCGTCGGATCGGTCTGCACGCGCGACACGAACGCCAGCACGTCGGACTGGACGATCCCGAGTTGCGTTCCCGCCTTCTGATAGACGGCCAGGATGTTTTCGATCGAGCCCTTCGAGGGGTAGACGGTCACGTTGTGGCCAAACTGCTTGCCGAGGGCCTGCAGATTGAGACCGAACTGATAGTAGGTGCCCTTCTCGCTGCCGGTGATGATCCCGACGTCCGCCGCGCGCGCGGCACCGACTCCTGTCATGACGAGCACGACGACCGACGCGACCAGCCAACGTTTCATGGGCTTGCTCCTTCCGGAGAGAGACTATTCGCGGCGGGTGCCCGTTGCAAGAGAGTCGCCATGCCGGATCATGCCTCGAGGATCTCCACGGTTGCGGGAAAGGGGTCCGGACCGATTCGATTCTTCATCGCCCCTCGTGCCCGGACCCACACCGGCCAGCGTGGGTCCGACCGTCGGTCGCACATTCGGACGTGACAGCCGCGTCAGGACCCGAACAGAAGAACGGGATGGTGGACGATACTGGACTTGAACCAGTGACCTCTGGCATGTGAGGCCAGCGCTCTGCCAACTGAGCTAATCGTCCGTGCCCTGGCACTGTACCGAGTCCGGTCGGAGCGGTCAAGCCGGGGGAGCCTCTTTGCTAGCATGAGGCGGGACGACATGAGGATCCTGATCATCACGGCCAGCTATGGCTCCGGTCACAACGAAGCGGCCCGGAGCCTCGCCAGAGCCTTCGAGCGCGAGGGCGCCACCACCGTCCTCGTGGATCACTTTCGCGAGCTCGTCGACCCGCGCTTCGAGCGCTGCACCCGCGCACTCTATTACGCGCTCCTGCGGCGCGCGCCGTGGATCTGGGCTTTCGCGTACGAGCTCGGCGATCGCATGGAGAGCGACTCCCCCCTCACCTTTGGAGTCACGCGGCTTGGCACGGCGCGCCTCACGCGGCTGATCAATCGCCTCGCGCCGGACGCGATCGTGACGACACACGCGACACCGGCAATCGCCCTCGACTCGCTCGTCGCCCAGGGCCATCGCGTTCCCGCGCACACGACGGTCGTCACCGACTTCATCGCGCATCGCCAGTGGCTGGCGCCGGGGATCGATCGGTACTGTGTCGCCGCGCAAGAGGTGAGGCACGAGCTGATCGCCCGCGGGATCCCGCCCGAGCGCATCGTCGTCACCGGCGTCCCGGTCCACGAGGAGTTCGACGAGCCGCTCGACGTCGGAGAGGCGCGCGCCCGATTCGGTCTTCCCGCTGGAAAGCCAGTCGTGCTTGCCATGGCCGGCTCCGAGGCGTCGCTGGGAAGGCTTCCGGAGGTCGCGCAGGCGCTCACGCGGCCCGACCATCCAGTCGAAGGGCTGCTGCTCGCCGGCCGCAATCGTGAGCTCTCCGAACGTCTTCGTCGGCTGACGACGGGCAGCAGCACGCGTGTCCTCGGACACGTCAGCGAGGTGCGCACGCTCATGGCCGCCGCGGACTTGCTGGTGACGAAGGCCGGGGGCATGACGGTCGCGGAAGCGATCGCCGCGGGGCTGCCCATGCTGCTCTTCGGATCGTTGCCGGGTCAGGAGCGACGGAACGAGAGATTCGTGGCGCGTACGGGGTTCGGGCTCGTCGCGCGCTCTCCGGAGGAGCTCGCGCGCGCGCTCGACCAGGCGCTCGGTGATCCCGCGTTGCTCGAGCACTTTCGCGAGCGGATTCGTTCCGCGCGACAGCCGTACGCCGCGCGGCGCATCGCACGCATCGTCCTGGGCCGCGAATGAAGGTGGGCTACGCGGCCGCCGCTCTTGGAGTCGCGTGGATCCGCTACGCGTGGTGGCCTCACGTCTCGGGCCCCCGCACGGTGCGACGGGCTCCGTCGACGGCCCGGCGCGTCGCGCTCACGTTCGACGACGGACCGGATCCGCACTGGACGCCCACGATCTTGAAGATCCTCGACAAGCACCGGGTGCGCGCGTCCTTCTTCCTGATCGGCGAACGAGCCGAACGCGCTCCCGACGTCGTCCGCGCGATCGCCGCTGACGGCCACGAGGTCGCGAACCACTCCTGGTCGCATCCCTCGCTCTGGCTCTGCGGGCCGCGGCGGACCGCGGTGGAGATCGAGCGTACGCACGAGCTGCTCGGTTCGTTGACGGGCGTGACGCCGCGGCACTTCCGTCCGCCTTGGGGCATGATGAATGCCGCAATGCCCGGCGCGCTCGACCGTCACCGTTTGCGGTGCGTGCTGTGGTCCGTGCAGCCGGAGGGGCTTCGTGCCGTCGGCGCGGACGCGCAAGCCCGGTTCGTCGTCCGGCGGATTCACCCGGGCGCCATCGTGGACCTCCACGACGGCGAAGGCACGCGAGGCGCGCCCGAGCGACTGGCGAGGGCGCTTCCCGAGATGATCGCCGGGCTCGAGGACGAGGGCTACGCTCTCACCACGGTCGCCGGACTCCTGGGCGACTGACCTCAGTTCCGCCACACTGTCAGGACGCCCGCGCAGACCATGGCCACGCCGAGCCACCGGACCGGGGTGACGGGTTCGGCGAGAACCACCTGGGCCAGCAGCACCACCACGATGTAGTCCATCGCCGTCATGGGCAGGACCTTGCTCACGTCGGTCCGCGACAGGAGCGCCAGATACATCGCGAAGAACGACGCCTGGAGGAGGACGCCCAGCAGCACCCACGGGTTGGACACGACTCCGAGCGCCATGCCGCCGAGACGCGAGGATGGAGCCTCCGTCAGGTCGCCGATCGATCTCATGCCCTTCGCGAGCAACACGTGACCGCTCCCTCCGACGACGGACGCGATCGCCACCAGCACCAGGGTCTTCATCATTGGCGGGTCTCCTGACTCAGCGAGCGAGACGGTCACGGCGCTCGAGCCGTCCGCCCTCCAGCCGGAACACGACCGAGGCCAGATCGGCGACGTCGTGTCGATGGGTGACGAGCACGACGGCCGTGCCGGCGCGCGCGCGCGCGACGAGACGATCCAGGATGATCGAGGCGTTCGCGTCGTCGAGGTTGCCGGTCGGCTCGTCCGCCAGCACCAGCGGCGGATCGTTGAGGACCGCGCGGCAGAACGCCACGCGTTGCTGCTCGCCCCCGGAGAGCTCTGTTGGATAGTGCGCCGCGCGCTCCAGCATGCCGACCTCGGCGAGCAGCTGCCGCGCGCGGTCGCGCGTCCGGCGCGTGATGCCACCGCGGTAGCGTGCCGCGAGCAGGACGTTCTCGACCGCGGTCAGCCCCGACAACAACAAGAACGACTGGAAGACGAAGCCGACGAACCGGCCGCGCGCGCGACTCTGGGCGGACGCGCCGAGCGCGGTGACACGCTCTCCGTCGTACCAGACGTCGCCGGCGTCGGGCCTTTCCAGCAACCCGAGGACGTTCAGCAGCGTGCTCTTGCCCGAGCCCGACGCGCCGACGATCGCCGCGACTTCACCGCGATCCACCTGGACGTCGATGCCGGAGAGCACACCGAGGCGGGCGCCCGCCGGCGACCGGTAGGACTTCACGACGCCCGTCGTTCGCAGCATCAGGTTCCACGCCGGATCGCCTCGGCCGGACTGAGCCGCGTCACGCGCAGCGTCGCGTAGCCCGCCGCCACGGCGCCGAGCAGGACGGCGAACACGATCGCGCCACCGACCAGTCGCGCCGAGAAGAGGAACAGTTCCTGTCCGGTCCGCGCGGCGTACCGATCCACCGCGCCACCGATGACGAGCGCCAGCAGGATGCCGCCGAGCCCTCCGGAGAGCGTGATCGTCAGCGCCTCGGCCAGCACCTCGCGCCCCAAATCGAAGCCGGTCGCGCCCAGCGCGCGCTTCACGCCGAAGTCGCGGATGCGCTCGAACACCGACGCGGCGACCGTGTTCGCCAGGCTCAGTCCTCCGATCACGAAGCCGAGCGCGCCGATGCCCACCACCAGCGCGGAGAAGAACGCCGTCGACGAACGCAGGAGCCGCGACAGCTCGCTCGGGATCTGCACGTTCACGTTCGGCACTTCGGCGATGATCCGCCGGGCGACGGCATCGGGATCTTCACCGTCGCGCCAGCCGACCGCCGCGCCCGTGTTGAGATCGCTCGCCGTCATCGGCGCGGCGCCCGACGCGAGCAGCGTGCGCAGCATCGGGTCCTTCGCGACCCATTGCTGGCGAGCGTCTTCGATCGAGAGGATCACGAACCGATCCGGCGCGGTGAGCGTGCGTTCGAGCACGCCGACGATCTCGTAGGCGGTCTTCTCGAGCGTCAGGCGGGACCCGACGAAGAGCCCGTGAGACACGGCGAACGACGCGCCGACCACCGCGACGCCGCGATCGCCCGGGCGCAGAAACCGGCCGGTCCGCACGGCGAGGGCGCGGTAATACCGGTTCGGCGTCGGGACGGAGAGATCGACCCCGAGCACCAGCTCCTGCGTCAACGTCATGAACTGGGACGTGCTCGGATCGAGCGGCAGCATCACCTGCGCCTGAACGCCGGCGGTGCCGGGGACACGCGCGATGCGCTCGATGGTGGACGCGGGCAAGAGGCCTCCGGCGGTGAACCCGGTCCCCATGCCGAGCCCACGCCCGGCCACCGAGATTTGGCCGAGCACGAACCGGTCGCCGCCTTCGATGAATCGAACGATCCGCCCGGCCATCGCGCCGAGCGCGACGAGTCCGGCCACGCCGATCGCGATGCCGACGACGGTGAACCCGTACTGGCCATTCCGAGCGCGGGCTTTGCCCGCGCAATCGGGGCATCGCCCCGCTCCGAGTCATTACCATTCGAGACGTGATTCGACGGCTTGCCCGGCGCGCCGACGCCGCCAGACGTTGATGCGCGCCGACGTGAACAGCACCTCGAGGGCCAGGCGCCGCGGCCACGTGAGTCCGTCGAACGCGCCGCCCGAAAGCACCATCAGCACGCTCTCGAACATGCCGAGCCGGTTCGACGGTTTTAAGAAGAGCTCGAGGAACGCCGGCTCGTAATACTTGTGGATGAAGCGGAAGAACGGCGTCACGCCTCGCCAGACGTGCCGTTCGTAGCGGCGAAAGCGGCGTTTCTCGAAGCGCCCGTCGCGCAGCGCCGCGCCGATCGCCTCGGCCGCCAGCTCTCCCGACTTCATGGCGATGAAGACGCCACCCGAAAAGATCGGATCGACGAACGCGACGGCGTCTCCGACGGCGAGGAAGCGATCCCCGATGACCGGGCGGTTCACGTACGCGAAATTCGCGGCCGTGCGTACCGGCGTGACCCGCTCGGCAGACTGGAGACCGGCGGCGACGCGCCGGCACCGGCCGATCATCGTCTGGAGCAGATCTTCGATGGCTTCCGCGTGCTGGCGCACCGTCCTGGCGTGAAGGACGCAGCCGATGCTCGTCAGGTCTCCCGAGAGCGGGATCCACCAGAACCACCCGTCCTCGAAGACGTGAATGCGGATGTTGCCTTCGTCGATGCCGGACAGGCGGTGCGCGCCGCGGAAATGCGCGAAGAGCGCCACCTTGCCAAGATTCGGGACGCGATCTCGTCGGCCTCTTCTCGCGGTCACGAAGCCGTCGCGACCGCTCGCGTCGACCAGGAAGGCCGCGCGCGTCGTGAACGCTCGCTCGTCCTCGGTGCCGGAGACCACGACGCCGTCCGCATCGAACGACACCTGGTCCACCGTCGCCGGCTGTCGCACGTCGACGCCGCTCTTGCGCGCGTGCTCGAGCAAGATCTGATCGAAGTCCGCGCGCGGCACTTGATAGGAGTAGTTCGGCCAGGCCCGGTCGCGCAGGAAGTAATAGGTCTGCTCGAGATTCATTTCCTGGTCGCTGAACATGGCGCCGTACTTCACCTGGAAGCCGCGCTCCGCGACGGTCTCATGAACTCCGAGACGATCGAGCAGCGGCAGCATGGCGGGCAGCAGCGACTCCCCGATGTGAAACCGGGGAAAGAGCTCACGCTCGTACAGGACGACACTGAATCCGCTCCGGGCCAGGAATGCCGCGGTGGTTGCGCCGCCGGGACCGCCGCCGACCACCGCCACGTCGTATCCGAGACGGCGGGTGGCGATCGCGTTCATCGCGGTCGTGCTCCCTCATCGATCGAGTGTCCGATCTCGAACCGTTCCCAGGAGCAGAAGCGGGCCACCAGCGGGCTCACGAGGTCCGGCATCATCCGGCCCGCGATGGCCTGCAGTGCCGCGACCCCGGCCAGGAGTGGCAACGCCGCGGTGCCGCGGCCGACGACCAGCGCGCGGCGCACCCGTGGATGCTGCCACCAGCCGGCGAGACCATCGATCGCGAAGTCCGCGGCGCCGGCGCCGACCGCGAGGCTCCACGCGGGAAACGAGCCCGCGTAGGGATGCGCGCGCTCGAGGACGGCGGCGTGCCGTGCGCGTCGACGGTCGGCGCCAACGACGTTGCGGATCTCGCGCAGCGCGTCCCGGACCTCCGTACGCCAGCGCCTGATCGAACGGCGCCCGAGACAGCGAGCGACCGCCGTGCCGTCGAGTAAAGGGCGAAACCGGCTACGACGCGTGAAGCGCGGCAGCGCCGCCACCGGGACTTCGACGATGGGCCATCCCTGCAGAGCCGCATCGAGCAGGACTTCGGTCTCGAAGACGAAGCCGCCCGCCCGCGGGCGAACGGCGTCGAAGAGCTTCATCGGATAGACGCGAAACCCGGACTGTGTGTCGCTGATCCCGAGCCCGCTGATCCAGTGCGCGAAGAATCCTGCGACCCGGTTCGCATTCAGGCGACCGCACGACAGCTTTCCCGCGCGGCCGCCGTCGAAGGCGGATTCGCGATCACCGCCCCCATCCGCCAGCGTGGCCAGGCGATTGCCGATCACGATGGCGCCGGGCGACCGTTCCGCGGCGCCGAGCAGCCGAGCGATGTCGCGCGGATCGTGCTGCCCGTCACCGTCGAGGGTCACCATCACCGATGCTTCTCGCGCCCGCGCGCAGGCGAGCCCGGTTCGGATGGCCTGGCCCTTTCCCAGGCGACGCGGATGTCGCACCACCTCGGCCCCCGCGCTCCGGGCGACGGCGCCGCTTCCGTCGGTCGAGCCGTCGTCGACCACGAGCACCGGGCCGTGCTGTCCGGCACCGGCGACGACCGCCCCGATGGAGGGCTCTTCGTCGAACACCGGAATGACGATCAGGATGCCGTTCATGGAAGGGGCGCGCCGACGACGAGCGCGACGTGCGTTCCCCCACGCGCCACGCCATGGACCAGCCCCACGCCGCGATCGGCGGACATCGCGCCGCCGAGCGCCGGAAGTCGCCCGGCACACGCGCTCCACGCGGCGCCCGCGACGGACAGCGCGCCAAGCCCCCCGTGGCGGCCGAGCCATCGGCCGAGCGACACGCGCCTCGGATGATGGGGAAATGCCACGTCGAGCAGCGCGCGCTCCCAGTCGTCGCGCTCTCGATCGAGCGTCGCCGAGTCGTACACCCACCGGACCGCATCGCCGGCGAGGCCGGCTCGCTCGAGCGCCAG
The DNA here is from genome assembly GCA_003220195.1 of Candidatus Rokuibacteriota bacterium. GTDB lineage: Bacteria > Methylomirabilota > Methylomirabilia > Rokubacteriales > CSP1-6 > AR8. The sequence continues at coordinate 15,471 of QHRT01000006.1, read as the reverse complement.
GAGGACGGCGCGCGGCGGCTCGGCGCGGCCCACACCGCACGGCGGCGCGTTCAGCGCGCGCCACCCCCAGCCGGTGATCTCGCCGAACACGCGCGCGCCGCGCTGTCGCGCCTTTTCGAGCGGCTCGAGCACGAGAAACGTCGCGCCCTCTCCGCGCGCGTCGCCGCCGGCCGCGAGCTCCGTGATCGGCTCGATCTGGTCGACGCCTCCGGCGAGCGCCAGCTCGAAGCGGCCGGCGGCGATGCCGGCGGCGGCGCGCGCGATGGCCAGCTCACCGGCGACGACCGGCGCGTTCAGCGTCAGCGTCGCCGCGCGCGCCTGCACGGCGATCGCGGTTGCCGCGGCCATCGTGTTCATCACCGTGTTCGGGAAGAGCAGCGCGGACAATCCGGTCGGGCCGCGCTCGAGGAACCCGTTCGCGAATTCCTTCGTCGACCTGAGATCTCCGAGCTCCGTGCCGACGACGAGCGACAGATCCTCGGGTGGAGCGTCTGCGTCCGCGAGCGCCAGCCTGGCGGCCGCGATCGCGAAGCGGCTGATGCGGGACACGCGGCGCTGGTCGCCGGCGTCGGTCAGTCCGTCGAGGGCGCGGTCGTCGACCGACGCGACGAGGCCCGGCTCCGTCGATGGCTCCGCGCGAACGCGACTCTCCGGATGCTCGAGGTAGGTCGAGAGCTCAGGAACGCCGCCGACGAACGCGGCGTTGACCGTGCCGCACCCCGTGATCGCGACTCTCCGGGTGGCGGCCCCGCTCATGACCGACGGAACACGAGCGTGACGTTCTGACCACCGAAACCGAACGAGTTCGAGATCGCGCAATCGATCGCGGCCGTGCGCGCCGTGCCAGGGACGCAGTCGAACGTGACGTCGGGATCGGCTGCACAAAGATTTGCGGTCGGAGGAACGACGCCTTCGACGATCGCCAGGATCGTCGCGACCGTCTCCAGACTGCCCGCGGCGGCCATCGTGTGGCCGATCATCGACTTCGTGGCGCTCACGAGCGGTTCGCCCGTTTCGAACACGCGCGCGATCGCCCGCGCCTCCACGCGATCGTTCTGCGGCGTGCCGGTTCCGTGGGCGTTGACGTAGCCGACCTCCGCCGGCCCGATGCCGGCGTCCGAGAGCGCGCCTCGCATGGCGCGCACCATGCCGTCACCCTCCGGATGAGGCGACGTCGGATGAAAGGCGTCGGTCGTGATGCCGTAGCCGGAGAGTTCCGCGTAGACGTAAGCGCCGCGCGCGCGCGCGTGCTCGGCGTCTTCCAGCACGAGAAACGCCGCGCCCTCACCGATCGACATCCCGCGACGCTCGCGGTCGAACGGCCGGCACGGCTCGGGATCGAGAAGTCGGAGCGCGTTGAACCCCATGTAGCAGATCCGCGTCACCGAGTCGGCGCCGCCGGCGACGACGACCGTCGCCAGGCCGTCCTCGATGAGATCCCGCGCGAGGGCGAGGGACACCGCTCCGGAGCTGCACGCGGCGACCACCGTCTCGCGCGGCCCGCCGAGCGAGAGCGCCTTGCCGAGCGTCTCGGCGTGGGAAAAGGGCAAGACCGCGCGCAACGACGACGCGGCATCGACGGGAGCGCCGCCGCGCGTCCGCGCCCAGTACCACTTCTCGGCCTCGAACATCCCGCCGCCCACCGCGCCGATGACGAGGCCGGCGTCGCGACAGTCGGCGCGAGCGAGCCCGGAATCCGCGATCGCTTCGCGCGCGGCGGCGAGCGCCAGGCGGTCGGCGCGCGAGCGGCGGGGCGAGCCGGCGAGCGCATCGGCCGGCACCTCGGCGGCAATCCGGCAGCGGAAGCCATCAGTGTCCAGCAGCGTGATCGGCCGGATCGCGCAGGTTCCACCGGCAACCCCGGTCCAGAACGCTTTCGTCCCGGCGCCGAAGGGGCTCGTCACGCCGAGGCCGGTGACGACCGTTCGAATCATGAGCCTCCGGCCTGCGCGGCGATGAACCGGCTCAGCGAATCGATCGTCGCGAAGTGCTTGACGAGATCCTGCGACTCGTCGAGCACGACGCCGAAGCGCTCCTCGATCGCGAGCGACAGCTCGATGAAGTCCAGCGAATCGAGGCCGATCGAGCCCTCGACGCCCTTCGGCAAAGGGGTGTCGAGCGTGATCTCGGCGGCGCGCCGCGGCTCGAACTTGAGACGCGTGACCAGGATCGACTTCAGCTCGTCGACGGTCTCCTTGGGCTCCATGGTTCCGGTGCTCCTAGTCTCTTTGACTTGCGACGGCCGGCCACGACAACGTGGCGACCTGACCGCGCCACTGGCCGGACACGTCGGTCGGGTGTCCCCGTTGACGCGCGAGCGCCAGCGAGATGAGTGGCTCGCACGCGAGCGTCTCACCCGCACGGCGTCTTGTCGATTCCATGCCCGCTCGAGCGGCGCGCGACCGTCGGTACACCGGCTTCTCCCGCGCGGCGACGAGCAGCGCCGAGGCGGCCGCCTCGACGAGCGGTCGCCTGGAGAGCCACCGTCCGCGGGCATACAGGCTCCCGCATTCCTCGAACGTCTCCACCGCCAGCACGACGGCGCGGTCGGCGACGCCACGCTCGACGAGCGTCGACGCCTGCCAGAGCGCGTCGACGGTGGCCGCGGCGCCTCCGATCAGAATGACATACGGGCCGGTCAGGCGAAACTCGATCGCCACTTCCGCCGGCACGGCGCTCGGCGCCGTGTACGGGAAATGGAGCGCCGCGCCCGTGGTCGTCGACTCGATGAACGCGCGATTGGCCGAACCGTATGCTGCCGCCGTCACGAACACCAGGGCCGAGCGGTCGCCGGCGATCGCGTCCCGACCGAGGCCGCCGTCCTCGAGCATGGCCTCGACCGACGCGAGACCGAGCAGACATTCACGGGTGGCGCGGCGGAACCGTTCGCCCGGTCGCGGCGGGATCCGCAGCGGCAGGATCGGACGGCCGGCGGCGGCGCGCTCGGCATCGTCGGGCAGCGCTCCGATCCCCTCGCCCCAGCCGGTCAGGACGCCGACGGCGGCGACGCGCGCTCCGCTCACGCGCCCGCCTCCAGGATCAGCGCTGCATTCGAGCCGCCGAAGCCGAGCGACGTGCTGAGACTGACGCGCGCGCGCGTGACCCGCGCATCGCCGCGCACGCAGTCGAGGTCGCACTCGGGATCCGGATCCTCGAGGCCGACGGTGGCCGGCACGACCCCGTGCTGCCCGGCGAGCAGGCACATGATCGCTTCGATCGCCGCGGCGGCGCCCATCGTGTGGCCGAGGGCGCCCTTGATGGAATTCACCGGCACCTGGCTCGCGCGCGCGCCCAGCGTGCGTTTGAGCACGGCGGTTTCGATCCGGTCGTTGAGCGGCGTCGCGGTCCCGTGCGCGCTCACCATCTCGATGTCCGCCGGTCCGACGCCGGCGTCCGCCATCGCGGTGCGCACGGCGAGCTCGAGACCCCGCCCGTCGGGATCGGGCGCCGCCACGTGCGAGCCGTCGCTGCCGCTGCCGTGGCCCAGGAGTCTTCCCAGACGCGCACGCCCGCGCGCGTCGGCCTCGCGCGCCATCAACACCAGCCCCGCGCCTTCGCCCAGGAGTAACCCATCCCGTCGACGGTCGAAGGGCCGGACGCGGTCACGCGTCAGCGCACGCAAGGCGTCGAATCCGCGCATCACGAACCGACACAGAGCGTCGTAGCCGCCGGCGATCACGAGATCGGCGGCGTCCGCGTGGAGGAGATCGGCGCCGATCGCTATCGCGCTCGCGCCGGACGCGCACGCCGTCGAGACGGTGATGACCGGCCCGGTGGCTCCGAGCCACCCGGCGAGGCGATGGGCCGGGCTGTCGTAGAACGCGCCGGCGGCGTGTCGAAGCGTGCCGCCGTCCTCGAGCGCTGCCTCGAGCTGTTCAACGCCGCCGAGCGCGGTTCCGACGACGACGGCGAGGCGCGTCCGATCGCAATCGAGCGCCGCACGACGCCGAAGGTCTTCCGCCGCGCACACGAGGAGCTGCGAGGCGCGACAATCTGGAAGACGCTCCGCCGCGAGCGGAAGCTTCTTGATCTCGCCGCCGCGGCCGACGCGCAAATCGTGCACCGGGAAGCGTTCGATCGGCGTGATGCCATCGACGCCAGCGAGCAGCGCCGACCAGAAGCTCTCGATGTCCGAGCCGACCGACACGAGGACGCCGGCCGCCAGGACGGTGACGGAGTTACCGCGCAGGGTCACTCCCGCGGTCGAGAACAGTGGGTACGATGGGCAGCGCTCTCACGCTATTCATAAGCGTAATCACGCCCGCGAGACATCGTCAAGCCAAGGGACGTGATATATCGCAGCCATGACTCGCGTGATCGCCGCGCTGTACCGCGTGCTCTACGACGGTGTCCTCGGTCGGTTGCCCGAGCCCCGAGCGATCGCGTTCGGACAGGCGGTCCTCCGGGCTCTCCCGTTCGATCGAGTGCCGATCTTTCGCAGGGACGACCCGCGTCTCGAGACCGTGCTGGGCGGCGTGCGGCTGCCGAACCCGATCATCCTGGCGGCCCAGTACTACGACACCGCGATCCTCGAGCGCGCGATGGGTCTCGGATTCGGCGCCGTGACCACCAAGAGCATCACGACGAATCCGCGCCCCGGACATCCCGAGCCGAACCTGGTGCGGGTGCGCACCGCCGCCGGCCCGGGGCTGGTGAACTGCAACGGGTTCCAGAATCCCGGGCTCGAGCAGATCCGTCCTCGCCTCGCGGCGCTGCGTCACCGCGTGCCGCTGATCGTGAGCGTCGCCGGAGAGACGGTCGAGGACTACCTGACGCTCGTGACCTCGCTCGCTCCGCTCGGCGACCTGGTCGAGGTCAACGTCTCCTCCCCCAACACCCGCCTGGTATACGAGTGGAGCTCGAAGCCGCGCGAGCTGCGCGATGTGCTCGAACGCCTCGGCCACGCCTCCCCGCGCCCGCTCATCGTGAAGCTCTCGCCGGATTTCGCCGAGGTCAACGAGCGCGAGATCATCCCGGCCGCGCTCGAGGCCGGCGTTCGCATCGTCAACTACGGCAACACGCGGCGCATCGACGAGCCGCGGCTGTCGCAGCGCACGGGCGGACTGTCGGGTCCGGAGATTTTTCCGGCGACGCTCGAGAATCTCCGGAACACGCGCAAGAGGTTCGGTCCATCGCTCCAGCTGATCGCGACCGGCGGCGTCGACACGCCGGACAAGGTCGAGACGCTCTTGCGTGAAGGCGCGACGGCGGTGTCCTACTTCACCGGATTCATCACGCGCGGCCCGATTCTCGCGCGGCAGATCCTGGACGTCCTGGTCGCCGCCCGCGCGCAGAAATGAGGATTCTCGCGGAAATCCGGGGCAAGCCCGGCGATCGCCGGGGAGTTACCCACACGGTTGTCCACATATTCACATCAATCCACGCCGGCCCGAACTGCACGGTCTGACGCGCGTTTGCAGCCAGGGCGTCGAAAGACGACGGTCCGTTCGTCCACGGCGGGAGGGAAGTGTGGAATCGCGGCGTCTCATGCGCTCGCGCGCAACGTGAGCGACGTATTTCCTCATCGAATGCGGGCAAACGAGACCTTGACACAAATTTCATCCGCTTCGTAAGGTTGGCGGGCTCGTACGGCGAAGAGCGAAGACGAGACGTGCAGTGCTCATTGCGGTCCGTGATCGGCGGGAGAGAACGAGGGATCTCATGGACGGCAGTCGCAAGCCTCTCGCGAAGGTGGAAAGTCGTCGGCGGATGCGGTTGAGCGGCCTGACGGTCGTCTACCGCGGCACCCCGGACCTCGACGACTGGGTCGCCTACATCGCGAGCGGAACCCAGTCGCGCAAGATGATTCTCGCCGACCACACGTCGGAGCGGAAGGTCAAGAAGCTGGTGGCCCACTGCCAGACGCTGTCCCGCAAGGAGGTCGAGAAGCTCGCGAAGGGGTAGCGGGAGTTAGACGATCCCGCGCTCCGCCAGGCTGACGAAGCGGCCACGCCCGACGATCAGGTGGTCGTGGATCCTGAGCTCCAGCATGTTCGCGCACTCGACGAGCTGGCGCGTCAGGCGAATGTCCTCGCGACTCGGCGTCGGGTCACCGCTCGGATGGTTGTGGAGCAGGATCACCGACGCGGCCGATTCCAGGATGGCCGGCTTGAAGACCTCGCGCGGGTGGACGAGGCTCGCCGACAGGGTCCCCTCCGAGACGACGCGATCGCGCAGGAGACCGTTCTGCGCGTCGAGCAGCGCGATCCGGAACACCTCATGTCTCAGATCTTCCATCAAGGGTGCGTACGCCGCATAGACCTCCGCCGGACCGGACAGCACCGTGCGCACGCCGGGGACGCGGGCGCGCAGACGGCGGGACAGCTCGAACGTCGCGGCGAGCCGCGCCGCCTTCGCGGGTCCGACGCCGGGCATGCGAGCGAGCTCCACCGCCTCGCGTGACATCACGTCCGAGAGCGAGCCGTACGCGGCGAGCATCTCGTGCGCGACCGCGATCGCGCTGCGGCCGCGCGCGCCCGAGCCGAGCGAGAGTGCCAGCAGCTCCGCATCCGCGAGCGCCTGGGGACCGTTCCAGTAGAGCCTCTCCCGCGGTCGCTCGCCCGAAGGCCACTCGCCGATGCTCACGATTCTCATCTAAGACGGGCGCTACGCCCCGGTCAACGCCACGGATCCGATACATCCCCCCGAGACCATCAATCGATCCGGATCCGACGCGGCTCGTCGCCCGCGCCGTCGATGTGGACGCGAATCGCGTCGGCCGGGAGAAGAGCTCCGAGCTTGTCGGCCCATTCCACGACCGTGACGGCGTCCGCGGCGGCGAACAGCTCGGGAAGGCCGAGATCGACGATCTCCGCCAGGCTCTCGACGCGGTAGAGATCGGCATGGTGGACGAGCACGCGGCCGCGATACTCGTTGATGAGCACGAAGGTGGGGCTGGTCGCCCCGGTCGTGACGCCGAGCCCGCGCACGAGCCCGCGGATGAAGCACGTCTTGCCGGCGCCGAGCTCGCCGATCAACGCCACGACGGCTCCGGGATCGAGCGTGCGCGCGAGCCTTTCCCCGAGAGCTTCGGTCTCCTCCGGAGACGACGTGACGGTCTCCGTCGACATCCGGCGCGCGCTGCCGATCACCGTTCTGGCGTCGCGTGCAGGGACGCGAACGCCTCCGGCAGCGCGTCGATCACGTCGCCGGCGACCAGCGCTTCCTGGCCGAGACGCGCTGCGGCAGCGTCGCCCGCGGCGCCATGGAGATACACGGCGCACGGAAGAGCCACGTCGGGTGGCAGCCCACGCGCCAGGAAGGCACCCAGGATCCCGGTGAGGACGTCACCGGTGCCGCCGCTCGCCATGCCGGGGTTGCCGGTCGGATTCAGCATGACGAGACCATCGGGCGCCGCGATCACGCTCGTGGCGCCCTTCAGCACCACGTGGACCTGCGCGCGCATCGCCAGGTCGCGCGTCACCGCGATGCGATCGTCCTGGACGTCCTTCGTCGTCGCACCGACGAGTCGGGCCATCTCACCCGGGTGCGGCGTGAGACACCGCGCGGCGGCCGCGGCGCGAAGGATTTCGACGTGGCCCGCCAGCGCCGTGAGCGCGTCGGCGTCGATCGCCATCGGACGCGGCACGTCGCGCGCGAGCGTCCGCGCCACCTCCACCGTCTCCGGCTCGAGTCCGAGCCCGGGGCCGAGCGCGAGCGCGTCGCGCTCGCGCGCGAGGTTCATGATCGGCTCGAGCGCCGCCCGGGCGATGGTGCGACGGGCGGTCTCGGGCAGCGGTTCCGTCATCGGCTCGAGCACGAGGCCCGCTACGATCGGCTGCTGACTGTCGGGCGTGGCGACCGTCACGAGGCCGGCGCCGCTCCGCATGGCGGCGCGCGCGGCGAGCGCCGCCGCGCCGGTCTTGCCGACGCTGCCCGCCACGATCAGCAGCCGACCGTACGTCCCCTTGTGCGCGTCGCGCGGCCGCGGAAGGAAGTGACGCGCCACGTCCTCGCGCTCCAGCACGAACGTCGTGATGCCGCGGCGGAGCTCGTCGGCGGGCACGCCGATCGGCGCCGTGACGACCGTGCCCGCCAGATCGGCGGCGGGGCCCATCACGAGCGCGCGCTTGAGCCCGGCGAACGTCACGGTCAGCGCCGCCCGGATCACCGGACCCGTCGGCGCGTCGCCGTCGGCCGGGAGACCTGACGGAATGTCGAGCGCGACCACGGGTCGGCCGCTGGCGTTGATCGCCTGGATCATCTCGGCAACCAGACCTTCGGCCGCTCCGTGAAATCCCGTGCCGAGCAGTGCGTCGACGATTACCGCGGAGTTCGCGAGCGCGCCGGCGATCTTCGCCGGATCCTCGACGAGCATCGGCTGGAGGCGACTCCGACGGAGCCTCTGGAGCTTCGTGGCGGCATCGCCGACGATGTCGTGCGGGGGCGTCGTCAGCAGGACAACGACCCGGATCCGCCGGCGCGCGAGATGGCGCGCGACCACGAATCCGTCACCGCCGTTGCCGCCCTTACCGCAGACGATCGTCACCGGCCGGCGCGAGCGCGAGAGCCCGGGAAAGGCCTTCACGATCGCGTCCGCGGCGCCGCGGCCGGCGTTTTCCATCAGCGTCGCGCCGGGGATTCCGAGCTCCTCGATCGCGCGCCGGTCGAGGCGCCGCATTTCTTCGGCGGTGAAGACGGGAAGCACCGGCGACCGCTCGCTCAGCCCGTCGGAACGAACGGTCGCCGAGGAGTGCGGCCGGCCACGCGGGCGCGCGCCACGCTAACGCTCCGCCACGAGCATCGCCTGCGCCATCGCATAGTCACCGTCGTGGGTCAGCGCGAGCAGCATCCGACTGCCGCCCAGCGAGACGCCGATCTCCTGGCACCGTCCGGAGAGCACGAGCGACGGCGGACCGCCGCGCTCGCGACGCACCTCGAGCTCGCGCCAGCTGACGCCGAGGCGAAGACCGGTGCCGAGCGCCTTCAACCCGGCTTCCTTCGCCGCGAAGCGCGCCGCGAAGTGGGGCACCGGGTCGCGCCGCGCCCGACAGTACGCGATTTCCGCCTCGGTGAAGACGCGCCGGAGAAAGCGATCGTCCCAGCGAGAGATCACGTCCCGCATCCGCGAGATCTTCACCAGATCGACGCCGATGCCGCAGACCATCACATCAGGGGCCCCGAGGGGCGCGCGGACGCGCCCGTCATGGCCCCCGATACCCCCCAACGCTCGGCAGTCGCCAGGGAACCCGGCGCCCGCCTCGAGATCGGTGCAGCCATGGTCAGCACATCAGGGGCTCAGTCGTCGCCGAGCCGCGTCCGGATGAGATCACCGAGGTCGTGGGCCATCGCCTGGATGCGTGCCAGGTCCGCGCCCTCGACCATCACGCGCGCGAGCGACTCGGTGCCGGAGTATCTCAAGAGAATCCGTCCGGCGCCGTTCATCTCGCGCTCGTGCTCGGCGACCCGTTCCATCACCCCGGCCACGGTGTCGAACGGCGGCTTGCGCCGCACCGGGACGTTGACGAGCACCTGGGGAAATTTCCGCATGCACGTCGCGAGCGACGCGAGTGGCTGACCGGTGTCGCGAACGACGGACAGGAGCGCCAGGGCCGAGAGAATGCCGTCGCCTGTCGGCGAATGATCGAGAAACAGCAGATGCCCCGATTGCTCGCCGCCGACGTTGGCGCCGATGCGCTGCATCTCCTCGTGGACGTAGCGGTCGCCGACCTGGGTCTTGACGACGGTGATCCCCACGTCGGCCAGAGCCTGATCGAGGCCGAGATTCGCCATCACCGTGGTCACGAGCACGTTGCCCTTGAGTCGCCCGCGCTCGGCGAGGTGGCGGCCGATGATCGCCAGCGCGTAGTCGCCGTCGCGGATCTCACCCTCGCCGTCGACGGAGATGAGCCGGTCGCCGTCCCCGTCGAACGCGAACCCGACCGCGGCGCCCGACGCGCGGACACGGGCTCGCAGTGTCTCCGGGTGCAGGGCGCCGAACCCGGCGTTGATGTTCGTCCCGTCCGGCCGGGCGCCGAGCGTGAGGACCCGCGCGCCGAGCTTCTTGAAGACGCGCGGCGCGACCCGGTACGTCGCGCCGTGCGCGCAGTCGAGTGCAATCGTGACGCCCCGGAGATCGAGCGGAAAGCATCGCGTCAGGTACGCGACGTAATACGCCTCCCCCTGCCCGTACGGCACCAGCCGACCGATGTCGGCGCGTCGCGCGCGGGGGGCGGCGTCCGGACCGCGGAGCCGCGACTCCACCTCGGCTTCCCAGGCGTCGGGAAACTTGGTCCCGCTCGCCGAGAAGAGCTTGATGCCGTTGTCCTCGAAGGGATTGTGCGAGGCGGACAGCACGATGCCGCCGTCGGCGTCGAGCGCGCGCGTGAGCACGGCGATGGCCGGAGTCGGCATCACGCCAACCGCGAAGCAGTCCGCGCCCGCCGACAGGAGCCCGGCGACGAGCGCCGACTCGAGCAGCGGCCCCGAGCGCCGGGTGTCGCGGCCGATCACCAGCCGCACGCGTTCCTGCTTGCGCTCCGGGTGGAGCGTGGCGGCGAGCTCGCGGCCCAGCCGGTAGGCGAGGTCCGGCGTGAGTGGCTCTTCGTTCGCGACCCCGCGAATCCCGTCGGTGCCGAAGAGCCGGCTCATCGATGCGGCGCCTTTCGCTCCGGTCGCGTCCCGTCGACCGGCGCAATCGTGAGATGAAGGCGCGAGGGCGTGACCCGCGTGACGACGACGCCGGGAGGGACCATCACGTCCTCCGGCTTCAGATCGACGACGCTGCGCCCCTCGCCGAACCCCGCCAGATTCACCAGCACACGGACGCGGTCCGCGGAGAGGCGTGCGACCACCGACCGTACCGCCTGAAGCTGGACCTCCACCCTTTGACCCTCGGGACCGACGACCGCCCGGTCGTCGGCGAGCCCGGTGTACTCGACCGCCGCCGCGATTGCGACGGGCGTCGTGTCCGTCGTCGCGACGAACCACCACAGCGCCGCGGCGATGAGCACCGAGATCACTTTCAAATCCAGGTTGGCGCCGAGACCGCGGAGCATCAGCCAGAATTCTGGGCCGAGTCGTGCGTGCCGGGCAGCCACCGGCGCACACCGCGCACGAGAGAGGTCTCCGAGGCGCCGACCAGCTCTCCGACCAGGAGATCGTGCAGACGCGAGCGCACAACCTCGCCGTCGTTCGCCGGCTCGAGCTGGCCTTCGATCGCGATCGAGATGCGGCCCGTCTCTTCGGACACGGTGAGCGCCACCGCGTCGGTCTCTTCGCTGATCCCGAGCGCCGCCCGATGGCGAGTCCCGAGCGCGCGTCCGATGGGGACGTTGCGCGACAGGGGCAGAAAGCACCCCGCGGCGATGGCCCGCGACCCCTGGATGAGGACCGCGCCGTCGTGGAGCGGCGAGGACGGCTGGAACAGGCTCACGAGCAGATCCGCCGAGACCAGCGCCTCGAGCGGCACGCCCAGCTCCGCGTACTGCCGGAGACCGACCGCGCGCTCGAGCACGACGAGCGCTCCGGTGCGGCGTGACGCGAGGGCCTCGACGGCGCTCGCCACCTCCTCCACGACCCGGACGCGCTCGTGCGAGCTGACGCCGACGAGCGAGCGCACGAGCCGCCCCTCACCCATGCGCGTGAGCGCGCGTCGCAACTCCGGCTGGAACAGCACGACCAGCGCGACCACCCAGAACGACCAGAAATTGTCGAGCAGCCAGCGCAGCGTGTGGAGCTCGAGCCGCCGCGCCAGCACCGTCCCGGCGACCAGCACACCGAGTCCCAGCACCATCTGCACGGCGCGGGTGCCGCGGAAGGCGGCGAGCACCCGGTAGACGATCGCGGCGCAGAGCGCGACGTCGATCGCGTCGTGCCAGCGGATCGTCGCGAGCAGGCCCTTCATGGCGGCGTGACCGCGCGAAGGGTCTCCGCGACTCTCACCGCGTCGACCGTTTCGCGAACGTCGTGGGCGCGCACGACGGCGGCGCCGCCGAGCACGGCCACCGCGGTTGCCGCGAGCGAACCGGCCAGACGGTCGGCGGGAGAGGTGCGGCGCGTGACGGCGCCGACGAACGACTTTCGGGAGACGGCGACACAGAGCGGCCGCCCGAGCGGCGCGAGGGATCGAAGCCCGGCCACGACGCGCGCGTCCCAGTCCGCGCGTTCGGCGGGACGCTCGAGAAAGAACCCGATCCCGGGATCGAGCACCACGCGCTCCGCCGGGATCCCGGCTCGCGCGACACGATCGAGCGCGTGCGCGAGTACCCCGGAGACGAAACCGATCGGGTCGTGGACCTCTTGCTCCTTCGGGGCCCGGAAGGCGCGGGGCGAGGCCATCAGGATGAGCGAGACGTCGTGCTCGGCGGCGATCCGCGCGACTCGCTCGTCGGCAAGACCGGTCACGTCGTTCAGGATCGCCGCGCCCGCCTCGATCGCCGCCAGCGCCGGCCCGAGCCGCGCAGTATCCGCCGAGATCGGCACCGGCAGCTTTCGCGCGAGAATCTCCACGGCATCCGCCAGGCGCCGCCGCTCTTCGTCCTCCGTGATCACCGCGGCGAGGTACGGGGCCGTGGACATCGCGCCGACGTCGATCAGCGCCGCGCCGGCCTCGACCATCAGATCGGCGGCTCGCAGCAGCGCGTCGTGCGTGGTGTGGATCGAGCCCGCGTAGAACGACTCCGGGCTCACGTTCAGCGCGCCCATCACGGCGACGGGAATCCCGTCGCCGACGGCGACGGTGCCAAGAGACGCACGGCGCAGGTCAGGCATATTCGTCGACGTCATCGGGCGAGGCCGCCGCCGGCCCGCCCTCGATCCGGACTCTACGCGGGCGCAGCCGCTTCGGTCAGCGGTCGCGCGCGGAGAATCCGCGCGATCTCTTCCGAGTCGAGGGACTCGCGCTCGAGCAGGGCGCGAGCCAGCGCGTGGAGCTTCTCGATGTTGTCCTCGATGATCTGCCGCGCGCGCGTCGCCGCGTCCATCACGATGCGCGTGATCTCTCCGTCGATCAGGAGCGCGGTCTCCTCGCTGTAGTCCTTCGGCCGCGCGACCTCCCGCCCGAGGAAGATGTGCTCTTCGTTCTTCCCGAATGTGAGCGGGCCGAGCTTTTCCGACATGCCCCACTCGCAGACCATCTTGCGGGCCATCTCGGTCGCCTTTTCCAGATCGTCACCGGCGCCGGTCGTCTGCTGGTTCAGCACGAGCTCCTCGGCGGCCCGCCCGCCCATGAGGATCGTGATCCGGTTCTGCAGATAGTCGCGGGAGTAGTTGTATTTGTCGTCCATCGGGAGCTGCAGCGTGAGCCCGAGCGCCCGACCGCGCGGGATGATCGTGACCTTGTGCAGCGGATCGGCGCCGGGCAGGAAGTCGGCGACCAGCGCGTGGCCGGACTCGTGATACGCGATCGTGCGCTTCTCGGCGTCGGAGATGATCATCGAGCGCCGTTCGACGCCCATCAGGACCTTGTCCTTCGCGTTCTCGAAGTCGAGCATCTCCACGAGCTTCTTGTTCTGGCGCGCGGCGAGCAGCGCCGCCTCGTTGACCAGGTTCGCCAGGTCGGCGCCCGAGAACCCCGGTGTCCCGCGCGCCAGGACTTTCAATTCGACGTTCGGGGCGAGCGGAATGCGCCGTGCGTGGACGCGCAGGATCTCCTCGCGGCCCTTCACGTCGGGGCGCGGCACCACCACCTGCCGATCGAAGCGGCCGGGGCGCAGCAGCGCCGGATCGAGCACGTCCGGCCGGTTCGTCGCCGCGATCAGGATGACGCCCTCGTTGGTCTCGAACCCGTCCATCTCGACCAGGAGCTGGTTCAGCGTCTGCTCCCGCTCGTCGTGGCCGCCGCCGAGACCGGCGCCGCGATGCCGGCCGACCGCGTCGATCTCGTCCATGAAGATGATGCAGGGCGCGTGCTTCTTGCCCTGCTCGAAGAGATCGCGCACGCGCGAGGCGCCGACGCCGACGAACATCTCGACGAAGTCCGATCCGGAGATTGAGAAGAACGGGACGTTGGCCTCGCCGGCGATCGCCTTCGCGAGCAGCGTCTTACCGGTGCCGGGCGGCCCGACCAGCAAGACGCCCTTCGGGATCTTGCCGCCGAGCTTCTGGAACTTCTGAGGATCCTTCAGGAAGTCGATGATCTCCCGAAGCTCTTCCTTGGCCTCGTCGACGCCGGCCACGTCCTGGAACGTGACCTTGTTCTGCTTCTCCGAGATGAGACGCGCGCGCGCCTTGCCGAACGAGAGCGCTTTCGCTCCACCGCCCTGCATCTGGCGCATGAAGAAGATCCAGACGCCGATGAAGAGCAGCATCGGCACCCACTGGAGGAAGACCGCGTACCAGGGGTTCGAATCCGGCGGCTTCACCGCGATGCGGACGCCCCGATCCCGCAGCATCTTCACGAGATCCGGGTAGTCGACGATGTAGGTCCGCTGGGTCTGCGAGCTGTCCTTCAGGTTGTACGTGACCAGGTTGCCGCGAATGACAACCGATTCCACGCGGCCTTGCTCGACGGCCTTCAGGAACTCGGAGAAGTTGGGCTGCTCCTGGCCGCTCTGCTGCGCGCCCTGGAAGACGGTGAACAAGAGGATCACGATCAGGCCGATCACCATCCAGAGCGCGAGGTTCTTGTACACCTGGTTCATGTGTCTCGATTATACATCGGGCGAAAGGGCAGGCCAGGATGACGCGGTGCGCTATACGTGGTCCAGCACCGCCAGGTACGGGAGATTTCGATAGCGTCCCGCGTGGTCCAGGCCGTACCCCACCACGAAGACGTTGGGGATCGTGAAGCCGAGATAGTGAATGTCGACCTCGACCTCGCGGCGCTCGATCTTGTCGAGGAGCGCGCAGAGGCGAACGCTCCGCGGATGGCGGGTCTCGAGGTTCCTTTTCAGGTAGGACACGGTGCGGCCGGTGTCGATGATGTCCTCGACCAGGATGACGTCGCGGTCGTCGATCGGCATCGAGAGGTCGGCGGCCAGCTTGACTACGCCCGACGAGCGCGTCCCCGATCCGTAACTCGAGAGCGCCATGAAGTCCATGGTGATCTCGATCGGCATCTCGCGGATCAGATCCGCCATGAAGACGAGCGCGCCCTTCAGCACCCCGACCAGCACCGGATTCGCGTCGGCGTAGTCGCGCGCGATCGCCTGACCGAGCGCCGCGACGCGGGCGCGAAGCTCGTCCTCCGAGATGAGGACGCGGGAGGGCGGCCCCGCTTCAGCGGGTCGCACGCGCGTCCGGTAGCGTCCGATGCGCACGCGATAGAAGACTCCGGCGGCCGTGTCGGCCTGACTGACGTCGGCGTCGAGGCCGCGCGCGCCGAGCCGGTCGCGCAGTTTTTCGGCGTCGGACCGCGTCCGGTACGCCGCCACCTGCACCGTGAACGTTTCGCCGCGGGAAGGACTGATCGCCGATGACTCCTCCGGTCGGGAGGACGGCAGGCTGACTGCGGACGATCGATCGCCGCGCCCGGGATCGCTCTTCGCTGGCTCCGGCCGGGCGGCGTCACGCGTCGCGGGCGCCGGACGC
>QHRT01000191.1 GCA_003220195.1 Candidatus Rokuibacteriota bacterium | reverse complement strand
CTACCAGGGCCGGCCGCTCCTCGCGAATCGATGAGAGTGGCCTTTTCCGGGGGCGACGCCAGGTGATCGACGCCGCCACCCCGGGCGACGCCGCGGTCCTCATCGCCCCGCGTGTCCGCTCTCGCGCGCGGGGCGATCGTCTGTTCTGGGGACTGCTTCGCACGGTCGCCCTCGGCTTCGTCGCGCTGGTCCTGGCCCTCGTCGCGGCGCTCACGATCGAGGCGTTTCCGGCGATCGTGCGCTTCGGCTGGCGGTTCCCGTTCACGACCACGTGGGATCCCGTCGCCGAGAGCTTCGGCGCGCTGCCGTTCATCTACGGGACGCTGGTGTCGTCATTCCTCGCGCTGCTGCTCGCCGTGCCGCTCGGAATCGGCGCCGCGGTCTACCTCGCGGAGTTGGCGCCGGCGCGCTTGCGAAGCCCGATCGTGTTCCTCATCGAGCTGCTCGCCGCGATCCCGAGCGTCGTGTACGGGCTCTGGGGCATCTTCGTGCTGGCGCCCTGGCTCAGAAGCTGGGTGGAGCCGGCGCTCGGCTCCGCCTTCGGCTTTCTGCCTCTTTTCAAGGGACCGGCGTATGGTGTCGGCATGCTGGCGGCCGGGCTCGTGCTCGCCGTCATGATCGTCCCGTTCATCGCGACGGTGGGCCGCGAAGTCCTGCTCGCGGTGCCGAACCACCAGCGCGAGGCGGCGCTCGCCCTCGGCGCCACGCGCTGGGAGACGACACGGATCGCTGTTCTGAGATACGGACGGTCGGGCTTGATCGGCGCGGTACTGCTGGGACTCGGGCGCGCGCTCGGCGAAACGATGGCGGTGACGATGGTCATCGGCAATCGGCCCGAGATCGCGATCTCCCTCTTCGCGCCGGGCTACACGATGGCGAGCGTACTGGCGAACGAGTTCACCGAGGCGACGTCCGACCTCTACCTGTCGGCGCTGGTCGAGATCGGGCTCTTGCTCTTTGCGGTCACCGTGATCGTCAACGCGCTGGCGCGGCTCCTGGTGTGGAGCGTGGGCGGGACGGTGAAGACGGTGCGGGAATGACCGAGCTTGCCCGACGGCGGCTCTACGATCGGGTGATGCGCGGCCTCGCCGGCGCGGCGGCCGGCGTCGTGATCCTTCCGCTCGTGCTGATCCTGATCTTCCTGGTCTATCGCGGCAGCGCCGCGCTCAACCTCGACTTCTTCACCCACCTGCCGAAGCCGGTCGGCGAGCCCGGCGGCGGCATGGCGAACGCCATCGTCGGGACGCTGATCCTGCTCGCGATCGCGTCGGCCGTCGGCTTGCCGCTCGGCATCTTCGGCGGACTCTTCCTCGCCGAGTCGCGCGGTTCACGGTTGCCGTGGCTCGTCCGCTTCCTGGCCGACGTGCTGAACGGGGTCCCGTCGATCGTCATCGGGATCTTCGCGTACACGCTGCTCGTCCTGCCGATGCGCCGGTTCTCGGCGCTCGCCGGCGGGATCGCCCTCGGCGTGATCATGATTCCGATCGTCCTCCGGACGACCGAGGAGCTGGTGCGCCTGGTGCCCGCGTCGCTCCGCGAGGCGGCGCTGGCGCTCGGCGTCCCCGAATGGAAGGTGATTCTGCGGATCGTCCTGCCGACGGCGCGGGCGGGCATCGTGACCGGCGCGATGGTCGCGATCGCGCGGGTGGCGGGCGAGACGGCGCCACTCCTGTTCACGGCGTTTGGCAACCGCTTCTGGCACCAGGGCATCGACCAGCCGATCGCGGCGCTGCCGATCCAGATCTTCGCGTACGCCATCTCGCCGTTCGAGGACTGGCACCGGCAAGCGTGGGCCGGCGCGCTCGTCCTGATCGCGATGGTGTTCTGCGTGAGCCTGGTCGCGCGGACGGCGACGCGCGGCCTGGGACGCCCGACGAGGTAGGAGTTAATCCATGGCAGACGGCATTCGCGTCATGGCGTTGAGCGCGTGGTTCGGCCAGAACCGCGTCTTGCGAAATGTCTTCGCCAACATGGTCCCGGGCGCCGTGACGGCGATCATCGGGCCGTCGGGCTGCGGGAAATCCACCTTCATCCGCTGCATCAACCGGATGCACGAGGTCGTGCCGCTCGCGCGCGTCGACGGCCGCGTGCTGCTGAACGGCGAGGAACTCTACGGCCCCACCGTCGATCCGGTCGTCGTCCGCCGGCGCATCGGCATGGTGTTCCAGAAGCCGATTCCGTTTCCGACCATGTCGATCTTCGACAACGTGGCGGCTGGCCTCCGGCTGACCGGCGTCCGCGATCGCGGGCGACTCCACGAGACCGTGGAGCGCGCGCTGCGGCAGGCGGCGCTCTGGGACGAGGTGAAGGACGAGCTCGCGAAGTCCGGGGCGAGTCTCTCGGGCGGCCAGCAGCAACGGCTCTGCATCGCGCGTGCGCTCGCCGTGGAGCCAGAAGTGCTCTTGATGGACGAGCCGTGCTCCGCGCTCGACCCGATCGCGACCGCGAAGATCGAGGAGCTGATCGTCGAGCTGAAGCGCGCGTTGACGGTGGTCGTGGTCACGCACAACATGCAGCAAGCGGCCCGCGTCTCCGAGTGGACCGGGTTCTTCCTGCTCGGTGAGCTGGTGGAGTTCGGCGCGACGCGTGATCTCTTCACGCATCCGCGAGACAAGCGCACCGAGGACTACGTCACCGGCAGGTTCGGCTAGCTTCAGGGAGACCACCGTGCAACGACACTTCCACGAAGAGCTCGACCAGCTGAAGCAGACGCTGCTCGCCATGGGCGCGATGGTCGAGGAGCAGATCCGCCGCGTCATGCGCGCGCTGGTCGCCCGCGACGACGCCGGCGCCCAGGACGTGCTCGCGCGCGAGCGCCAGGTCAACCAGTACGACGTCGAGATCGACGAGAAGTGCGTGGAGTTGCTGGCGCTCCATCAGCCGGCCGCGGGCGATCTTCGCTTCATCACCACCGCGATGAAGATCGTCACCGACCTCGAGCGGATCGGTGACCAGGCGGTCAACGTCGCCCAGCGCGTGATCGAGCTGAACCGCGAGCCACAGCTGAAACCGTACATCCCGACAAGGCCCAGCTCATGGTGAAGCAGAGCCTCGATGCGTTCGTGGCGCGCGACACCGCGCTGGCGCGCAGCGTGCGCAGCGCGGACGCCGAGGTCGACGCGCTGAATCATCAGATCTTCCGCGAGCTGCTCACGTTCATGATGGAGGACGCCCGGACCATCCCCCGCGCGATCCGGCTCATCCTGGTCGCGCGATTCCTCGAACGGGTGGCGGACCACGCGACCAACATCGCGGAGATGGTCGTCTACCTCGGCGCCCCGCGCGCCGTTCGCGCGGGTTCCCGCTACAACGTGATGAGCCCGCGGCGCATGCCGAGCGTCACCGCTTCCGTGCGGCTCTTCGCGCCGAGCTTGTCCAGGATCGAGGCCACGTGGAACTTCACCGTGTAGCTCGAGATCCCGAGACGGCGCCCGATCGTGCGGTTGCTGAGTCCCTCCGCCATCATCTCGAGGATCTCCCGCTCGCGGGTCGTCAGTGCGCGCGCTTCATCGATGGCGACCGACGCCGCGGACGGAGCGGTGCGGAAGACGTCGGGATGCAGCGTGATGAGCCCCGCCGCGGCCGAGTCGACCGCCGCTCGGATTTCTTCAGGTGACGACTCGCGGCTGAGGACAGCCCGGACACCGGCACGTCGCGCGGCGGCCGTCCATGCGTCATGCGGATCGTCCACGAGCAGAACCACCGGCGGCACCTGGAGGAGGCCGGCGATCGTCGCGAGCGCCGCGGGAACCTGCGCGGTCGCCGCCTCCAGGACGACGACGCTCGGATCATGCTCGTCGATGAGACGTCCGAGCGCACGGGCCGGGTCCGGCGCCACGCGCACCTGAGCCCGCGAGCCCAGCGCGGCTTCGAGCATGGCCGCGAGCGCGCCGGTCGTCGTCACGACGAGCACGCGCGGCGCGTGCGACGTCATGCCGCGCGCACGCCGGCGCGTCGCAGGAACCGTCTGATCTCACTCGCCGGAATGGCCAGCGCGAGCGCGCCCATGATCATGGCGTTCACGCCGACCACGTGGCCCTCGGCATCGGCGAGCGGTCCGCCCGAGTTGCCCGGCGCGAGCCGCAGATCGGCCTGGATGTACGGCCGGCCGCCGGCGGCGATCGGCCCGACCGCGTGGACGACACCCATCGTCAGCGCGCCGGGGATCCCGAACGGATGTCCGACCGCGACGACGATGGAGCCGACGCGCGGTCGATACGGGTCCTCGGACCACATCGCCGCCGGGAAGCCGAGAGCCGGCGCGCTCAGCACGGCGAGGTCGGCGTCGTCGTCGCGGGCGACGACGGCACCGTCCGATCGCTGACCATCGGCGCCGCGCACGTCGATCCGCGAAGCCCGAACGACGTGCGCGTTCGTCACGATCACCCCGGGCGCCCAGATCACGCCCGAGCCCACGCCGCCGGACCCGTTCGCAAGTCCGACGGTGATGCGCCGCAGATGATTCGCGAGCGCGGTGAGATCCATCACCGCGCGCGACCGGGCCGCTCTCCGATCACGAGCTCCACGTCGATGACCTGGCCCGCGCGCAGCACCAACGCCCTCACGCGTTGACCGATGCGCTCCGCCCGCAACACCGAGCGAAGCTCGAGCGGATCGTTGATGGCCTGGCCATCGAGCGACAGGATGACGTCGCCGATCAGGAGCCCGGCCGCGGCCGGACTGCCTGGCTGCACGTCGACGACGATGACGGCCGTTCGCTGCGCTTCACCCTGTGCGCCGCGAGTGGTGTCCGGTACGCGCACGGGCTGCGTGCCGATCCCGAGATACGCGTGGCGGACGCGACCGTGGCGCACGAGATCGTCGACGACCCGGCCGATCGCGTTCGCCGGAATCGCGAGCTGAAGCTGTCGCGCCGCGCCCGACGTGCTGAGCCCGACGACGAATCCACTGACATCGACGAGCGGGCCTCCGGAGAACCCGGGATAGAGCGTGAGATCGAGACTGAAGACGTCGGTTCCGGATCGCCGGGCCGCGCCACCGATCGCGCTGACGACGCCCCAGCTTGCGCGAGGCCCGGTACCCACGGCGAGCACCATGTGACCGACGCGCACCCGATCCGAATCGGCGACGTCGGCGACGGCGCGATCGGCCGCGTCGATTTTCAGCAGCGCGACGTCGAGCGCAGAGTCCCGACCGACGAGCGTCGCGGGCGCCGTACGGCCATCCGGACCGGTAACGGTGAGATCGCTGTCGGTCTGGACCGTGTGATTGGCGGTCACGACGAGACCGGATCGCCAGTGAACGCCACTCGACGGGACGCGGGGCCGTCCGTGCACCGCGTACACGGCACGACCGGCGTGTTGCACGGCGGCCGCGAGCTCTTCCGAGAGACTGATCAATTTGTCCACGTCATTCCTCCTCGCTTCCGAGCATGCGGGGGGAACGCGCGGGATGGAATAGCCCGAATGGCCGGGTCGCCCCGACAGCTTCAGTCGCCGAGCACTCGCTTCCGTAACAGGCGCATGTCGAGCGGCACCAGCACCGCGAGCATCGCCGAGACCAGGATGGCGAGGCCGGCGAAGTGAACACCGCCGCCGGCGCCGAGAAGGAGGCCGCGAACGGCTTCCGCCAGGTGGTAGAGCGGATTCACCGTCGAGATCGCCGCCATCACGGGATGACCGAGCGGAAAGTAGGTGGCCGACACGAAGCCCATCGGCAGCACGACGAGGAAGATCGGCAGGTTCATGTGATCGATCGTCGGCACCAGCGCCGTGAAGCACAGCCCGAGAGCGGAGAAGGCGCACGCGCTGACGAAGACGATCGGGATCACGACGGGCAGCACGCCGAGGTCGAGGTGGATGAGTCCCAGAGCCTGACACGCCGACAGCACCAGCGAGACGATCGCGACATAGCTCGTCGTCAGCAGCGCCGCCCACAGGATCTCGCCCCACACGACGTGCCGGAGGTCGATCTGCGTCGTGAGCTGGCCTTCCCACGTCCGCTGGTAGCGCATGCGGATGAACGCGCCGAAGAGCGACTGGAACACGGCGGTCATGAACGTCGCGTACGCCAGCATGCCGGGCGCGACGTAGTCCATGTAACCGACGTCGCGCCCGTGCCACTCGATGCCCCTCGCCATGTACGCGCCGAGCCCGAGTCCGAACGCGAGAAGGAGCGTGATCGGCTCGAGCACCGGCGGCAGGAACGAGGTGTGCCAGTTCTTGAGATAGACGCGCAGGTGGCGGCCGACGACCGCCCGGCTCTGCCACTCGAACGCGGCGGTCAGCTGGCGCACGGCGCCAGTGCCAGCTTGAGAAAGAGATCGTCGAGGTTCGGCGGCCGCACCTCGTAGCGGAGCGCGGGAAACGCGCGCGCGAAATCGGCGAGCTGCTCCGCGCTGAGCGGAAGGTGCCAGGCGCCGAGGACCGCGAGCGGTTGGCCGAGGCCGTGCGTCTCGAGCCACGGGCCGACAGCGGCGGCGGAGACGCTGTCTGGCTCCAGGACGACGACGTGCTCGCCGAGCATGTCGCCCAGCACAGATTTCGGCGTTCCGTGCGCCACCACCTTGCCCTGCGCCAGCACGGTGAGGACGTCGCTCAGGCGCTCGGCTTCATCCATGTAGTGCGTGGTGAGCACGATCCCGAGCCCTGCGGCGCGCAGGCCATTGACGAGGTCCCACACCGCCACGCGGGCTTGCGGATCGAGGCCGGTGGTCGGCTCGTCGAGGAAGAGCAGGCGCGGCCGGTGCACGAGGGCGCGCGCGATCATGAGACGGCGACGAAAGCCGCCGGAGAGCGCCTCGGGCTTGTCGCCGGCGTACGTCGTCAGGGAGAACCGTTCGAGGAGCTCGTCGACGCGATGGGGCACGTGCTCCGGCCGCGGACGAAAGTAGCTGGCCGCGATCGTGAGATTCTCGCGGACCGTGAAGTCTCCGTCGAACGTGTCCTCCTGCGTGCAGACGCCGAGCTGGCGCTTGAAGCTTCCGACGTCCCGCGCGACATCGGCGCCATCGAACCGGATCACGCCGGCATCGGCGGTGAGGAAGCCGTAGAGCATTCTGAGCGTCGTCGTCTTGCCGGCGCCGTTCGGTCCGAGGAGTCCCAGCACCTGTCCCGCGTGACACACGAGATCGACTCCGTCCACGACGAGACGGCCCCCCAATCGTTTGACGAGACCGACCGCTTCGAGGAGCGCGGGCATGCGCGCCATTGTACAGACGCGTCAGTCACCAGCATCCTCGCCCTCTGCATCGAGGACCAGTCCATCGCGGCTACTGGCAGTGACCGGCGCCGTCGTGACCGTTGTGCGACGTTGCCGGCACGTCGAGCGCTGGGTTGCCGACGAAGAATCCCACGGGCTTGAGCTGAAAGCCCGCGTAGTCGACGGGCATCACCGGCCACTCCTCGGAGCGCGAAACGTGATGCGCGCCCACGCTGTACCAGAGGACGACGTTCGTGCGCTCGAGCGCGCGATCGGCCTTCACGTAAGCCGGCAGCCCGGCTCCGCCAGGATGTTGATTGGGATAGTCGCCGGCGGCGAACAGCTCGGCCGGGTCGTAGCGCGTGACCCAGAGGTGCCGCGTGATGAAGCCGGCGCGGCGCGCGATCGAGGAGTCGGGCTGGGCGAGGGCCCCGACGTTCTGGCCGGGCACCAGCTTGTAGCCGACTTGCTGGCCGAGCGAGTTGGTGACGGTCGGATTCGTGACGATCCAGTAGCGGCCGGCGAGCGGATCGATGAGGCGCTGAGCCTCGGACTCGCGAGCGAGCAGCGTGCGCCGATTGACCCACGCGTTTCCGTGGGGATTCGATGGACCGAGCGGCGCAGACACGCTGTTCACCTCGTACACGGCGTTCTCGAGACCGTCGACCATCATGTCGAGCCTGAAGCTGAACCAGTGCTGATGGTTCGGCGCGTAGAGCCCGGGCGCGATGAGGACGCCGTGCTCGGGCTCCGCTCCGGGAGCGATCGCCCCGGTCGAGACGATGCCCGTCAGCTTGATCTGTAGCTCGATCGTGCCGTCCTGGTAGAGGTACCAGAAGAAGCCGTACTCGTAGTTGCCGACGGTCGCGATGGACGAGATGACGAGACGGCGCGAGCGCCGGACTTCGACGTCGCCGGTGCGGAAGTTCGTGTGCTTCCAGAGAATGCCGAAGTCCTCCTCGTGCAGGCAGATGGCGTTCTCGAGAACGATGGGTTCGCCGCGAGTGTCCGACACGACCGCGTCGAGATAGCGGATCTCGCCGAGGCAATCGCAGCCGAGCTCCAGACGATTGGCGAGCGTTCCCACGCCGTACTCGCCCTCGTCGAAGGCGTTCTTCCTCCAGTGCGTCGGCGCGGGATCGCCGTACGGGACGACCATCTCCGCGAGCGACGCGCGGTACAGGATCGGCCGGACGCGACCGCCGTCCTCGTAGCCGACGGTGTGAAGGACGAGACCCTCACGGGGAGTGAAGCCGATCCGCAGTCGCCACTTCTGCCACGTGAGCTCGTGGCCCGAGAGCTCGAAGCTCGGACCGTCGGGCTGCGCGATGTCGAGCTTGCGGAGATCGGCGCGAGGGCCCGCGGGAACGTACGGAACGTTCCGTGGATTGGCGAGCGCCGCGGCGGTGTAGTTGCCGTCGTGGGTCGGCAGCGGAACGGCGCCGTGGTCCTCCACCTCGACCACTTCCATCCGATCCAGGTCGACGAGCGTGACGAGGCCTTCGATCGGGCGGGCGTAGCCGTTGTCGCGCTCGTCGGTGCGGATCCAGGTCAGCGCCCGCACGAGCCGGCGGGCCGGGTCGTCGGCCTGACCGTAGTAACCGGCCGACCACGGGTCGACCATCGCCAGCGCGAAGTCGGTCACGCCGCGCTTCTTCATGGCGGCCTGCCACTCCGGATTCCCCTGCACCATCCGCTCGCACTCGAGGAACTCGTCGAACGTGATCGGCGGCTGGACGCCGGGGACCTCCGTCCACGAGAGGATCGCGTGACGAGAAATCGAGACGATGACTTCGCAGGTCGTGCGGGCGCGCCGGTCGCGGATCAGCACGAATGCCTGGCGGTCGAGCGGATCGCCGTCCCGGAACGCGAGCACCGCGCTCTTCGCGGGCTCGTGCAGGAACACGCGGATGAAGAGCGCGTCGCTGCCGAGCCGTTCCGATGCGTGCACGACGGCGACCGCGGCACGGATCTCGTCCGCGGTGAGAGGGTCGAGCGGATGAAGCGCGGTCGCGGCCTGGGTGGTCGTGATGGCCATGGTTGATCCTTTCGCTTCTTCTTCAGCGCACCGGCAGCGCCGGCGCGGTACGCGAAATGATATGCGCGTCTCGGTCCTGCTGCGAGCCGATCCGCCACTGTTCGCGACGAGGAGGTCTCGCGCGAATCCCGGAGAGCTGAGTCGCGTCTGACTATATGGAAGGAGTGATCGCAGTGGTCATCATGAGGAAGTTCTCCCGTCCTAAGAGGTTCGCGTTCCTCGCGCTCACCGTTCTCGCGATCGTGCTCGCGGGCAATTCGCCCGGTGAGGCGCGAGCTGCGGGCGGGTTCAGCGGTGGTCACCCGGGCGGAGCCGTTGGGCATCCAGGATTCGCCGGCCATCCGGGCTTCAGCGGCCACCCGGGTTTCAACGGCCACCACGGCTTCGACGCCCACCACTTCCACCGCGGGGTGCATGGGGGCTTCGTGTTCGGGTATAGCCCTGTCTTCCCCGACTACGGGTATTACCCGCCGGTCGGAGGGTACGAGGCTCCGACGTACTGGTACTGCCCGAGCTACGGCGCCTACTACCCGAGCGTGGCGGAATGCCCGGATGCGTGGGTGCCGGTGCCGGGTTCGTGACGCACCGTGGCCCGGAGCGTCCCGCGGCGCTCCGGGCCAGCCCGCAGGTCCGCCGCCTCCAGCGGGAGCACGGCGGGACTCTCAGATGGCATGAGCGTCCGGGAAATCGTCAAGGTTGTGGTTCATGAGCTGCTCCGGCTCCACAACCTGGATGTCGACGCGGTCCTCGTCGAACGTGTAGTCGATGTAGCCGACGTGCTTCGTGCCGAGACGAGGCTGCCGGCGATCCGGTAGCACGAACGCCGTCGACGGCGCCCAGCAGTGGTCGACGTCGCCGACGCGGTGGCGCCGATGCTGGTGCACGTGGCCGCTCGCGACGAGGCGGACATTGGCGCCGCCGAGCAGTTCGATGAGTCGCCGACGGTGGTCGGGCGGAACGAAACGGTGATTGACGTCCGCCTCGCCGGCATGCAGGTGGAAGAGCGGCTTGTGCACGAAGAGAGCGATCGGCCGGCCGGAAGTCATCGACGCCGCCGAGGCGAGGAATCTCCATTGGTCCTTCTCGGCCGCCATTCCACTGCCGAAGAGCTGGACGTTCAGGCCAAGCAGGACCCAGCGTCCGGCCTCGTGGAGCCAGTAGTCCTCACCGAAGTGGCGGCGGTAGCGCTCCAGGCGCTGCTCGGTGATCGTCTCGGGGCCATCGTCCCGCCAGGGATTGTCGCCAACGTCGTGATTGCCGGGAATCGCGCGAAACGGGACATCCAGCTCGGCATGACAGCCGCGGGCGAAGGCGAGGTCGTCATCACGCTCGGCGCCGTCGAAGCTGATGTCGCCCGTGTTGACGACGAGATCCGGTCGGAGCGCGGAGACGATGCGTGCCATCGCTCGAAAATTCGGGGCGAACCAGGACTGCTCACGACCGAGATGGGTATCCGAGACCTGAATGAGATGGAACGTGCGCATGGGAGGCATGATACCGCCCGCCCGTGCCACGTTCGCCGCTCAGCGCGCGAGCTTGTTGTAGGCGTCGAGCGCGGCGACCTTGTAGCACTCCGCGAGCGTCGGGTAGTTGAACACCGTCTCCATGAAGTAATTGAGCCCGCCGCCGAGGCCGAGCACCGCCTGGCCGATGTGAATGAGCTCCGTGGCGCCCGAGCCGAGCACGTGCACGCCGAGGAGGCGTCGATCGTCACGGTGGAACAACATCTTGAGGAAGCCGCTGTCGTCCTCGAGCAGATGTCCCCGGGCGATCTCGCGATAGCGCGCCACGCCGACCTCGTACGGCACGCGATCCCGTGTCAGCTCGAACTCCGGAGAGCCCACCGTCGACAGCTCAGGAATCGCGTAGATGCCCACGGGGAAGTGCCGTGCCATCGGGCCGGTCTTGACGCCGAGCGCGTGGCACGCGGCCAGCCGGCCTTGTTCCGACGACGTCGCGGCGAGGCTCGGGTAGCCGATCACATCACCGGCGGCGTAGATGTGCGGCACCGCCGTGCGAAAGGTCTCGTCGACGGCGAGACGTCCCCGAGCATCGGCCACCAGGCCGGCCGCCTCGAGGCCCAGACGCGCCGTTGCCGCGACCCGGCCGGCGGAGAAGAGGGCCACGTCGGTCACGAGGCGCTTGCCCGATTCGAGCGCCAGGACCGCGCGCCCGCGCGGAGTGTCCGCGACGTCGAACGACTTCACGGCTTCGCCGAGCCGGAACGTCACCTGTCGCGCCCGCATCTGGTGAATGAGCTCGTCGACGAGCTCCCGGTCCACGAAGTCGAGCGGGCGCTCGCGTTGCTCCACCAGCGTCACCTGCACGCCGAGCGCGGCGAACATCGACGCGTACTCTATGCCGATCACGCCGCCGCCCACGACGGCCAGCGTGCGCGGGACCTCGTGCATGCGCACGAGGTCATCGCTCGTGATGATCACCTCACCGTCGGCGCCCACGCCTGGCGCCGGCGCGGGCGTCGTCCCGACCGCCACGATGAACCGATCCGCGGAGACCGTGCGCACGCCGAGATCGGACGTGATGGCGACGGTGTGGGGTCCGACGAACGACGCCTCGCCATGAATGACGGTCACGTCGTTACGCTCGAGCTGCGCGTCGATGACCTCGCGCTCGCGCCGGCTGACCTGCTCGACTCGCGCGAGCAGGTCGGCGGCCAGCGGTCGCCCGGGATGACCCTGACGCCGCAAGGCGGCGAAGGACAGCACGGCCTCGCGGAATGTCTTGCTGGGGATCGTGCCGGTGTCGACGCAGGCGCCGCCGAGACACGGCTGCTTTTCCACGACGGCCACGCGGCAGCCGAGCTTGGCCGCCTGCACGGCGGCGCGCTGCCCGGCGGGGCCGCTGCCGATACAGACGAGGCCGAAATCAGGACTCATGGGTTCGCGCTGCGCGTCCAGCGCGTGGTGGATTGTACGACGGCCACGTCTTCGCGGCGGATCACATCCCTGCCCTGGTCGGGTTCGGCGCCGCGAACCGCATCTGCATCCCCCGAAGACGCATCCAAACCAGCGAACGAGGCGGAAAGGAGAACCGCGATGAATCTCGAAGGAGTGCGACTTCCCAGCGGCGAAGGCCGTGCCGGCCCCGTCACCATCCTCGACGGGGAAGGCCGAGTGCTACGGATCGTTCCGGCGGAAGAGTTCCGGCAGGCCGGCACGGTCCCGTCACGGTCGACGACAGCGGTGTGGCGCCGGCGACGACCGCGCGAAAAGACGGACGCGATCTCAGGCTGAGGTCTGCCGCGCCGGCTCCTTAGCAAAGAGGCGAGGCAGGAGCGGGCGGGATCTGCGCGGACTGACTGCTGGCCCAGGCGCCGTTGATCGGGCGGCTTGCCGACCTCCACGCGTGAGCCGATGAGCATCGCGAAGAGAGTGCTCATGCGCGCGTTCGGTCGTCCGCAGGGCGTTCTGGGACGGCTGGGCGGCGTCATCATGGCTCGCATGAACCAGGAGATCGCCGCGCGGGCCATCGAGCTGCTCGACGTTCAGCCGAGCGATCGGGTGCTGGAGATCGGATTCGGGCCCGGCGTCGGCATCCAGCTCCTCGCCGGCATCGTCTCGTCGGGACTGGTCGCCGGCGTCGACGACTCCGAGGAAATGGTCGAGCAGGCCAGGGCTCGGAACGCGAAAGCGATCGCGAGCGGCAGGGTCGAGCTCCGGCCGGCATCGGTCGAGAGGCTTCCGTTCGACAACGACACCTTCGACAAGGCCCTGTCGATCAACTCGATGCAGGTGTGGCCCGACGCGCGAGCCGGGCTGCGCGAGATCCTGCGCGTCATGAGGCCCCACGGCCGGCTGGCTCTCGCGTTCACCCGCCATTCGGGGCAATCGAAGCAGGGACTGACCGACGTCGTCACGACGGCGGGTTTCGTCGATGCGCACCTCGTCGATCTCGACAGTGACTTCTGTGTGCTCGCCACCAGGACGTGATGCTCTCCGCGGTCAAGAGAATCAGCGGTCTTCCTCGAGCGCAGCCGAATATCCTGAGCGCATCGTGAACCCGGACATTGCGGTGAGATGACGCCGCATCGTCCAGAGCTCCTCACCCAGGCTCGGAAGGAGGCAGGCCGATGATCATGGTGCTC
>QHRT01000190.1:427-6583 GCA_003220195.1 Candidatus Rokuibacteriota bacterium | reverse complement strand
CATCTGGCTCTTCAACAAGGTGCCGTGGTTCGTGAACTACGCCTCCTCGGGGACGATCATGGCGCCGCCGCGGACGACGTTCTGGGTGATGGTGACGGGACCGATGGCGACGGCGCAGGCGCGGTACGTCGTGGCGCTCGCGCTCGTCACGCTCGGGGCGCTCGCCGCGAAGAACCTCGTGCGCGGCCGCGTCGGCCGCTCGTGGATGGCGATCCGGGATCGGGACATCGCGGCGGAGATCATCGGGATCCGCCCGCTCCGGACCAAGCTCCTCGCCTTCGCGATCAGCTCGTTCTACTGCGGTGTCGCCGGCGCCGAGTTCGTGTTCCTCTACCTCGGCAGCGCGGAGACGCTGGCCTTCGACATCGCGCTGTCCTTTCTCGTGCTCTTCATGGTCATCATCGGCGGGCTCGGCTCGATCCTGGGCTCGTTCCTCGGGGCGGCGTTCATCGTGCTCGTGCCGATCTTCCTGACGAATGTGCCGCAACAGGTCGGGCTCGCGCTGCCCGTGGTGGTGTTCGGCGGTCTGATCATCTTCTTCCTCATCGTCGAGCCGCGTGGCCTCGCGCGGCTCTGGCAGGTCACGAAAGAGAAGCTACGGCTGTGGCCGTTCCCTCATTGACCGTACCGACAAGGAGAGAGTCATGACGTGGCGAACGATGACCTCGATGGTGCTCGCGACGATGGTGGTGGCGTCGCCGCTCTCGGTGGCGGCGCAGCCCAAAGAACTCTTCATCCCGCTGCTGGTCTACCGCACGGGGCCGTTCGCGCCGAGCGGGATCCCGATCGCCAACGGCTTCGTCGATTACTTCACGCTGATCAACGAGCGCGACGGAGGCATCACCGGCGTGAAGGTCGTCTGGGAAGAGTGCGAGACCCAGTACGACACGAAGCAGGGCGTCGAGTGCTACGAGCGGCTGAAGGGGAAGAGCGGCGGCGCGGTGCTGGTCAACCCGTACTCGACCGGGATCACCTACCAGCTCATCCCGAAGGCGCCCGTCGACAAGGTCGTCACCTTCTCGATGGGCTACGGCATGAGCGCCTCGTCCGACGGGCGATGGTTCCCGTGGGTGTTCAACTTCCCGACGAACTACTGGAGCCAGGCGTCCGCGGTCATCCGGTACATCGGACAGCAGGAAGGCGGGCTCGACAAGCTCAAGGGCAAGAAGATCGCCCACGTCTTCCACAACAGCCCGTACGGAAAGGAAGCCAACCCGACGCTGGAAGAGCTGGCGAAGAAGTATCAGTTCGAGCTGACGCTGCTGGCGGTCGACACGCCCGGGCAGGAGCAGAAGGCCACGTGGTTGCAAGTCCGCCGGCTCAATCCCGACTGGGTCTTCATGTCGGGCTGGGGCGTCATGAACCAGGTCGCGATCAAGGAAGCGGCGTCCATCGGCTACAAGATGGATCACTTCATCGGCAACTGGTGGTCCGCGAACGACTCGGACGTGGTCCCCGCCGGTGACGGCGCCAAGGGCTACAAAGGCGCCACGTTCCACGCGCCCGGCACCAATTTCAAGGTGCATGCCGACCTCGTGAAGTTCGTCTACGACAAGGGCAAGGGCGCGGGCAAGAAGGAAGAGATGGGCGCGCCGCTCTACAATCGCGGGATCGTCAACGCGATGCTCTCGGCCGAGGCGATCCGCACCGCGATGACGAAGTTCGGGTCGAAGCCGGTCAACGGCGAGCAGGTCCGGTGGGGCTTCGAGAACCTGAACCTCACGGACAAGCGACTCGAGGAGCTCGGCGTGAAGGGCTTCACGCATCCGGTGAAGGTGACGTGCGACGACCACGAAGGCAGTGGTCCCCTGCTCATCCAGCAGTGGGACGGCAAGAAGTGGAACATCGTCTCCGACTGGATCGCGCCGATGCGCGAGGTCGTCCGGCCGAAGATCGAGGCGGCGGCGGTCGAGGAAGGCAAGAAGCTCGGGTACACGATGCGCGACTGCTCGAAGGAAAAGTAGGTGGCGCTCGCGGTCAACAACGTCGAGGTCATCTATGACCGCGTCATCCTGGTGCTGAAGGGCGTGTCGCTCCAGGTGCCCGAGGGGGGCATCGTCGCCCTGCTCGGCGCCAACGGCGCCGGCAAGTCGACCACGCTCAAGGCGATCTCCGGGTTACTGAGAACGGAGCGCGGCGAGGTGACCAAGGGATCCGTCGAGTGGCGGGCCGAGGCGATCCACCGGCGGGACCCGGCCGAGATCGTCACGCGGGGGATCGTCCAGGTGATGGAAGGCCGCCACGTCTTCGAGCACTTGACGGTGGAGGAAAACCTCCTGACCGGGGCGTACACGCAACGGAACGGCCAGGCGATGGCCTCCGACCTCGAGCGCGCGTACGAGTATTTCCCGCGGCTCAAGCAGCGGCGATCGGTGATGGCGGGGTACATCTCCGGCGGCGAGCAGCAGATGCTGGCCATCGGGCGGGCGCTGATGGCGCATCCGAAGCTGATGCTGCTCGACGAGCCGTCGATGGGACTGGCGCCGCTCCTGGTCGCCGAGATCTTCGAGATCGTGGCGCGGCTGAATCAGGACGAAAAAGTTGCCGTGCTCCTGGCGGAGCAAAATGCGACCATGGCGCTCCGGTTCGCCCGGCACGGCTACGTCATGGAGAACGGCCGGATCGTGATGGACGGTCCGGCCGCCATGCTGCGCGAGAACGCGGACATCCGCGAGTTCTATCTCGGACTGACGGAAGTGGGAGCGCGGAAGTCCTACCGCGACGTCAAACACTATCGGAGGCGCAAGCGTTGGCTGGCGTGAGCGGAGAGACCGACGGCGTCGTCGGCACCAGAGCGCAGCTCGCGCTCTCCGAAGTGTCGAAGTACTTCGGCGGCGTGCAGGCGGTCAACCGCGTGTCGCTCGACGTGCGCCAGGGCGAGCTCCTGTCCGTCATCGGGCCGAACGGCGCCGGCAAGACGACGCTGCTCAACATGATCTCCGGCTTCTACCATCCCGACGACGGGCGCATCGCGCTCGACGAGAAGGACGTGACGTATCTCGGCCCGCACAAGATCGCCGAGTTCGGCGTCGCGCGCACGTTCCAGAACATCGCGCTGTTCCGCGGGATGACCGTGCTGGACAACTTGATGCTGGGCCGCCACGTCCACATGCGGTCGGGCGTCCTGTCGGCGTTCGTCTACTGGGGCCTCGCCCAGAAGGAGGAGGTCGCGCACCGGAAGCGCGTGGAGGACATCATTGACTTCCTCCGCATCCAGGACCTGCGCCGGCGGCCCTGCGGCTCGCTGGCTTACGGCCTGCAGAAGCGCGTCGAGCTCGGGCGTGCGCTCGCGCTCGACCCGAAGATCCTGCTCCTCGACGAGCCCATGGGCGGCTGCAACCACGAGGAGAAGGAGGACATGGCGCGATTCATCCTCGACGTGAACGAGGAGTGGGGCACGACGGTGATCCTGATCGAGCACGACATGGGCGTGGTCATGGATATCTCCGACCGCGTGGCCGTGCTCGACATGGGCCAGAAGATCGCGGATGGCACGCCCGACGAGGTGCGGGCCACCCCGCAAGTCATCAAGGCATATCTCGGGGAGGCGAAACGTGGCTGACCACGGCACGCTACCGCGTGACCACGGCACGCTACCGCGTGCGCTCGACACGCTGCCGCGAGTCCTCGTGCGCAACGCGCGCGACATGGGCGCCCGTCCGGCGATCCGCGAGAAGGATCGCGGGATCTGGCAGACGTTCACCTGGCGGGAGTATCTGGCGGAGACGCGCGACTTCGCGCTCGGCCTCGCCGCGCTCGGCTTCGCCCGGGGCGATCGTCTTTCGGTGATCGGCGACAACCGGCCACGGCTCTACTGGGCGCAGGTCGCGGCAATGTGCCTTGGCGGCGTGCCGGTGCCGGTCTACCAGGATTCCATCGCGCGCGAGCTCGCGTACGTGTGGAATCACGCCGAGGTCTCGGTCATCGTCGCGGAGGATCAGGAGCAGGTCGACAAGATCCTGGCGCTCAAGAGCGAGCTGCCCGCGCTCCGGCTCGTCATCTACGACGACCCGCGCGGGATGCTGCACTACCGTCACGAGTGGATGAAGTCGTTCGCGGACGTCCAGCAGCTCGGGCGCGAGTTCGCGAAGACGCATCCCGGGGACTTCGAGTCGGCCGTCGAGCAGGGAAAGCCCGACGACGTCGCGATCATCTGCTACACGTCCGGCACGACAGGCACGCCGAAGGGCGCGATGCTCACGCACGCCAGCGCGCTCAGCGTCGTCGACTCGTATCGGAAAGCCGAGGAGCTCCGTCAGAGCGACAACGCGCTCGCGTACCTCCCGATGGCGTGGGTCGGCGACGCCTTCTATTCGCTCTTCATGGGGCTCGCGGTGGGGTTCTGCGTCAACTGCCCGGAGAGTCCGGAAACGGTCCAGCGCGACCTGCGCGAGCTCGGCCCGACGGTCGTGCTGGCGCCGCCGAGAATCTGGGAGAACATGCTGACCTCGGTGCAGGTGCGGGCGAACGACGCGCCCTTCCTGAAGCGCCGGATCTTCGAGCGATTCCGCGACGTGGCGGATCGTGTCGAGACGCTCCGCGCCGAGGGCAAACCGGTGCCGCCCGGTCTCCGGCTCCAGTACGCGCTCGGGAATTTTCTCGTCTACACGCCGATCCGGGATCAGCTCGGGCTCCGCGGCACCCGGTGGGCGCTCACGGGCGGCGCGCCGCTCGGCCCCGACACGTTCCGGTTCTTTCGCGCGATCGGCGTGAATTTGAAGCAGGTCTACGGCTCGACCGAGTCGGGGCTCGTGTCGCTCCAGCCGAGCACCGAGGCGAATGCGACGACGGCCGGGCGCCCGTGCCCGGGCTTCGAGGTGAAGATCGGCGACCGCGGCGAGGTCCTCGTCCGCGGTCGCGGCGTCTTCAAGGGCTACTTCAAGAACGAGGAAGCCACGCGCGAGGTCATCGACCGCGACGGCTGGTTCCACACCGGCGACGCCGGGTTCATGGATCCGCGCGGCCATCTGGTCATCATCGATCGGGCCAAGGACGTCGGCGCCCTCACCGACGGCGCGGCGTTCGCGCCGCAGTTCATCGAGAACAAGCTGAAGTTCAGCCCGTACATCCGCGAGGCCGTCGCGTTCGGCAACGAGCGTCCGTGCGTCTGCGCGATGATCGCGATCGACCAGAACACCGTCGGGAACTGGGCGGAACGGCGCGGCCTGCCGTACACGAGCTACATGGATCTGAGCCAGAAGCCGGAAGTCCAGACGCTGATCCGGGACGAGGTGCGGAAGGCCAACCAGACGCTGCCGGAGGCGACCAGGATCCGGCGATTCCTGTTGCTGACGAAGGATCTCGAAGCCGACGACGCGGAGATGACCCGGACGCGCAAGGTCCGCCGGCGATTCGTCGCCGAGAAGTACGCGCCGGTGATCGAGGCGTTCTACTCGGACGGCGCCGAGGTCTCACTGTCCACGACGATCACCTACGAAGATGGCCGGCAGGCCACGATCCAGTCGCGCGTCCGCATCGAGGACACCGAGCCCGCCGCCGAGCGCGTGGCGGTCGGAGCCTGACGACGTGATCGAGTGGGAATTCACAGTTCTCTTGTTGTCGAACGGCATCCTGACGGGGCTGATGTACTCGCTGATCGCGCTCGGGTTCGTGCTCGTCTACAAGGCCACCGATGCCGTGAACTTCGCGCAGGGCGAGTTCGTGATGCTGGCGGGCTTCGTGGTCGTGGGTGGGCTCACGGTGGCCGGGGTTCCGCTCTGGCTGTCCGTGATCGCGGCGCTCGTGGCCATGGTCGTCTTCGGCTTTGGGCTGGAGCGGGTCGTGCTGCGGAAGCTCATCGGGCGGCCCGTCATCGCAGTCGTCATGGCCACCATCGGGCTCGCGTCGATCCTGCGCGGATTCGGGCCGTTCGTCATCTTCCAGGGCACGCGGCCCTTGCCGTTGCCGCTCCGCGAGGAGCCCTACGTGGTGGGGCCGCTCTTCATCCCGCCGATCCAGCTCGTCGGCGCGCTCGTCAGCCTCGTCTTCCTGGCCGGGTTCGGCTGGTTTTTTCTCAAATCGCGCAAGGGCATCGCGATGCGCGCGGTCGCCGACAACCAGCAGGTCGCGATGGCGATGGGCATCGACGTCGAGCGGTACTTCGGGCTCGCGTGGGCGATGACCGGCATCGTCTCCGCCCTCGGCGGCGTGCTGTGG
>QHRT01000190.1:0-393 GCA_003220195.1 Candidatus Rokuibacteriota bacterium | reverse complement strand
GGTCGTGATCCTCGGCGGGCTCGACTCCATCCCCGGCGCGATCGTCGGCGGCCTGATCGTGGGCGTCGTCGAGAACGTCGCCGCGGGCTTCGTCGACCCGCTGGTCGGCGGCGGCACCAAGGACTTCGCGCCGTACGTGCTCATGATCATCGCGCTGATGGTTCGGCCGTACGGCATCTTCGGCAAAGCCATCATCGAGCGAGTGTGAGCGCGACGAGGATGGCCCATCTGCTTCGTTGTCGCCCTCGGCCGCACGCTCAACGTACAAGGAGTACGCCTCGCGTGCGGCCGTCGGGCGACGCCTCGCATCTGGGCCATCCTCGTCACGCTCACGGGGACCTTGCATGATCCATCGCGAATGCGGCGTGCTGAAGACCACGTACGAGGCCGACA
>QHRT01000216.1 GCA_003220195.1 Candidatus Rokuibacteriota bacterium | reverse complement strand
GACGACGCGCACGTCGTCAGGGCGCAAGCCGAGCAGCTCGGCGACTCGCTGGCGGCAGCCGAAGATGCCTTGCGTCGCGTCGTAGAGCGTGAGCCTCGCCGGTCCGTCCCAGGCGGCCAGCGTGGCGTGCGGCTCCATCGGGTTGTGGGTCTCGAACGCCGTCGTGTAGACGCGATCGATCTTGACCTCGGCGTCCACGAGTGCCGCGTCGACGTCGCCGCGCGCGCTCTCGGGCGGCTGGTCGGGTCGCGCGGCGCGCTTCGGCACGTACGCTTGATCGAGACGTTCTCCGAGCCGCACGTCGTGGGCCTGCCGATCGTACCGCACGAGCACCAGCCCGGCGGCTTCGCGGGCCGCCTCGAATGTCTCCGCCACGACCACCGCGATGGGCTGGTTGGCGTACCGGACCGCTGGATCTTGAAGAAGCTGCAGCACGCGCGTCGCTGGCCGCGAGCGATCGCCCGCCTCCGGCGGGCGCGGAAGCTTCTTCGCGTTCTCGTGGGTCATCACCGCGAGGACGCCCGGCACGCGCTCCGCGGCGCGGGTCTCGATCGACGCGATGCGTCCTCTCGCGATCGCGCTCGTCACCAGCACTCCATGCGCCACGTTCGCGATCGGATTCTCCATCGCGTACCGCGCACGGCCCGTGACTTTCGCGCGTCCGTCGACACGATCCATCGGCCTCCCGACGGCGCTCATGACGTCAACTCCGCAGTGGTCGCCAGCGCGCGGACGATGCTCCGCCGCGCCAGCTCGACCTTGAATGCGTTCCCCGGATAGGGCCGCGCGCCGTTCAGGATCGCGTCGGCGACTCTGCGATACGCGGCTTCGTCGGCGCTCTGGCCGACCAGCAGACGCTCCGCGTCCGGCACGCGCCACGGTTTGTGCGCGACACCACCGAGCGCGATGCGCGCCTGCTTGATCAGGCCACGCTGATCGAGATCGAGCACAGTCGCCACCGAGACGAGCGCGAAGGCGTAGGAGCTGCGGTCACGCACCTTGAGGTACTGCGACGTCCGCGCGAACGGCATCCGCGGAAGATCGATCGCGGTGATCAGCTCGCCACGGCGGAGATCCGTCTCGTGCGCGCACCCTGCGGACCCGTGACGCGGATCACGGCGTCCAGCACCGCGAGCGCGACGGCCATGTCGCCCGGGTGCGTGGCGATGCAGGCATCGCTCGCGCCGAGGATCGCGTGGAGGCGCTGCTCGCCGGTGCGCGCTGCGCATCCCGATCCCGGGTTGCGCTTGTTGCACTCCGCGTACGTCGGATCGTAGAAGTAGTAGCAGCGCGTGCGCTGCATCAGGTTGCCACCCATCGTGGCCATGTTGCGAAGCTGCGGCGAGGCGCCGGCGACCAGCGCCTGGCTCAGGACGGGGTAGCGCTCGCGGATCAGCGGATGATTCGCGACGTCGCTGTTGCGCGCCATCGCGCCGATGCGGACGCCGCCCTCCCGTTCCTCGATCCCGGCGAGCGGCAAGCGGCTGACGTCAACCACCTGCGCCGGATGCTCGACGCCCGTCTTCATCAGATCGAGCAGGTTGGTCCCGCCGGCCAGGAACTTCGCGTCGGGCTCGCGGACGGCGATCGCGACGGCGGCGCGGGCGTCGGTCGGCCGCGTGTAGGTGAACGGTCTCATCGAGCTTCTCCCGCGGCGCGAACGGCCGCGACGATATTGGGGTACGCGCCGCAGCGACAGATGTTGCCGCTCATCCGCTCGCGGATCTCCTCGTCCGTCAGTGAGGCCACGCCAGTTTTGCGGACGTCCGGCGTGACGGCGCTGACCGCACCCTTCCGCGCCTCGTCGAGGAGGGCCACGGCCGAGCAGATCTGGCCCGGGGTGCAGTAGCCGCACTGGAACGCGTCGTGCTCGAGGAACGCCGCCTGCACCGGATGGAGCGCATCGCCACGGGCCAGTCCTTCGACCGTCGTGATGTCGTCGCCCTCGTGCGCGATCGCGAGCGTGAGACAGGAGTTGATGCGCCGGCCGTTCACGAGCACCGTGCACGCGCCGCATTGCCCGTGGTCGCAGCCCTTCTTCGTGCCGGTCAATCCCAGGCGTTCGCGCAGGAGATCGAGCAGCGTCACGCGCGGATCGAGCGGAAGCTCGTGCCGCTTCCCGTTGATCGTGACAGTCGGCCGCAGCGCTGTCGACGACGTCTGGCTCCACGCCTCGACGGGCACGGTGGCCACGATGCCGCCGGCCACGACCGACCCCATGAATCCTCGCCGTGTCATCCGAGATCTCGGCCTCGTCGCGCTCGGTCGGGTGTCATCCATGGGTTCGGCGTTCTGCATCGGGTGTGCCGGTAGGCAGGCTTCGGGCGCTGCCTCGATGTAAAGATTTGCGCTCGGCCACGGCTTGCAACGCGGGCCGGCGAAATGCTACAAGCCGACAGGAGCCGCACAGCAAACAGGAGGCCGCCGATGACGACCGAGACCTTCTACACGCTCGATCAATTCCTCGCCGATACCCGCGCCACCATCAAGACGAAAGGCGTTCCGTCGGGGCTCGCCGAGATCCGCGATCATCTCGAGAAGCTGCTCCGGAATCCGGAGCTCTTGAAGAAGCACCTCGGGGATCCGCCGCCGTACGCCGAGCGGACGACCATCGGCCACGACCCGGAAACCGACGTCCACGTGCTGGTGCACGGCCGCGAGAAAGGCGGCAAGTCGGTGCCCCACGACCACGGCCCGTGCTGGGTGATCTACGGCAACTACAAGAACCCGACGCGGATGCGCCGGTGGCGGCGGCTCGACGATGGCAGCAAGCCGGATTACGCCGAGGTCGAGGTCTCTCGCGACTTCATGAACGAGGCCGGCCACGCCGCGGTGTTCGCGGTCGGCGACATCCACTCGATCGAATACGGCGACGACACCTTCTTCATCCGGGTGACGGGCGGCGACGTCGAGTCGAAGAAGACGCTCCGGTTCGATCCCGACACGAAGTCGGTGAAGGTCGCGGACCGCGCGCAGGGGCAGCGGTGAGCCCCAGAGGACGACGCCGATGACGACCCTCACCGTGGAGTACCCGAAAGATCTGCTGCTGCACATCGGCAAGGAGCTCGGCCCGTCGGAGTGGATGACCGTCGACCAGGCGATGATCGACAAGTTCGCGGACGCGACCGGCGATCACCAGTGGATCCACGTCGACGTCGAGCGCGCGAAACGAGAGATGCCGGGCGCCAAGACCATCGCGCACGGCCTGCTCACGCTCTCTCTCGTCCCGCGCATGGCGTCGACGCTGTTGAAGGTCACCAATCGCAAGCGCGGGCTCAACTATGGCTCCAACCGCGTCCGCTACACCGGCGTCGTGCCCGCGGGCTCGCGGATCCGCCTGCGCCAGCGGATCGCCAACGTCGAGGAGCTCGAGAAGGGCGGCGTGCGCGTCACCTCCGACATGACCGTGGAGCTCGAAGGAGCGGAGCGCCCGGTGCTGGTCGCGCAGACGATGGGAGTGCAGTACGCGTAGGCGCCGGTGAGCGCTCGCCCGCGCGCCGCTCGCCGCGCGGCGCTCACGCTCACCCATCTCGGCGCGGCCGGCTGGGTGATCACGGACGGCGAGCACGTGATCCTCCTGGATCCGTACCTGTCGCGGCTCCGCATCACCGGCCAGTTCGGCACGTAC
This sequence comes from Candidatus Rokuibacteriota bacterium, assembly GCA_003220195.1. Taxonomy (GTDB): domain Bacteria; phylum Methylomirabilota; class Methylomirabilia; order Rokubacteriales; family CSP1-6; genus AR8. Next base: position 5,335 of record QHRT01000216.1, on the reverse strand, counting down.
ACGACGCCGTCGGTGCCCGGCGACGTCAGGCGGGTGTTCGGACCGGACGACGAGCTCGTATCCGACACCGAGGCGGTGGATGCGCACGTCACGCGCGCCGACGTGATCCTGCACTCACACTCGCACTTCAACCACACGCTCGACATGCCGTACATCGCGCGCAAGACCGGCGCGACGGTGATCGGCACCGAGAGCACGACGAACCTGGCCCGGGCCGGCGGCGTGCCGGAGGCGCAACTGCTCAGCGTGCGCGGCGGCGAAGATTACGACTTCGGATGGTTCTCGGTGAAGGTCATCCCGAGCCTCCACTCGGCGCTGAACGGCAAGCACTTCTTCGACTCCCGCGTGGTCCCGCGCGACTTCCGCGGTCCGCGGAGGCTCGGCGACGACGTGGAAGGCGGCACGCTCGCGTACCTGCTTCGCCTCCGCGGCTATCAGATTCTCTGGTTCGGTTCGATGAACTACATCGAGCGCGAGGTGTCGGGGCTGCGTCCGGACGTTGCGATGATCGCGGCGGCCCGGCAGCGGCTCGAGCTCTACGACTACACGAGGCGACTCATGCGCGCGCTCGGCATGCCCCGCATCGTCTTCGCGACGCACTGGGACGAGCAATCGTTCCCGTACGGCGCCGATCAGGACGCGCGTCTCCGGGAAGCGGCAGTCTTCATCAAAGAAGTGAAGGCGGTCTCACCCCGCAGCCGCGTGATCCTGCCACGTCATTTCGAGCGGCACACGTTACCGCCGAAGCGCCGCCAGTAATACGCACATTTCGAGCGCGGGCTCGGGCGAAGCCCCCTTCCGAGAAAGCTACATTCCCAAGTACGCCTGCTTCACGTGCGGGTTCTGCGCGAGCGCGTCGCGCGGCCCTTCCAGCGCGATGCGGCCGTTTTCGATGACGTACGCGCGGTGACAGAGGCCGAGCGCGCGGAGCACGTTCTGCTCGACCAGCAAGACCGTCGTCCCGGCCCGGTTGATCTCCACGAGGTTCTCGAAGATCGATCGGACCACCACGGGCGCGAGACCGAGCGACGGCTCGTCCAGCATCAGGAGCGTCGGGCGCGCCATGAGCGCGCGACCGATGGCGCACATCTGTTGCTCGCCGCCCGACAGCGTTCCGGCCAGCTGGCGGTGACGCTCGCGCAGACGCGGGAAGAGACGAAACACCCAGTCGAGCGTCTCGGCGTTTCCTCGCGTGTGTCCGCTCACCGTGGCGCCGAGCTCGAGGTTCTCCAGCACGGTGAGCGTCGGAAAGAGCTGCCGGCCCTCGGGCACGTGCGCGATCCCGCGCGCGACGATCTTCGACGGCGGCAGCCCGTGGATCGCCTCTCCGCCGAGCTCGATGCGTCCCGCGCCGAGAGGGAGCAGGCCGGAGATCGCCCGCAACGTCGTCGTCTTCCCCGCGCCGTTCGAGCCGATCAGCGCGATGAGCTCGCCGCGCCGGACCTCGAGGCTCACGTCGCTCACCGCGACGAGATCGCCGTAGGCGACCGCGATGTGATCGACCTTCAGTAACACCGGAGACGAACCCGCCGACGACTCGCTCATCGCGCGATGTCCCCGGAGTCCGGCTCGCCGAGATACGCTTCGATCACGACGGGATCGTTCGCGACGCGCGACGGCGGGCCTTCGGCGATCAGCTGGCCGCCGCTCAGAACGACGACGCGTCCGGAGACCGTCATCACCGCTCGCATGACGTGCTCGATCAGGAGCACGGTCACACCGCGACGGTTGATCGCGCGGATCAGCTCGATCAGCCGCTCGATCTCCGTCGCATTCAGGCCCGCCATCACCTCGTCCAGCAGCAGCAGCGCGGGCCCGGTGGCGAGCGCGCGCGCCAGCTCGAGCCGTTTGCGTTCGGCAAGCGTGAGACCACCGGCCGGTTGATCACGTTTGCCCGCCAGACCGACCTCGTCGAGCACCGCCCGCGCGTGCGCCGTTGCGTCCTGGACCTCGGGGTGCCGGAGCAGCGCCCCCACCATCACGTTTCTCAGCACCGTGAGCCGGGGAAACGGACGCACGATCTGGAACGTCCGCGCGACGCCGAGCGCGCAGATCGCGTGCGGGGACAGCCCCACGATCGGCCGGCCGCGGAAGCGGATCTGGCCCGCGTCGGGACGGAGTGCGCCGGCGATCAGGGAAAACGCCGTCGTCTTCCCGGCGCCGTTCGGGCCGATGAGCGCGACGATCTCGCCCTCCCCGACCGCGAACGTCAGGTCCTTCACCGCTTGCACCCCGCCGAACTGTTTCGCGAGCCCGATCACCTCGAGCAGCGCGGCCATCGCTCAGCTCCCCATCGCGCCGCGCTCGCTCCGGGTGACCGCGCGGAGCCGCCGCCGGAGGAACGGATACACCCCCTGCGGCAGGAAGAGCACGACCACGATCAGGAGCAGGCCGTACACGATCAGGTGCGCGCCGGTCCATCGTCCGGTCGCGAAGTACGTGCGCGACAGCTCGGCCAGCGGCGTCAGGAGGAAGGAGCCGAGGATCGGACCGAGCAGCGTGCCCGAGCCGCCGACGATCGCCCGCAGCGTGATGTCGACCGAGAACGGGATGCCGAAGACCGTGTTCGGCTGGAGCGAGAGGAAGAAGAAGGCGTAGAACGTGCCGCCCATCCCGGTGAGAAAGGCCGACACCACGATCGCCAGCATCTTGTACTTGAAGCTCGGCACGCCGAGCGCCTCGCTGGCCGCCTCGTCGTCCTTGATCGCCGTCAGGTAGACGCCGAACCGCCGCCGTTCGATCGCCGCGGCGATCGCCGTCGCGAGCAGCATCAACGCGAGCGCGACGTAGTAGTGGGGCCGGTTGCTCGCGAACTGGAAGTCACGCGGATCCCCCGTGAACGTGATGTAGAGGCCGGGCGCGCCCCCGGTCCTTTCCACGTTGGCGGCGACGATGCGCGCGATCTCCGCGAACGCGACCGTGAGCAGCGCGAAGTAGAACCCGCGCAGCTCGAACCGGAAGCCGAGATACCCGATCACCGCGCCGAGGGGTCACGCGCCAGGATCTCGGCCGTGTAGCCGCCAACGCCGAGGAAGGCCGCGTGGCCGATCGACAGCTGTCCCGCGTAGCCGCTGACGATGTTCCATGCCTGCCCCAGAAACGCGTAGAAGAAGATCAGCACGAACAAGGTCGTCGCATACGAGCTGAGCCCGGCGGGCAGCACCAGCAGCACCGCCACCGCCGCGAGCGCCGCCCATCTCATCGTGGGATCACCAGCTCCGACGCCACGCGCTTTCGCGCCCGATCACGTCGCGCGCCGGCCGAAGAGCCCGGCCGGCCTGAACAACAAGATCACGACCAGCAGCGAGAAGCTCACGAGCTCCTTCAGCGACGGGGACAGGAACACCGCTCCGAGCGACTCGGCGACGGACACCAGCAGGCCGCCGACGAACGCACCGATCAGGCTGCCCATGCCGCCGATGATGACGATGTTGAACGACGTCACGGAGGCCGAGAGTCCGGCGGCCGGCTGGAACGGCAGGAACCCGGACACGAGCGCGCCGGCGGCGCCGACGCACGCAGCGCCGATGCCGAAGGCCATCAGGTAGACGCGCCGCACGTCGGTGCCGATCACGAGCGCGCCGTAGGTGTTGTCGGCCGCGGCGCGAATCATCCGGCCGAGTCGAGTCCGGAACAGGAACAGGTAGACCGCCAGCGTCAGCACGATCGCCAGGGCAAACGTGGTGAGACGCGCCACGTCGACGAAGAGCGGGCCGATCCAGATGGTGGCCGCGGAGAGCGACGAGCTGACGCGCTGGGGATCGGGACCGAAGACCATCAGCGCCAGGTTCTCGAGGACGAGCGCGACGCCGAGCATCAACAAGATCTGCATCTCGTGCGGCGCATCCAGGATCCGGTCGACGAGCGTCCGCTGCACGAGCGCGCCCAGAAGGAAGAGCACGGCGGCGCACACGACGAAGCTCACGTACGGGTCGAGCCGCGCGCGCTCCGAGAGGACGAGGGCGAGGTACATGCCCCAGACCATCATGTCGCCGTGGGCGAAGTTGACGACACGCATGACGCCGAAGATCAGCGACAGGCCCACCGCCATCAGGCTGTAGACGCCGCCGAACAGAAGGCCGTTCAGCAGCGCCTGGGCGACGAGCGTCGGGTCCAGAAAGGCCTAGACTTTCGGGCGCGGAAAGACCGGAGAGGCCTGCGCCGACTCCTTCGGCCAGACGACCAGCGGCTTATTTTTGAGAATTTGCACCATCGCGGTGGTCGCCGCGACGTTCTCGCCGCCCTCGTTGAACCGGATCGGGCCGGCCGCGAGCATGATCGGATCGGCGAAGCTGGTCTTCTTGATCGCGTCGACCAGCTGCTCGGGGTCGGTCGACTTCGCGCGGTCCAGCACGTCGGCGATCACCTGGATGCCGTCGTAGCTGTAGCTCGTCTCGTCCATGCCCTTGCCGCCGGTGCGCTTCATGAACTCCTCGGCCACCTTGTGCGTCCGGGCACTCTTGACGTTCGGCCACGGCACGCTGGCCATCACGTATTCCAGGTGCTCTTTGAGAATCTCGAGCTGTCGCGGCTGCGTCATCCCCGGCGCGCCAGGGCTGATGACGCCCCGGAGCTCCACGCGCTGTCGCGCCAGCTCCGGGAACAGCAAGACCGCGGTCGCCGGCCGTGTGATCGGCGAGAGGATGTCGGGCTTGAGCGCCTTGACGCGCGAGACCTCGGTGGAGAGATCCTTCGCGTCCTCGGGATAGGGAATCGATTCGAGGACCTCGAAGCCGGCGTTGGCGGCGCCGAGGGCCTTCACGAACGACTCCGCCTGCGGCTTGCCGAACGCGTCGTTCGTGTAGAGCACCACGATGCGCTTCGCCGACGCCTTCGTCTCCTGGAAGACGGCCAGCATGTTCTGCACGGCCCGGGTCCCGAACGTCGTCGTCGACGGGAAGATGCGATAGACGTACTGCGTCTTCTGCTTCCCCTCCTTGACCGACTGCGCGACGTTCTGGGTGATCGCGTCGCTGGCGCCGACGTCGATGATGAACGGCACGTGGCGCTGCTGCGCCACCGGCACCATCGCCATGATGTGACCGGAGTGAAAGCCGCCCATGATCATGACCGCGCCGTCGTTGATGACGCGCTCGGTGACCGACCGCGCGACCTCGGGCTTGCTCTCGGTGTCGCCGGTCACGAGCTCGAGCCTGGCGCCGCCCATTCCCTTGATGCCGCCGGCCGCGTTGATCGTGTCGACGGCGATCTGCGCGGCGGTCCGCTGCAGCTGGCCCACCTCGGCGAGCGGCCCGGTCACCGGATAGATCGCTCCGACCTTGACGGTTTTCGCCTGCGCGCGAAGAGGCCGGGGCACGCTGAGGCCGGCGCCACC
>QHRT01000215.1 GCA_003220195.1 Candidatus Rokuibacteriota bacterium | reverse complement strand
CGGTGTCCGACCTCGAATGGCGCGACGGCGCCGCGCGCAAGAAGGCGGGGAAGGGCGCCGCGTACTCGATCAAGGACCTCGCGGGACGCGCGCACTGGAACACGGAGTCGCTGCCGGACGGGATGGAGGCCGGCCTCCAGGCCACGGCGGTGTTCAGCTTCGACGTCGCGAAGTCGGTCGACGCGGACGATCGCGTGAACTCGTCGAACACGTACGGGTTCATCGCGGAGGTGATGGCGGTCGAGGTCGACCCGGCGACCGCCGCGATCACGATCGTGAAGTACGTGACCGTCCACGACGCCGGGACGATCATCAATCCGATGATCGCCGAGGGACAGATCTACGGCGGCGCGCTGCACGGCCTCGGCGGCGCGCTCTACGAGGAGATGGCGTACGACGACGACGGCCAGTTCCTTGCCGGGACGTTCATGGACTACCTGGTGCCCACGGCGTGCGAGGCGCCCACGATCGACATCGCCCACGTGTCGTCGCCGTCGCCCCTGACGACGCTCGGCTCGAAGGGCCTCGGCGAGTCGAGCTCGATGACGGTGCCCGCGGCGATCGCGAATGCCGTCTCGGACGCGCTCGCGCCGATCGGCGTCCGGATCACGGAGCTGCCGATCACACCGTCGAAGCTCTGGGCGATGATCGCGGCGGCCCGCACGGGGAGGTCGGCATGAAGCCCGCGAAGTTCGAGTACCACGCGCCCGGCAGCGTCGACGAGGCGATCGCCCTGCTCGGCCGCTACGAAGGCGACGCCAAGGTCCTCGCCGGCGGGCAAAGCCTGGTGCCGCTGCTCAACTTCCGGCTGAGCCGGCCCGCGGCGCTGATCGACCTGAACCGCATTCCGAGCCTCGCGTACATCCGCGCCGACGACGGCGTCGTGCGGTTCGGCGCGATGACCCGGCAGCGGACGATCGAGTTCTCCGACGTCGTGCGCCAGCGGCTGCCGCTGCTCAGCGAAGCCACGCGACTCGTCGGCCATCTGCCGATCCGCACGCGCGGCACGATCGGCGGCTCGATCGCGCACGCCGACCCGTCCGCCGAGTACCCGGCCATCCTGGCCGCGCTCGACGGCGAAGTCGTCGTGAAGGGACCGAAGGGCGAGCGGACGGTGAAGGCGCGAGAGCTGTTCCAGACGTATCTGACGACGTCGCTCGAATCGGACGAGGTCCTCACGGAAGTGCGGCTGCCGGCCATCGACGCGGGAGCCGGCACGGCGTTCGAGGAGTTCAGCCGTCGCCACGGCGACTTCGCGATCATCGGCATCGCGGCGGTGATCGCGGGCGACGGCGCCTCGTGCTCGATGGCCCGCCTCGCGACCGCGGGCGCGGGACCGATCCCGGTGCGGCTCCGCGCGGCCGAGGAGATTCTCGAGCGCGACGGGCTCGGCGACGCGCCGATCGCCGCCGCCGCCGCGCGCGCCGCCGAGCTGGTCGACCCGGATTCCGACATCCACGCATCCTCCGCGTACCGGAAGCACCTGACCGGCGTCCTGACCGAGCGCGCGGTGCGCCGCGCGATGGCGAAAAGAGGACGGTAGCCATGCCCGAGCCCGTCTCGATCTCTCTCACCGTGAACGGCATCGCGCGCGAAGGCCGGTGCGAGCCGAGGAAGCTCCTGGTGGACTTCATTCGCGAAGACCTGGAGCTCACCGGCACGCACGTCGGCTGCGAGCACGGGATCTGCGGCGCGTGCACGGTGATCGTGAACGGCGAGGCGGCGCGATCGTGCCTGATGCTGGCGGTGCAGGCCGAGGGCGCCGAGATCCTCACGATCGAAGGGCTGGCGAAAGACGGGAAGTTCCATCCGCTCCAGGAAGCGTTCCGCCAGCATCACGGGCTCCAGTGCGGGTTCTGCACTCCGGGGATGCTGCTGACGGCGCTCGATTTCCTGCGCGTCAATCCCCATCCCACCGAGCTCGAAATCCGCGAAGGGATCGCGGCGGTGCTGTGCCGGTGCACGGGCTACCAGGGCATCGTGAAGGCGGTCGACGCCGCCGCGAAGGAGCTCGGACGGACGACGGGCTGATCGGCGCGCCCGGCACGCGCAGAGACGTCGGTCTCATCGGCGCGTCGGTCCCGCGCGTCGAAGATGCGCGGTTCCTCGCCGGGCACGGACGATACCTGGCGGATCTCGCGTTTCCCGGCGTTCTCCACGTGGCGTTTCTCCGCAGCCCGCACGCGCACGCCCGCATCGGCCGCGTCGATCTCGCATCCGCGCGCGCGATGCCCGGTGTGGTGACCTGCGTCACCGCCGCGGATCTTCGCGATACCGTTCGTCCGCTCCGCGCGGCGTCGCGAATGACCGGCTACCACGCGACGGACCTTCTCCCGCTCGCCGCGGACAAAGTGCGCTACCAGGGCGAGCCCGTCGTGGCCGTCGTCGCCGAATCTCGCTACGTCGCCGAGGATGCGGTCGACGCGATCGCGGTCGAATGGTCGCCGCTGCCGCCGGTCCCGGACGCTCGCGCGGCGATGGCCGCAGAGAGCCCGCTCGTGCACGAGGAATTCGGAACGAACGTGATCCTGACCCGGGCGTTCAGGCACGGGGACGTCGACCCCGCGCTCGCGGGCGCCGCGCTCGTCGTGCGAGAGCGTTTCCGGTTTCGCCGCCACGCCGCGCTGCCGATCGAGAATCGCGCTGCGCTCGCCGCGTGGAATGCGGACGGGCTCACGCTCTGGTCGTCGACCCAGGTGCCCGGCATGGTCCGTGACGCCCTCGCCGAGAGCCTCGCCGTGCCCGGACACCGGATTCGCGTGGTCGCGCCCGACGTGGGCGGAGGCTTCGGCCTGAAGAGCTCGGTCTACGCCGAGGAGATCGCCGTCGCCGCGCTCGCGCGGCGCGTCGGCCGCCCCGTGAAGTGGATCGGCGATCGCCGCGAGGACCTGCTCGCGAGCACCCAGGCGTGGGACGAAGAGATCGACGCCACGCTCGCGCTCGACGGCCACGGCACGATTCGCGGGCTTCGCGCGAGCGTGCTCGCCGACGTCGGCGCCTATTCGATCGTCCCGTGGACGGCGTCGATCGAGGTGATCCAGGTCATCAGCTTCCTGCCGGGTCCGTATCGCGTGCCCGCGTACCTCGGTGAGGGCGCCGGCGTCGCCACGAACAAGGCGCCGATGGGACCGTACCGCGGGGTCGGCCGTCCGGTCGCGACGTTCGTGATGGAATCGCTCCTCGACCGCGCCGCGCGACGGCTCGGGCTCGACCCGCGCGAGATTCGCCGGCGGAACTTCATCACCGAGTTTCCGTGGCGCTCGCCGTCCGGCATCGTGTGGGATTCCGGCAGCTTTGCGGAGACGCTCGACGAAGCCGCGCGGCTCGCGGACTGGGACGGCGTGCGCGCCGCGCAATCGCTTCGGGGCGATGCCACGCGGCGGCTCGGCGTCGGCGTCGCGTCGTACGTCGAGCTGACCGGCATCGGCTCGGCGATTCCCGCGTCGCCCGGCGCCGACATCGCGACCGGAACTGAAGGCGCGACGGTGCGCGTGGATCCGACGGGCACCGTGACAGCGAGCTTCGGCCTCGCGTGTCATGGCCAGGGCCACGAGACGACGCTCGCGCAGGTCGTCGCCGACACGCTCGGCGCGCGGCTCGACGACGTGCGCGTCGTGCACGGCGACACGTCGGCCGGCCCGATCGGCACCGGGACGTACGCGAGCCGGAGCGCGGTGCTCGGCGGCGGCGCGGCGATTCTCGCGAGCCGTTCGGTGCGCGAGAAGGCCCTCGCGATCGCCGCGCATCAGCTCGAAGCCGACGCGCGCGACATCGAGCTCCAGGAGAGCGCGGCATGGGTGCGCGGCGCGCCCGACCGTCGCGTGTCGCTGCGTGAGATCGCGCGCTCCGCGTATCTCGGCGCCAGGCGGCTGCCGAAAGGCCTGGAGCCCGGACTCGAGGCGACGCGGTACTACGATCCGTTCTTCGGCACGGCGTCGAGCGCGACCCACATCGCGGTCGTCGAAGTCGACCTCGCGCTCGGAGCCGTCACGGTCCTCCGCCACGTCGTCGTCGAGGACTGCGGGCGAGTCATCAACCCGCGCATCGTCGAGGGCCAGACGATCGGGGGCGTCGCGCAGGGCATCGGCGGGGCGCTCCTCGAAGAGCTCGTGTACGACGACCAGGCACAGCTCGCGACCGGCAGTCTCATGGACTATCTGCCCCCGACGGCGTGGGAGATTCCTCCGATCGTCGTGCGCCACCTCGATCGTCCCTCGCCATCCACGATCGGCGGGTTCAAGGGGGTTGGCGAAGGCGGCACGATCGGCGCGCCGGCGGCGATCGCGAACGCGGTGTCGGACGCGCTCGGTTCGCTCGGTGTCGAGATTGCGGAGTTGCCCGTCACGCCGGACCGCATCTTCCGGTTGCTCGCGTCGCGCGCGCCGCGGACCGGCTGAGGCGCGAGAGCTCGCCGCGCTCCATTCGCTCCCCGAGCCGACTCTGCTATCATCGGCCGCCGGCGCTCGGGCGTTTCACGGGCGCAGTCCACCCCTTCACATGAGGAGATGCCAATGCGTCCGTGGCGACGATTGATCGCGCTGCTCCTGTTCCTTGTGGCCCTGACGCCATGCGCGGCGTGGGCCGATACCGCGACGTTCGTGGTCAACACGAACTCTCGGGCGTCGTTCAAGACCGAGGCGCCGCTCGAGACCATCGTGGGAACGGTGGCGAGTCCGGGCGGCACGCCACTGCCCGAGCGGGCGGTGACCGGAACGATGAACGTCGACCTCGCGAAGCCGCAAGACGCGCGCGGCACGATCAAGGTCGACCTGAACGCGGTGCGGACGGGCGTCGATCGTCGCGACTCGCACATGCGGAGCAAGGACTTCCTCGACAGTGAGGCGAACGACGCGAACCGCTACGCGATCTTCGACGTGAAGCAGATCGAGCTCGCGGGCCCGCTCGTGCCCGGCAAGGACGTGCCGGCCAAGATTCACGGGACGTTCACGGTGCGCGGCAAGCCGGTCGATCGGCAGGCCGAAGGCACGGTGACCTACATCAAGCTCACGCCCGAGCAGGCCGAGCAGCAGAAGCGCTTCGGCTTCACCCAGGACAACCTGCGCGTCAAGATGAAGTTCGACACGAAGTTCACGAACCACGACATGAAGGTCCCGCAGCTCTTGATCCTCAAGCTGTCGGACGACATCCTGGTCGAGACGGACCTGATCCTGGTCAAGCAGTAGGGGTCACCGTGCTCGGCCGCGTCCTCGAGGTCGCCGCCGAGCGCACGCCGGACGCCGAGGCGATCGTGGACGGCGATCGTCGCCGGCCGTATCGCGCCTGGTGCGCGCGCGTCCACCGGATCGCCCGGGCGCTCGGCGATCTCGGCGTCCGGCGTCACGATCACGTCGTTCTCTCGCTCAAGAACCGCGAGGAGCACGCGGCCATCTTCTGGGCGTGCCAGACGCTCGGCGCGATCGCCACGCCGCTCAACTGGCGCTACGCCGCCGGAGAATTCCAGTACTGCGTCGCGGACGCCGAGGCGGTGGCCGTCGTGTTCGAGCCCGCCAACCGCGACGCCGTTCTCGCGAGCCGCGCGGCGTTGCCCGGCGTGAAGACGTGGATCGACGTCGGCGCCGACCCGGCGCCCGACACGATCGGGTCGAGGTCTCCGAGAACGACGTCAGCATCATGCTCTACACCTCCGGCACGACCGGGCGCCCGAAGGGGGTGCCTCGCACCCATCGCGCGGAGCTCTCCGCCGCGCTCGCGCACGTGATCCAGAGCCGCAATTCGTTCGGCGACCGGACGCTCGGCGTGATGCCGCTCTATCACACGATGGGCGTGCGCTCGATGATCGCGATGGCCCTGCTCGGCGGCTGTCTCGTGTGCCTGCGCGACTGGCGTCCCGGCGACGCAGCCCGACTCATCGAGGAGGAGCGGGTGAGCGCGCTCTATCTCGTGCCGACGCTCTATCACGACCTGGTGTCGCTGCCCGATCTCGACCGTTACGATCTCACGAGCGCGCGAAAGCTCGGCTACGCCGGCGCACCGATGTCGAGCACGCTGACCGGGCGGGTGGCCGAGGTCTTCCGGCCCGACGTGTTCCTGAATCATCTCGGCAGCACCGAGGTCTACACGTTCACGGTGTGCGATCGGATCCTGACCAAGCCCACGTGCGCCGGACGACCGGGACTCTTCGGCCGCGTGCGCGTCGTCCGCCCGGATCCCGAGCGGCGAGGCCGGCCGGACGATCTGGTTCCGCGCGGCGAGACCGGGGAGTTGATCGTGAGCCTCGATTCGCCGGAGGCGTTCAGCGGCTACTGGCGGCGTCCCGATGCCGACGCAAACGCCATCCGCCAGGGCTGGTACTTCACCGGTGACCTGGTGTACGAAGACACCGACGGCGACCTCTACACGGTGGGCCGCGTCGACGACATGATCATCAGCGGCGGCGAGAACGTGCACCCGGTCGAAGTCGAAGACGTGCTGCTGCGGCATCCCGACGTCGCCGACGCGTGCGTCGTCGGACTTCCCGACGCGCGGCTCGGCCAGATCGTGGCGGCGTTCGTCGTCGCGCGTCCGGGCACGACGGTCACGCCGGACTCGCTCGACCGGTTCTGTCGGCGCGCGCCCGATTTCGCGAGCTTCAAGCGCCCCCGCCGCTACGAGCTGGTCGATGCGCTCCCGAAGAGTCCGACCGGCAAGCTACTGCGCCGCGTCCTGCTCGAGTCGTACTCCCGCTGATTCGTCAGCTCAGCTGCTTCCTGAATCGCCAGATGCTGAGCCCGCCGAGGACGAGGGTGAAGGCGAAGAGCGCCAGGAAGTTCGGCCAGAGCGTCGCGACTCCGCTGCCCTTCAGCATGGCGTCGCGCACGATGACCGCGAAGTGATGGATGGGATTGAGCGCGGTCAGCGGCTGCAGCCAGCCCGGCATCGCTTCGATCGGGTTCAGCGCGCCCGACAGGGACGAGAGCGGCGGGTTGATGAAGAACGCGGTCAGCTGCGCCTGCTGCGCGGACTTGCTCAGCGTCGCGATCACGGTGCCGAGGCTGATGCCGGACAGAATGCACAGGACACCGCCGGACAGCACGAACGGAAGGCTTCCGTGGAACGGCACCCGGAACACGACCTTCAACACGGCGATGGCCAGCAGCATCATCAGCGAGAGCAAGACGAGCAGCGGCGTGATCTTGGCGACGATGATCTCGGCGGTGCTGGCCGGCGACATGAGCAGCTGCTCGATCGTTCCCGCTTCGCGCTCCTTGACCATGGCCGCCGACGCGATCAGTGAGCTGTTCAGGATCAGCAACAAGCCGAACACGCCCGTCGCGATGAACCAGGAATCGACGAGCCCGGGGTTGTACAGAAACGCGGGGACGAGCCGCACCTGGCCCTGGCGACTCGGTCCGGGCGCGACGTTCCCGTCGGGGCCCGCGTCGGTCTGCCGTCGCGGCAGGGTACTGTTGTAGCTCTGCATCACGCCTTCCGCGTACGCCTGTCCGATGGTCGCGGTGTTGGCGTTCATCGCGTTCAGGAGGAACTGCACCGTCGTCGGGCGTCCGCGCTGCAAGTCGCGCGCGTACCGATACGGGATCACCACGCCCGCGTCGAGCGTCCCCTGGCTGATCGCATTTCCGAGCTCGGTCGACGTCGCGTAGGATCCGCCGAGCCGGAAGCTGCGGCTCTCGGTCAAGGTCGCCACCAGTTCGCGGCTCTCGGGCGTCCGGCTCTCGTCGACGACCCCGAGCCGGAGATTCGAGACGGTGGCGCTGAGGGCGAAGCCGAAGAGCGTCAGCTGCAACACGGGCGGCAGGATCAGCGAGATCACGAGACGCCGATCGCGCCGGATCTGGCTGAACTCCTTGGCGATGAGCGCCTGAAGGCGGCGGCCGGAAGCGAGGCGCGGCATCGTCACGCCTCGAGCTGCATCCGGCGCATGCCGCGCCAGGCGATCCCGTAGAAGATCGCGCCGATGAGGCCGATGATGAGGACCTTGAGCCACACGGCCGGCCAGCCACCGCCCTGCAACAGGGCGTCGCGCACGATCTCGATGTAGTAGCGACCCCAGATGAAGTTCGAGATCCACCGGAGCCCGGCGGGAATGTTCTCGATCGGGAAGATCAATCCCGAGAGCAGGAAGACCAGGAGAAACCCGCCCAGCGCCACCGCCTGCATCGCGGCCACCTGGCTCGGGATCGTCGCGCCGACCATGGTGCCGAACGACGCGACGCAGAACGCGTAGAGAATGGTGGCGACGATGAACGGCGTCGGATCACCGGCCAGGCGGAGGCCGAAGTACGTGAAGAGCACGGTGAGCATGACGAGGCACTCCGCGAGCGCGACGGCCGTGAACGCGGCGATCTTTCCGAGCAGGAACTCGTGCGCGGAGACGCTCGAGACATAGATTTGTAGAATTGTCTTCTGCTCGCTCTCCCGGGCCATCGCGAGCGCCGCGAGAAGCGGAGGGAACATCGAGAGGCCCAGCACGAAGATTCCGGGGCCGTAGAACTTCTTCGACGACAGTCCCGGGTTGTACCAGAGCCGGATCGCGGTCTGGACCAGCGCGGAGCGCTGGACGGCCGGCGCGCGCTGCCGATTGTAGGCGCGCGTGATCTGGCCGGCATACCCTGCCGTCAGCCTCGCGCTGTTCGCATCGGACGCATCGACCAGCAGCTGGACGGACGTCTCGACGCCTCGCGCGATGTCTCGTCCGAAGTGCTCCGGGATGATGAGCACGGCGCGCGCCGCGCCCGACGTGAGCGCGTCCTCCGGGCGGCGATCGACCGGCCACGGCACGACGTGCAGGCTGATCGACGCGCGGAACGCGTCCACGAAGTCCTGGGACGCCGGCGATGCGCTGAAATCTTCGACCACGATCGGCAGGTGATCGACGCGCAGCGAGAGGCCCGCGCTCAGCAGGACGAGCAGCACGACCGGCAGCACGAGCGCCAGCGCCAGCGTCCGCCAGTCCCGGACGATCTGGATCACCTCTTTGTGAGCCTGGGCGAGGATGCGTCTGATCGGTGTTGAGCCCACGAGCGTTCACGCCGCGACGTCGACCGGACCCGGGCGGCGCGCCTTCGCGACGACGCTGATGAAGACGTCCTCGAGGGAGAACCGGACCTCGCGAACCTGCGTGACGCGGATGCCGCTCTCCTGGAGGTCGCGCACGGTGGCCTGGCGCCCGGCCTCCACGTCGTCCGCGATCCGAAGAGCGACACGCGCCACCGCTCGCGGCGCGCCTTCAAGACGTCCGCCGCGCGCTGCGGCTGATCGACGACGAGCTCCAGCAGATGTCCCGGCTGGCGAGTCTTGATCTCGCTCGGGCTGCCTTCCGCGACGAGCTCGCCGGCCACCATGAACCCCAGCCGATTGCACTGCTCGGACTCCTCGAGATAGTGCGTCGTCACGAGCACCGCCGTGCCGGCGTCGGCGAGCTGGTTGATCATTCGCCAGAGCGCGCGTCGGGCCAGCGGATCGACGCCGGACGTCGGCTCGTCGAGGAAGAGCACGCTCGGCTCGTGCATGATCGCCGCGCCGAAGGCGACGCGTTGCTTCCATCCTCCGGGCAGGCGGCCCGTGATCTGATCGCCCTGTCCTTCGAGCCCCGAGAACGCCAGGACCCACCGCGTCTTCTCCTCGCGCTCCTCCTCCGGCACGCCGTAGACGCCGGCGAAGAACCGGAGATTCTCGCGAATCGTCA
>QHRT01000214.1 GCA_003220195.1 Candidatus Rokuibacteriota bacterium | reverse complement strand
TCATCGGGTTCGAATCGAGCTTGGCCGCCCGGTTGATGTTGTAGCCCTTCCAGGAGTCCGGCTTGTAGTTGTCGATCTGGAATTGCATGTAGTCGCGGTTGCCGACGCCCGGGAACAGGAGCCCGTGGGCCAGCAGCCGCGGCGAGCCCGAGATACGGTTCACGAAGTCACGCACGGCCACGGTCTGCTCGGCCGTGAGGATCGCGCCGGCCATTGAGTCGGGAATGCTCTTCGGTGGCCGCGGGTTCGCCTCGCCGGGCAGCTGGATCGAGGAACATGTTCTTGATGTAGTTGCCGACGTGGAACAGGTCGGGCCCGACGGGCGCGCCGACGAGCGTCGGGCTCCACGGGCTCCACGGGCGGCCCAGCTCGTCGAGCAGACCGTCGGGATTGAAGGGATTCGCGGTGAATCCCGGCGTCGTGGGGCCCTGAGCGACCGCCCGCAGCGCAGCCGGCCCCGGCATGCTCCCGCGCACGGTGTGCGTCTGATCGTCGAAGACGAACAGGTTCGACGGGGCGCCGGTGGCCGCCCAGGCGGCGGACTCGAACATCTCGATGGGCGTGACGTCGAAGAAACGGCCGAAGACTTCGTTCATCGCCAGCAGGGCCGCGGCCGTCCCTCCAGTTCCTGCGAGGAACTGCCGGCGGCTCAGGCCGAGTTTTTTCGCCGCGCCATCGGCGAGCTCGAGCGTCCGGGCTTCCACACGCTTCTGCTCCGCGCTCTGTGGCGGAGGCATGTACTCGCCGTTCGAAACGATCCGCGTCGGAATCGGCAACCCGTAGGCGTCGGTCTCGTCGGCGGCGACGCACTGCGCCAGCTGCTCGTCACTCAGCCACGCATCTTCCTCACGCGATCCAGGCGCTCGTCGAGTCATGGTCTTCACCCTCCGGGGTCAGCGGCGTGGTGATCGGTCGCGGTGGGTAGCGAAGTGGAAGGACACGGCATGTCGGCTCCCGAGTCCGGACGGTCGACTGTGCCGGGATCATGCGCGTCGGCGGATAGCGTGTCAATCGAGCGGTCCTTGACTCGATTCGAGGCGTCCGCGTACGCTCGCGCCACTCGCCGATCCTGACGGGAGGAGAGCGATGAAGACCGCAAAGCGCACGTTGATGAGTCTCGTGATCGGAACGTTTCTCGTGGCGAGCGCGGCCGTGGCGGCCGCCCAGGCGACAACGCCCATCGGCCCTCAATGGTGGCCTTCACGCTGGGGACCCGGCGACGAGGCCGGGGCGTCCAACTTGATGACTCCGGAAAAGGTGCTCGAGGCCGTGAAGCTGATCACGACCGGCAAAGTGTACCGACTGGGCCGCCCCTACGAGCCCGGCATGCCGAGCCGCGGTCTGCGCAGCTACAAGCTCGTGATTCCCACGCTTCCGACCGGTGGGCCCTTTGCCAAGAACAAGCTGATCTTCAACGAGGAGTTCGTCACGGGAGAGATCGGCCAGGTGGGAACGCAGTTCGACGGCCTCGGGCACATCGGCGTCCTCGTCGGCGCCGAAGGCGACCTGAACGCCATGCGCTTCTACAACGGCGTGACGGGCGCGGAGATGGTGTCACCGTACGGGCTCAAGAAGCTCGGCGTCGAGAAGGTCAAGCCGTTCTTCACGCGCGGTGTGCTCCTCGACATGGCCGGCTACAAGGGCCGGATGCTGGACAAGGGTGAGGAGATCACGCTGGCCGACGTTCGCGGCGCGATGACCAAGCAGGGGATCGCCGACATCCGCAGAGGCGACGTCGTCCTCTTCAACACCGGGTGGGGAAGTCTCTGGATGAAGGACAACGCGCGGTTCGACAGCGGCGAGCCGGGGATCGGCCTCGAGGTCGCGCGATGGCTCGCCGACCGCCAGATCGCATGCGTCGGTTCCGACACGTGGGCGACGGAGGTGCAACCCAATCCCGATCCCGATCTGCGCGGGCCCGTCCACCAGGAGCTCTTGACGAAGAACGGAATCTTCAATCACGAAAACCTCGATCTGAGCGAGCTGGCTCGGGACCGCGTCTGGGAGTTCGCCTACATCTTCGTCCCGGTGCCGCTCAAGGGGGCGACGGGCTCGCCAGGTAGCCCGATCGCAGTCCGCTGAGAGGAGGAGAGCCATGCCAGTCATCGAGTCAGCCCGGGCCACGCACACGACACTCGAGGTCGCCAGTCTGAGCAACAGCCTGAAGTTCTACCGGGACGTGCTCGGTCTCCGCACCCATCAGGTCCTGGACAAGGCCGGCCATCTCCTGGCCGCGAACGGCCACTACGCGGCCTTCATCGAGCTGCCGAGAAGGTCTCCGCAGCCGTTCCTGAACTTCTACACCCGTCCGGTCCGCGACGCGGGGGCCGTGGATCTCGCGCATCGAAAGATCGCGGCGGTCCGCGACGAGCACGGCATGCGAGAGATCACGGCGCCCGGTCGCGAGGATCCCGCAAAGTTCGGCGTGGGGACGTACGGCTTCTATCTCGAGGATGCCGACGCGAACTGGTGGCGGATCGAGGAGAACGACGGGCCCTTCGGTCCGATGGAGATTCCCGCCGACGCCGAGCCCGGGAACTCGATCGTGCCCGCCGGGCCGATCAGCTACGTGATGCTCGAGTGCCGCAAGCTCGACGCGACGCTGCGCTTTTACCAGCACTTCCTGGGACTCGACGCCGAGCGTCGCGGGCCCGACTACTTCATGAGTCGTGGCAACGGCGGCGTGAACGTGATCGTCGTGGAGGTCGGCGATCGACTCCTGGAGCAGACGGTGATGAATCACCACGGCATCACGCTCTGGACCGATCAAGCCGTGATCGACAAGCTGCACGCGGCCGCGGAGCAGGAGCGGGAGAAGTTCGGGATCCGGAAAGTCATGAAGGCGACTCACCAGCACGGCTCGTACTCGTTCTACCTGGAGGACCTGGACACCAACTGGTGGGAGATCGAAGTCTGGGAGGACCTGATGAATCCCTGGGATCGCGCGGTCCGCGAGCGCGAGCTGCGCGAGGCCGGGCACAAGACGGTGTACCGGTACTGATCATGCGGCTCATCACGGTGGTTCTCGGCTTCTCGTTACTGTTGTGCGGCGGCATCGTCGGAGACGGACGTGCTCAAGCGCCGGTGCGGTCGTTCGAAGTGCTGGAGGCGACGATTCCCGAGTTGCAAGCCGCGCTGGCGGCGGGCTCGGTGACCTCGCGCGGTCTGGTCGGCATGTACCTGGCGCGGATCGACGCGTACGACCAGCGCGGCCCGGCGCTGAACGCCATCAGCGCCATCAACAAGGGAGCTGTGACCGAGGCCGATCTCCTGGACGCGGAGCGCAAAAGCGGGCGACTCCGCGGACCGCTGCACGGCATTCCGGTGATCGTCAAGGACAACTACGAGACCTCCGGCATGCAGACCGCCGCCGGCTCGCGCGCGCTGGCGGGCTGGACACCGGCGACCGACGCCTTCCTCGTCAAGAAGCTCCGCGACGCCGGCGCGATCGTCATCGCGAAGTCGAACATGCACGAGTTCGCGTACGGGATCACGACGCTCGGCTCGCTGTTCGGCCAGACGAAGAACCCGTACGCGCTCGATCGCAATCCGGGCGGCTCCAGTGGCGGGACGGGCGCCGCGATCAGCGCGAACTTCGCCGCCGTCGGGATGGGCAGCGACACGTGCGGGTCGATTCGCATCCCCGCGTCGCACAACAGCCTGGCTGGCATTCGCGGCACGCAGGGGCTGGCGAGCCGCACCGGCATCATTCCACTGTCCGGCACGCAGGACGTCGGGGGACCGCTCGGGCGCACCGTGACCGACGTCGCCATCGTCCTCGATGCGACCGTCGGCTACGATCCCGCCGATCCGCAGACGGCCGCGAATATCGGCCACGTCCCGAAGAGCTACACGGATGCGTTGCAGCTCTCGGGTTTGCGCGGCGCGCGCATCGGTCTCCTGACCGCGCTGCTCGGCACGGATCCCGACGACGCCGAGGTCGCGACCGTCGTGCGAAAGGCGGTCGACGAGATGAAGCTTCAGGGCGCGGAGGTCGTCGAGGTCACGATTCCCGGCCTGAGCGAGCTGCTCCTGGATCGCATGCGAGGCTTCCTGGTCCTCGCGCAGGATTTCAAGTTCGATCTCAATGCCTACCTCGCCGCGCGCCCGACCGCGCCGGTGCGGACGCTCGAAGAGGTGCTGACGTCCGGCAAGTACCACCCCGGCATCGAGACACAGCTGCGCAACTCGCAGGCCGTCGAGTCGCGCGACACGAAGGAATACCTGGAGCACGTGGTCAAGCGCGACACCCTGAAGCAGGCGACTCTGAAAGCGATGGCCGACAGTCGCGTCGATGCTCTGGCGTATCCGACCATCCGTCGCAAGGCCAACGTGATCGGCCAGGTGCAGGTGGGGACGAATTGCCACCTCAGCGCCAACTCCGGCCTGCCCGCCATCGTCGTGCCGGCCGGCTTCACGGGGGACGGCTTGCCCGTCGGCGTCGAGCTCCTCGGACGCGCGTGGAGCGAGCCGCAGCTGATCAAGCTCGCCTACGCGTACGAGCAGGGGACCCGACATCGCCGCCCGCCGGCCAGCACTCCGGCGCTCGGGCGACCGTGACGACGGTCCGGCGCGAAGTCAGATGACGAACATGACGGCGCGTCACACAGGAGAGCGAGCATGAGCGCGACGGGCAAAAGACTCGCCACGGTCGCCGTCTTCATCGCCGTCGCGGTCGGGGGCGCGATCGCCTTCGCTCAGGGCAGTCTCACGACCCTGTTCACGGTGACACCGGCGGAGATGAAGTTCGTCGCCGACCCGGCGCAGCCGGGCCTCTCCTCGTCGGTGCTGGTCGGCGACCCGGGCAAGAGCGGAATCTACGTGATGCACCTCCGGATCCCGGCCGCCTTCAAGTTAGCGCCGCACTCGCATGCCGAAGCGTGGAGAGTCGCGACGATCCTCTCGGGGACCCTGTATTACGGCCAGGGAGACACGTTCGACGAAGGGAAGCTGAAGGCGCTGGGCCCGGGCAGCGTGATCGTCGAGCCGAGGGACCAACCGCATTTTGCGATGACCCGGGACGACGCCGTCACCCTGCAACTCGTCGCGGACGGTCCGGCGGCCACGACTCCCGTTCGCAAGTAGGCAGGCCGAAACGCGGGCGTCCTGGAACTTCTAGAGGTGACCAGTCTGACCAGTCAAGTTAGTCTGCACAAGATGGCGAAGCCGTCCGTCTGGCAACTTCATGAGGCGAAAGCCCGGTTCAGCGAGCTGTTCCGGCGCGTGCGAACCGAGGGTCCGCAGCGCGTGGTCAAACAGCGAGGCGAAGCCGTCGTGGTCGTTGCCGCCGAGGAGTTCGACCGCGGTGCCGAGCGCTCGCGCCAACCTGTCTCCCTCGTCGAGTTCTTCCGCTCGGCGCCGACGGGCGGTCGCCGCCTCGATCTGAGGCCTAAACGCGACACCACGAGGACCATCGACTGGTAGCGACCGCTGCCGGCTTCCTTCTCGACACGAACGTCATCTCCGAGCTCATGAAGCCGAGATCGAATCGCCGTGTCGTCGAGTGGGTGGATTCGACGTCGGAACAACTTCTGTACCTGAGCGTGATCACGATCGGCGAGATCCGGAACGGCATCGAGCTTCTCGACCCGAAGGAACCGAAACGTGCGGCGTTGCAGAGCTGGCTGGACCACGACGTCCGGATCCGTTTCGCGGGCCGACTGCTCGCGTTTGATGACGCCGTCGCGGAGCGGTGGGGCCAGTTCGAGGCGCTGGCGAAACGGCGCCGACTGACGCTGCCGACCATCGACGCGCAGCTCGCCGCGACGGCGCTCCATCACGGCCTGACGTTCGCGACAAGGAACACGAGCGACATCAGGCCGACCGGAGTGCCGGTGTTCGACCCGTGGGGCGGTCGAGACTAGGAGCGGCCGCCGCATCGGCTCAGGGCGCCGCGCGTTCGCCGGTCCCATTCCCTCCCGGGCCAACGCACATGATTGCGA
>QHRT01000213.1:9219-17552 GCA_003220195.1 Candidatus Rokuibacteriota bacterium | reverse complement strand
ACGGCCGTGCACTGGGGAATTTTGAGATGGGGCGGTCACTGGCTCGAGCCGGCGGGTCTCACGTTGCCGAAGCTCGAGATTCCCGACGCCGTGTGGAAGATCTATCCCGATCTCTCGCACGCGCACGACTGGGATGCGGCGATCGCGGCCACGTCGTTCGTGCCGGACGACGTGGTGGCCGAGCTGTGCGACGCGATGGGTCTCGTCGGCACGCCGGAGCATTGCGCCGATCGCATCGCCGAGATGACGAAGCTCGGCGTCCGCAATCTGTATCTGATGGCGTTTCAGACCTTCGTCGGTCCGGAGGCGGAGCGCGACGCATTTCGCGACGTGGTGTTCCCGCGGCTGCGTTCGGCTGGCTTGCGGTGATGGTTCACCGCGCCTGACCGGTCGCCGTTTTCAGATCGATCTCGCGCAGGCCGCGGATCTTGATCGCCGCGGGCGCGAATCGTCCGCCGACCGCCACGCCACCCGGTAGCGGACCGTAAAGCTCGATCCCGATCGACTCGATCTTCCTCGACGCCGTGTCCGCGCCGGGCGTTTCCGCGAACTTCACCGACACGATCGTCAGGATCGGTCCGCTGTCGTCGGGTAAATCCGGCAGCGGCGTCCGGTCGAACGTCTGGTCCGGGAACACGGTGCGCATCGCCCGTTGATGGACGTCGCTGTGATACCAGTCCACCAGCGCTTGCTTCCCGGTGAACCACGCGAAGATGACGCGCCGGCCGCTCGCGGTCTGCCCGGTCTCGACGCCGAGGCATCCCGGCGCCGCCTTGAGCGCGTCGATGACGCGCGGGAATCCCGAGGGCGCCTGCGCGATGGCCGGTGTCGCGGCTGCGCCGAGCAGCGTGAGGAGAACGCCGGCGGCGAGCGAATTCCGGAATCGCATCGTGACCTCCTTCAACTCTCGAGCACCCATCCGTACTGCGTGAGGCTCGGCCGCGGACCCTCGTCCAGGTACGCGGCCTTCAGCTTCGACACGAAGTCCGGCGGCACCGGGTTGCGATGCCCGCCGGGGTCGATTCCGTAGAGGCGTGCGGCGTTCAGTCCCAGGATCTGCGTCTTGACGTCTGGCGTGAGGGCGCGATAGCCGAAGCGCGCCTGCAGCGGCTCCGGCATCGTGAACCGTCGGAAGGCCTCGATCTGCCAGCGCGGCGAGCCCCACCAGATCGAATCGGTGCCCCAGAGCACGTGATCGGCGCCGAGCGCCTGGATCAGCATGCCGAGGACGTGGCCGCAGAGCATCGGCGCGGTGATCACCATCATGCCGAACGTGGATCCGAGCTCGGCGTAGATGTTCGTCAGCTTCGGATTGCGCCGCCGGATCTCGCAGAGGTCGGTCACCCAGTCGACGCGCGCGGGCGGCTCGAAGCGTTCGGGTCCCGCGCCGATCCACGGGCGCAGCGACAGGAACGCCGAGTGGTACACGATGAAGTTCAGGTCGGGAAAATCCTGCGCCGCGCGCTCGATATCGCGCGGGTGCCACGACTGCGGGTCCGTGCCCTGGAAGGGAAGACCCTTGTGCAGGCAGATGTTCTTGACGCCGAGCCGGCGCGAGGCTTCGAGCATCGGGTAGGCGACCTTCTCGTCGTCCACGCGCCACGGGGCGGGCGGCGAGCCAAACGAGATCCCCGTGTAGCCTTTCCACGCGCCGATCTTGTATTGCTCGGACTGTCGCTTCATCTCGTCCAGATCGCGCGCGCCCTTGTTCGGCGCCACCAGCCCGTGCGCGACGACGCGCTGCGACGCCGCGAGCCGGTTCACGACATCGCGCGTTCGCGCCATCTCGCCCGGCGGCAGGATGTTGGTCTCGTCCGTCGCCGACGGGATTCCGCTGATCACCGCCACCGTCGTGTCGCTGTCGAGAAAGATCTCCCTGATGTAGTTCGCGAGGTAGAGCTCGTCCATGGTCCCGCGGTCCTTGTCGAGAAGCGGGTTCCACTGACGTCCGAGCTTGCGCAACTCCAGCAGTCCGGGGAACTGGCGCGGCGCCGCCACGTGATGCGTCTGGATGTCGAACACGAACTGGCCGGCGGGTGTGCGCGCGTCGGTCGCGGCGGGCTCCAGCGCCTCGACCGGATCGACGTCGAAGATGCGGCCGAAGACCGCGTTGAACGCGAGGAACGCGGCCGCCATGCCGGCGCTCGAGCCGAGAAAGTCCCGGCGCGAGACCCCGAGCCGGCGCGAATGTCGCCCCGACATCTCGCGCAAAGCCAGAGCCACCCGCTGCTGCTCGCGCGTCTGCGGAAGCGGCAGATACTCCTCGTTCGAGACGACCCGGGTCGGCACGGGCGAGAACTCATCGGTATCGCGGTCGTGCATCCACTTGGGCATCCATCGTGACGTGGTCATCGACGTCCTCCTCGTGGCGCCGATGATCCATCCCTTCGCGGCCGGGCACACGGGGAATCTGACGAGCGGTCGAAATCCGGGAATGAGGGGCGGAAAGTGGGAACCGGGGCGCCGGCGCGTTCGCCGGCACCCCGGAGCGAAACGCTACTGCAGCGGGGAGAACGACGCCGGCAGGAGGATCTTGTTGTCCTGCGTCAGCAGATGGCTGCCGCCGCCCGGCGGCGGCCACACGCCCTTCTTGCGCGCCTCCTCACGGGTCTGCATGCGGTGATCCATGCCCTGGTACGCCCAGCCTTGCCGAACTCCACGGGGCCGGCGAACACCACCGGCGACATCTTCGCGCGCTCGCCGATCGCTCCCTCCCAGCGCTTCGAGACTTCCGGAAGCGACCCGGGCTTCAGCGTGTAGTACCGGAGCTCGTAGACGGGCCCCATCTTGCCCGGACGCGGCTCGGGGATGAACGCGAACGGCTTGATGATCTCCGACCTCATCTCCCGGATGAATTCCTGGATCTTCGGCGGCCAGTTCGCCTCCTTCGCCGCATCGGCCCGGACGCGATCGCGGTCCGCGAGGTCCTTGTAGTGCCAGATGTGGATGATCTCGTTCAGCGGGCCGACCTCGGTGTGCAGGAACGCGGTGAGCTCCGAGTACTTCTTGCGGTACTCGTACGCCTCGCCGAAACGCTTCTCGACGTCGGCCAGGCTGCCGGGAGCGATGCGGTAGGTTCTGATCTCGTAGATCACGGTGCGACTCCTTTCGGCTGGGGTTGACTTGACGCTTGTGACGGTCTGCCGTGACGGCGCGACGCCGAGAGCATAACCCCAAACGCGAGGCACGCAACACCCCGGGATGGACCGGCCGGAGCATCGTCGATCCCGGCCCGGTGTTAGGATGTTCGGCGATGAGAGGTCGCGTACCGATCACGAGGCGCGCCACGGCTTTGCCGGGGTGCGTCCGAGCGGTGGGGGTCTGGGGGCCATTCGGGGCCCCCAGGAAGATCAATGAGTGAGCGCGAAACGGCGTTCGTGGCGAGCCTCGACGAGCGCGTCAGCGAGATCGTGGACTCCTGCTCGCGCTGCGGCCGCTGCGTCGAGGTCTGTCCCACTGCCGGTCCCGCGAACGTGGATCGCCGCGATCCGCAGGCCGTCGTCGGCCAGGTCATCGACATCCTGCGCGGCGCCGGCGACCCGGACAGCGAGGGCGCCAGGTGGGCGCAGACGTGCACGGGCTCCGGCGCATGTATCGAGGCCTGCGACGACGGCGTGAACCCGCGCTTCATGCTGGCGATGGCCCGCGTCAAGCTGCACCAGCGACGTCCACCCGAGACGCTGCGCGAAGCAGGGCTGAAGAACTTCCAGACGATGTCGCAGGGCGTGCGGGTGATGTCGCGGCTGCAGCTGCCGTCCGAGTTTCTCGGAAACGTCACGCATGCCGCGCAGGCGGCGGCGCCGGCGCAGGCGGATGTCGTGATGTACCTCGGATGCAACGTGCTCAAGACGCCGCACATCGCGCTCCTGTGCCTGGACGTGCTGGATCGTCTCGGAACGAGATACCGGGTGTTCGGTGGACCCGCCAACTGCTGCGGCGTCATCCAGTTTCGCGCCGGCGACGTTCGGTCGAGCGCGCGCGTCGGTGTCGGCACCGTCAACGGCTTCGCGGGCACCGGGATCCCGCACGTGCTCACGTGGTGCCCGACGTGCAACATCCAGCTCGGCGAGATCCTGATGCCGTCGACGAATCCCGGCTTCTCGCTCGAGCACGTGGTGCCGTACATCGCCGACCGGCTCGATCGGCTGACGCCGCAGTTCGTCCGCCGCGTGGAGCGTCGCGTCGCGCTGCACGAGCACCCCGGCGTGCGCGGCGTGACGGAAGGCGTGGTGAAGATCCTGCGCGCGATTCCCGGTCTCGAGCTGGTCGAGCTGGATCAGCCGCGCGTCGGGTACATGTGTAACTCGCTCGCGCCGGTGATGGATTACAAGCGCGAGCTCCACGCGCAGGAGCTGGGGGCCGCGGCCGCCGCCGGCGTCGACTGTCTCGTCGGGATCTATCACGCCTGTCACCGTGAGCTCTGCGCGCACGAGCGCGACTATCCGTTCCGCATCGTCAACTTCCTCGAGCTGGTCGGCGAGGCGATGGGCCTCGAGAAGCCCGACCTGTTCAAGCAGTGGAAGGTGATGCAAGACGTGGATCGCGCGATCGCGGAGCTCGGCGATCGGATCGGCGCCGCCGGTCTCGACGTCGCCACCGTTCGCCGGGTGATGTCCGCGCACGTCCTCGGCGAGTTGCCGCTGCCGCTCGGGCAGCGACCTGCGTAGCGCGGTCGGCCTCGTCCTCTTCGAAAGGAATCGCGATGACGCCATCCGGAGCGTCCGGCCGTACCCGGGCAGATCTCACCTTCACGCCGGCGGCGGAGCTGCTCCGCCTCTACCGCGCGCGCAGGGTCTCGCCGCTCGAGGTGATGCAGGCGGTCCTGGCGCGCATCGACGCGGTCAATCCTCGGGTGAACGCGATCGTCACGCTGACACGCGAGTCGGCATTGGAGAGCGGCCTGCCGGTCGGACTCCAGATCGTTGGCAAGCGCCGCGGCGAGGCGGCGGTGCTCCGCGCGGCGGCGGCCTTCGAGAAGGCGCAGCCGTGGGCGGATCACATCCCGCCGGTGGCCCGCGTGGAGGACACGACGTGAACGCCCCAGGCCCCGCGTGGAGCGATCGCGTCGCCGTCGTCGGATACAGCGATCTGGATGGTCGCCCCGGCTTCAAGCTGGCGATGCAGGAGGTCGGCGGGCGCTTCTATCTCTACCTCGGCCATCTCTGGCATCGGGGATGGTCCATCGTGGACGTCACCGACCCGAGCGCGCCGAAGCTCCTCCGGTTCATCGAGGGACTGGCGAACACGTGGACGATCCAGGTCCAGGTCGCGGACGGCACGATGATCACCGCGCTCGAGCGAATCGCGCCCAACTGGGGCGGCGACTCTCAGGCGCCGTTCGAGAACGGCGTGCTGATCTGGGACGTGCGCGATCCGGAAAACCCGGTGCGGCTCGGTCACTGGGCGACCGGTGGCAGCGGCACGCACCGCAATTACTACGACGGCGGACGGTACGTTCACCTCGCGGCCGGGCTCGACGGCTACGTCGGCAACGTCTACCAGAGCATCGACATCGCCGACCCGGCGCATCCGGTGGAAGTGGCGCGGTGGTGGTTTCCTGGACAAGGGCGCGCGGGCGGAGAAACGGGCGCGCCGGCGGGGACGTCGCTGCACGGAGGCCCTTACGTCGCGGGCGAGCGCGCGTTCCTTCCCTATGGCGCGGCAGGCCTGATCGTCCTCGACCTCGCCGACAGGACGAAGCCTCGCATGATCGGCCGTCTGTCGTTCTCGCCCCCGTTCCAGGCGAACATCGCGGTGCACACGGCAGTGCCGTTGCCGCGCCGCAAGCTGGTCGCGGTCAACTCGGAGGCGATCGCGGAGGATTGCCGCGAACCGCTCGGCTTTGCGGGTCTCGTCGACATCACGAATGAGACCACGCCCACCCTCGTGTCGCTGTTTCCGCTTCCCGCGCCGCCGCCGGGCGCGCCATTCCGGAACTTCTGCGAGCGCGGCGGCCGGTTCGGTCCGCACAACCAGCATCAGGCGCAGCATCAGCCGGTGCTGCTCGACCGCGACGACGTGATCTTCCTCACGTACTTCAACGCCGGGCTCCGGATCGTCGACGTGAGCGACGCGCGCCTCCCCCGTGAGGTCGGCTGGTTCGTTCCGCCGGATCCGACGGTGCGCCGCGGCGTCTTGCCCTCGAAGCTCGTCGCGCAGTCGAAAGATGTTCTCGTCGATCGGCGCGGCTACATCTATCTGACCGACAAGAACCACGGACTGTACGTGTTGCGGTGGGACGGGCTCGCGTAGATCGAGGACCGCCTCTTCGGAGTCGCTACCCGGCGCTGGTCACGGACGTCGTCCCCGGTGGCGCCGCGCCGCTGAAATCGAGCGGGATAACATCTCCGGGTTCTCCCGCCAGCATCCAGTCGAGAAGCAACCGGTACTGCTCGACCGGGACCGCTCCCACCAGCGAGATCTTCTCGTTGAAGATCACCGTCGGGAGCGCCGACACGCCGAACCAGGCGACCGCCTCGGCGTAGTCGCGCAGCACGTCCTGATGCGGCTCGCCGCTCGCGCAGTCGCGCTCGAAACGCATCATGTCGAGCCCGCACGATTGAGCGAGAAGCCACAGCACGTCAGGACGACTGATGTCGGCGTTGTCGCCGAAATGCGCGGCGAACACGGCGCGATGGAGGGTGGCGAACGCGCGCGAGCCCTGGCGCTCGGCAGCCTTCGCGGCAGTCAGCGCTGGCAAGCTCGATGATGGCAACTCGATGTCGGCGGGCGGCAGCGCGAAGTGCGCGCGTGGTTCCTCGGCTCCCGCGCGCCGCCGGCTGTCGGCCGTGTGCGGCGTGCTACGACGGCCGGGACGGTCATCGGGGATCAGCGGAAACGCGCGCCAGTGAATCTCCACCTGATCGCCGTACGCGTCTTCGATGTCCGAGAGCCGCACCGCGGCGTTGTAGCACCAGGGTCAGAGATAGTCGGAGAAGACGTCGAGCCGGACGAGGGCCGTCATCGATCGGAGTGGTCCGCGAGCGGACCGGGACGGTCCTGGGATGGACCGGAGCGGTCCGAGGACGGACCGGTAAACACGGTCGGCTGCGCGACGTCCGTCGCGAGCGCCCGGAGCGCTTGCTCGACGATGCGCCGCCGCAGCGCCTTCTCGTCTTCGGGAGACAGCTCCGCGTTGCCGAGCGGGTGGATGATCCCCGCGGCCGGCACGACGCGGTTCGCGCCGACCATCACCGCCACCGGTGTCATCGTGGAGACCTGCACCGTCGGAAGACCTGCGCGCTCCAGCTCCTTGGCGATCGCTGCGCCGCAGCGAGTGCTGGTCCCTCAGGTGGAGGTGAGGATGACGCCGTGCACACCCGCGGCCTTCAGCTCCGCCGCGATCTCACGGCCCATCCGCTCGCTATTCGCGAGCGTGGTCGCGACGCCGGTCGTGGAATACACGACCTCGTGCAGCTTCCCGACCGCGCCGGCCTGCTCGAGCTCGCGCGCGACGTCGACCGGCACGAGCCGATGCGGGTCCTGCTTCACGTACGTCGTGTCGTAGCCGCGATGGACGTTGTCGTACTGCGCGGGCTCGAGCTCGCGTTTCTCCGCGATGCTGTACGCGCCGTACCGCGTGGCCGCGAGCGACTCGATGCGATCCGGGTTGCCCTGCGGGACCAGCCCTCCGTCGGTCACCAGCGCGATCGTCGCGTGGCGGACGTCCGCGACGCGCGGCGGCGCCGGCGCCGGCGCGAAGCTCGGCAGCGGCACCTCGCTCGTGAACGGCCGCCCGGCGAGCTTGTCGAGCAGCATCGCGGTCGCGCGGCGGGCGGCATGCTCGCGGGCCACGACGTTGTGCGTGATGCCGCGGGGGAAGTAGCCCTCGGCGTCCGGCGCGCCGATCTCGTCTCGCCGCGCGAGTTTGAGGCCGAGAGCAACGAGGCGGCGGGCCTCGTCGAGCATGCGCGTTGCCTCACCGCTCGTCCGGACGATGTGCACGTAACGACGATAGAGGTCCACGCCCGGGTTCTCCTCGTGCATCCCGGTGACCGCCGGAATCCCGAGCTCTCGCTGGACCGCGGCGCAGAGCGCGCCGCACGCAACGCCGTAGCGCCCGGCCAGGAACGCCGGCCCGGCGACGAGCAGATCCGCTCGCTGCGCGGCGACGAGCGACACTAGCTCCGTGATTGCGGCGTCGGACCGCTCGGCAACGTAGTTGTCGCCGCATCGGACCGTCGCGACGACGGTGCCCGACTCGCCGAGAGCCTGCTGCACGGCGCGCGCGGCGCCGACGGCGCCCTCGACGACGTCGGGACCGATCGCGGCCTTCTCTTCACCGCCAAGCTGTCCGAAAAACTGGTTCACGTAGCAGACGACGCGGAGTCCGT
>QHRT01000213.1:0-9162 GCA_003220195.1 Candidatus Rokuibacteriota bacterium | reverse complement strand
GTCCATCGTGCCCTCCTGTCCGCACCTCGTGAGCTTGCTACCTGGCGCCCCTCGCGATCGTCGTATCGTAAGGAGCAGGCTCCATCATTCGAGAATCTGATCCGCCCGCGCGAGCACTGATGGCGGGATCGTGATCCCGAGCGACCTGGCGGTCTTGAGATTGATGACCAGCTCGTACTTGGAAGCCTGCTCCACGGGCAAGTCGGCGGGTCTGGCGCCCTTGAGGATCTTGTCGATGTAGGTCGCCCCGCGGCGGGTCACGTCATCCACATCCGAGAAGGAACTCATGAGCCCACCCGCTTCCCCATTGTCCTTGGGCCCGAACATCCCCGCCAGACGATGCTTCAGCGAGAGCTCGACGACCACCGCGCGCTGCGCCATCATCGCGAACGCCCCATCGAGATCTTCGGGTCTTCGCACCGGCACCGTAAGGACCTGAACCCCGAGTCTTTGGGCGGTGGCCTCGACGGCGTGCAAGGCAGGGCGGGTCGAGGGCGCCGTCGACACTACCAGCACGCCGATCCGCTTCATGTGCGGCAGTGCCTGCTTCATTATCTCGAGTTGTTTGGCCACAATCTCGGGCATGAGCACCGATAGCCCCGTGATATTGCCGCCCGGCCGCGCAAGGCTCGCCACGTGGCCGACACCGACCGGGTCGGCATGCCCGGCGAACACGATGGGGATCGTCCTGGTCGCCTGTCGGGCGGCCTCCACCTCAGTCGAGGTGGGCGCGAAGATGAGGTCGAGTTTCAGACGGACCAGGTCGGCCGCCACTTCGGGCAGCCGTTCGGCCGTCTCGGCCCATCGAAACACAAGGTTGACGTTGTTGCCCTCGACATAGCCGTGATGTGACCTTCGATGCCTGTTGCGCGCTCGCCTCGGCCGTGAGCAGCACGAGGGCGAGGAACAGGCAGGTTCTAACCCGTGACACATTCATCGGTCGATCACCTGATCCGCTTGCAGCAGAAGTGATGGGGGAATCGTCAGACCGAGGGCCTTCGCCGTCTTGGCGTTGATCACCAGCTCGAACTTCGTGGGTTGCTCGACCGGGAGATCGGCAGGCTTCGCGCCTCTGAGGATTTTGTCCACATAAGATGGCGCCGCGCCGGAAGAGATCGCCCAAGTCCGCGCCGTAGCTCATGAGGCCACCCGCCTCGACGTGGACCCTGTCGGCGAACATCGTTGGTAGTCGGTGCCGAATGGCCAGCTCGGCGCTGTAAGGCCCGAAGGAGAGCACGAAAAGGGCCTGCGCTTCCGCGCGGGCGATAGCCGTGAAGGCGCTTTCCAGCTCCGCCCCGGCCCGCGCCACTACCGGCTGCAACTGTAGGCGCAGCCCACGCGCTGACTCCTCCAGCGCCTTGAGTCCCGGAATGTGAGAAGGGGTCTCCGGGTTGTAGAGAACGGCGATCCGCTTGGCCGCGGGAACGGTAGAGATCAGGATCTCGAAGCCCTTGCGATAGATCTCCGTCAGTAGCAAGGACAATCCTGTGATGTTCCCGCCGGGCTTGGCGAGGCTCGCGACGTGGCCGGTCGCCACGGGATCTGCATGCACGAGGAAGACGATGGGAATCGCGGATGTCGCCTTTCTCGCACCCTGCACGTACGTGGAGCCCCGCGTGACGATCAGGTCTACCCTGAGCCGGATCAAGTCCGCCGTGAGCTCTGGGAGCCGGGAGTAGTTGTCCTCAGCCCAACGGGATTCGATCCGAAGGTTCTGGCCCTCGATCCAGCCAAGCTCCCGCAGGCCA
The DNA here is from genome assembly GCA_003220195.1 of Candidatus Rokuibacteriota bacterium. Classification (GTDB taxonomy): domain Bacteria; phylum Methylomirabilota; class Methylomirabilia; order Rokubacteriales; family CSP1-6; genus AR8. The sequence goes on along the minus strand of QHRT01000213.1, from coordinate 7,414 downwards.
AGTCGGAACGTTTGCCACATACGAGCTTCCGATGGGTCTGAGGCCTTTTCCCCCAAGATACCGACCGCGGACATCTTCCCCGCGGGCTGGGCCCGGACGACCAGCGGCGCGGCGAGGAGCACAAGAAAGGCCACGGCGGCACCCGTGAGCCTCATCTGCGAGGTCGGTTGCTCGCGAGATATCGGCGCGCGTTCTCCATTTCGGGGCGGAGGTCGCTCTTCAGTTGCCCACCCCTAGCGCACCTCGGCCACCAGCCGCGACGCGCCCAGCTGCTCGATCGCGCCGCAGATGCCGGTGTACGTCGTCCACAGCTCGCCACGGAACGCGGGCCCGAGGTCGTCGGCGCCGATCACGCGCGAGACCGGAGGCAAGCTCACTTTCTCCTGCGACCCGCCGACGTTCACGAGCGCATCCATCCCCGGGAAGTTGAACAACAGCATGCCCTCGCTGCTGCCGTCCGTCGACATGTCCTCCACGATCAGCGTCGTCTTCACGCCGAGCTTCTCGCACGCCGCCGCCGCCTGCGCCATGTCGACGTGCGGGGCGCCGCCGCCGATCTTGGTGAAGACCGCGCCGTCGCCACCCAGGATGTCGGCCACCATCCCGGCGGCCATGGACGCCGAGCGCACGCGCTCAGGCTCGGTGGCCTGAGCGACCGTCAGCACGACGCCCACGAACGCCAGCGTGCGTCCGTGCTCCGCGTAGAGCGTCCGCACGATCGGATGGTTCTGGATCGTGTACGTCGTCGCATTGCGTCCCATGAATCCGCGCACCACCGCACCGTCGAGCACCTCGTTCGGATGAACTGACGTCGGCAGCATCCGGCGCACCGGATCGCCGTACAGAATGCCTTCCTCGACGCCGGTCGGGCGCTGGTGTGAGTGGATCTGGAAGACGTACGCGACCCGCGGCAGATGGGCGAGCGCGCCGGGGACGCGCGCCGGAGCAGGGAGGTCGAACACCTCGACGCGATCGGGCTCTCGCTCCCGCGCGGCACGCGCGAGGAAGACCGCAGTCTTGAGGCCGGCGAGCCGGACGGCGGCGAGATAGTCCGAACGCCCGACGCCGCTGGCCGGCCACGCGGACAGCACGACGTGACGCATGTGCGCGAAGTCGGTGAACGCGGCGCCGGGACCCGACATGTCGAGAAGAGCCAGCGGACCGGGATGCGCCAGTTCCTGATCCGTGACGACGACCGCGACACCAGCCAGTGCCAGTGTCCGGCCCGACCCGGCCCGGGTCAGCGCGCCGAGCACACCGGGGAAATCTTCGACGTCGTCGAGCTTCGCCCTCGCCGCGAACACGTCGGCGATCCGACCGATCCGACACGACTCGCCGGGATGAGCCAGATCGATACGCAATCGCTCGAGCCGACGACCGCTCTCCAGATGACGCGAGAGCTCGACGAGATCGATCGTGAGCGTCTCGGCGGCGAGACGCGTCACCGCGCCCGCCTCGACGCGCCGCACGTCCGACCAGTGAAGCTCGAGTCTCACGGCCCGTCAGAAGACCACGAGCGGATTCGCCGGCGATCCGGTGCCGCCGACCACGCGCAGCGGCGAGATCACCAGCATGAACTCGTCGCGCTTTTCTTCGACGCAAACTTTCGCGAGTGGCTCCAGCAGCGCGTTGTCGAGCAGCGCCACGCCGTACGCGAAGATGGCCGCGTGCACCGCCCACGGGATGTCGTAGCCGATCGGCAGGTGATCCAGCATGTCCCAGACGAGCACGCTCACGTCGTGATCGCGGAGGAACGGCAGACAGGAGACGTGAAGTCCCGGACGCTTGTTCTGCTGCGGCGGGCCGAACGGCCGTCCGTACGGCCGCTCCGGATCCTGCGCCTGCCACGCTTCGCGCCCGGAATAGACGCAGATCGCGTCGCCAGGCTCGAGGCGGATCCCGCGCTTCGTCAGGATGTCGTCCAGCTCCCAGCCGTGCACCGGCGTGTCCTCGGTCACGCACGGCACGCCACGATGGCGCGGGACGTCGAGCATCACGCCGCGAGTGATGATGCCCTCGGCCCAGTGCTCGACCGATCCGAACGACGCGCCGTCGAACGTGATCTCCTTTTTCGGATCGCGTCCGTTCCACATGGCCTCGTCGTCCCAGGTGTGGCAGAGCGCGTCGATGTGCGTGGACGCGACGCCGTGGTAGTAGATGCCGTAGTAGTCGGCCGAGAACCCGCCCTTGCCGCGCGGATGCGTCTTCATGAAGTGCTGCGCCGGGAGCACGTTGTTCGGGCCGGGCTCCTTCGGGAACGGTCGGCTCAGCGAGACGCTGCGCCCCGTCTTGCGTCTTGACCAGACGTGTCGCCGCCACGCGCTTCGCGGGGGTGATCAGGTTGAGCGCGCCGACCTGAACGTCCTTGCCCCAGCGGCCCCAGTTGCGGCGCTCGCGGATGTAACCGATGACTTCCTTGTCCGACGGCAACGGACGTTCCGGCATCGTTTCCTCCGAAGGCAATCGCGAATGGGATCGGGTTTCACGGTATGGTAAGCGACGATCGCCAGCAAGGAGGATTGATCTCAGTCGATGGAACGGCGCAAGCTCGGCAAGACCGACATGGTCGTCAGCGCGCTCGGGTTCGGCGGGTCGGAGATCGGCTATCAGGGCGTGAGCACCCGCACGGTTGCGCGACTGCTCGGCAGCGCGATGGACGCCGGCCTCAACGTGATCGACACCGCAGAGTGCTACGACGCGAGCGAGGAGCTCATCGGCGGGGCGCTCCGGGGCCGACGCGACGACGTCTACCTCTTCACCAAGTGCGGGCACGCCAACGGCTGGAGCAGTGGAGGCGCCGGGTGGCGCCCGCGCGCCGTGCTCGCGAGTATCGAGCGCAGCGTGAAACGGCTCGGCACGGACCGCCTCGACCTGGTCCAGCTCCACAGCTGCTCGCTCGCCGAGCTGCGCAGGGGCGACTGCATCACGGCGCTGGAGCAAGCGCGCGAGCGCGGGCTGGTGCGCTACCTCGGCTACAGCGGCGACGCCGACGCGGCGAAGTACGCGGTCGAGTCCGGCCGGTTCGACACGCTGCAGACGTCGGTGAGCATCGCGGACCAGGAAGCGATCGATCTCACGGCCGCTCGCCCGAGCCCGGCGCATCGGCGTCATCGCCAAGCGCCCGATCGCGAACGTCGCGTGGACGTACGACAAGAAGCCGTCCGAGTCGTATTACCAGACCTACTGGTCACGCCTGCGCAAGCTCGATTACGAGTTTCTGCGCTCGGGCGACGCGGTGGCCACGGCGCTGCGCTTCACGCTCAGTGTGCCGGGCGTTCACACCGCGATCGTCGGGACGACGAAGCCCGAGCGCTGGCAGGAAAACGCGGCGCTGCTGGAGCGGGGACAGCTGCCGGACAAGGAGTTCGCGCGCATCCGGCAGCGCTGGCACGAGGTGGCCGGCGACTCGTGGGAAGGGCAGGTCTGAATTGGTACGACTTGCCGAGGTCGATCGCATCAGCGTCACGACGCTGGTCGACAACTACATCGACTCCTTGCGACGTGACGAGCCGGTCGCGCGGCGATTCAGCCACGCCGTCGCGCGGAAGATGACGGATCTCCGCGCCGAGCATGGCCTGGCGCACCTGCTGGAGGTGACGCGCGGCACGACCACGACACGGGTGCTGTTCGATTTCGGCCAGACCGACGCGTCGCTGAACCACAACGTCCGCGAGCTCGGAGTGGACGTGAGCCGGCTCGACGCCCTCGCGTTGAGTCACGGCCACCGCGATCACTTCGGCGGGTTGATGGGGTTTCTCCACGCGCACCGGCGCTTCATGCCGAAGGACCTCGCGTTCCACGGCGGGGTCGATCATTTCCTGCCGCGCTTCAACGAGCGGAACGGCGACCAGGTCTACACCGGACGGCTCGACCGCCAGGAGATCGAGCGCTACGGCGTTCGCGTCCACCTCGTGCGCGAGCCCACCGAGATCGCCGACGGCGTGTGGCTGAGCGGCGAGATGCCGATGCAGGAGCCCTTCGAGCCCATACCGTCGAATTTGAAATGCGAGCGCGATGGCCAGGTCGTGCCCGACACGTTCATCGGCGAGCAGACGCTGCTGGTCAACGTGCGCGATCGCGGCCTCGTGGTCGTGACGTCGTGCTCGCACCGCGGCGTGGTCGGCATCTCGAAGAACGCCACGCGCGTCACCGGCGTGCCGAAGGTCCACGCGATCGTCGGCGGCTTTCACCTGAGCGGGCTCTCCGACGAGCGCGTCACCCGGGTGGTCGACGCCTTCGGCGATCTCGGTGTCGATCACGTCGTTCCGCAGCACTGCACCGGGCTCGAGACGATCGCCACGCTGTATCATCGCCTGCCCGCGCAGACGGTCTTCAGCTCCGTCGGCACGACGTTCACGTTCGGGGCGCCCGGGGCCGCGTCGTGATGCGCGCGGCCCGGACTCACCCAGAGAGGATCTACTCATGAAAGTCTTCGTCTTCGACCTCCTGCCGTACGCCGAGCACCTGGATCACTTGAAGGTCGGCAAGGAACTGCCGTGGCCCTTGCCGCGACGCCATTTCAAGCCGGACGTCGCGGTGCGGACCTACGAGGAGCACCTGGCGGCGTGGGAGGAGATGGATCGGCTCGGGTACGACGGCGTCGGCTTCAACGAGCATCACACGTCGCCGTACGGGTTGATGAACTCGCCGAACATCATGGCGGCGTCGGCGGCGCAGCGGACGCGCCGGATCAAGCTCCTGATGTACGGCAATCTCCTGCCGCTCCACAACCCCGTACGGCTCGCCGAGGAGCTGGCGATGCTCGATTGTCTCTCGGGCGGCCGCATCATCTCGGGATTCGCTCGCGGCATTCCGCGCGAGTACAACGTCTACCGCGTGCCGCTCTCGGAGTCGCGCGCTCGATTCGAGGAAGCGTGGGACATCATCCGGCGCGCGTGGACCGAGGAATCGTTCTCGTACGAGGGCAAGTTCTGGTCGTTCGAGGACGTCGCGATCTGGCCCCGACCGGTGCAGCAGCCGCATCCGCCGGTGTGGGTGCCGGTCACGGGGAGCAAGGAGACGATCGAGTGGGCGGGACGGAACAACGTCCCGATCACGCCGGGCCTGGTGCCGATCCGCGGGCTGCGCGAGGACATCATTCGCTACTACGCGTACTGTCTCGAGCAGGGCGGCCACAAGCTGACGCCCGACCACCTGGTGATTCAGGCCAGCGTGTACGTCGCCGACAGCAAGGCGCAGGCGGTGAAGGAAGCGGGCCCCTACACGCTCTACTTCAACCAGACGCTGTTCAGCCACGGCAACATCAGCGAGACGTCGAAGCAGGCGGAGGCGGGGTACGTCGGCTCGGCGTCGTTCGACTACATCCGGCCGGAGAACCGCTGGGCCGTCGCCGGTTCCCGCTCACGTTTCCGTGACATGACCATGGCCGACATCGAGCGCGATGCCGAGCAGATGCCGTGGGGTCCGGCGGACGAAGTGCGCGAGCGGATCATCGCGGCAGCGGATCACGTCCTGAACCAGATCGGCCGCTTCGCGTCGGAAGTGATGCCGGATCTGCAGAAGCACCAGGTCACGCGGACGCTGGTGTAGCGCGGGTGTGCAGGTCGGAGCCGCCGGCACTCGGCCGCGGCTCCGACCGACGGTGACTACTTCTTCGGCTTCGGCTGCCACAACGCGAGCGTGGCTCCGGTCGGGTCCGTGATCACGCTCATCCAGCCGTACTCGCCGACCTCCATCACGTCCGCGACGATCTTGGCGCCGAGTTCGCGCGCCTTCTTCGTCGAGGCGTGGATGTCGTCGACACCGACGTAGGCGAGCCACTGCGGCGGCGCGCCTGGCATCGGACTCTTCATCATGCCGCCGCCCGTGCCGCCACCGACGTCGAGCATCGTGTAGGTGCCGCCGCCGGGCATCGGCATGTCTTGCAATTTCCACCCGAAGAGCTTCGTGTAAAACTCGCGAGCGCGCGGGAGATCGCTGGTGTGGAGCTCCACGTGCACGAACGGATTCGCCATCTCGCACCTCCTCGTCGTGTTCGTTCGCGGCAGTTCCGTTCCAGGGTACCGCGCCGATCCGACGGCATCTACCTCGAGCATCGCGACGCATCGGCTGTGAGGAACGTCCTTCATCGACCGATGGGCAGAACACGCGCGCCCTCGAGCGCCAGATCGCGATCGGTGCCCCAGACTTCGCTGATGCGCAGCTCTCGCAGAAAAACCAGGCTCGATGCGTCGACGTACGTCAGCCGGTGCCCCCGCAAACGCTCGAGCTTCCGGACGACTGCCAGGTGGTGGTCCGGCGTGACGGCCAGAAGGTGAAGGCGCGGAAAGTCGCCCAGCGTCAGTCGGAACGTACGGGCCGCGTCCTCTCCCAGCCGGTGGAGGAACCAGCCGTACGTCTCGCTGGCGACCGCCAGGGATGTGTACCAGCGCCTCGGGGGATCGACGAACAGTTCGCGCGTCGCCGCGTGATGCCGGTCAGAACGATCGAGGAACGCAATGAAGCTGCCGCTGTCCAGGAACACCGGCCCCGGTTTCACGGGTGCGGGCGCCCGTACACGACGCGATCGACACTGGAGCTGGCATCCGGGTCACCGGACGCCAGCGTGCCGGCGTGTCGCATCCACGGTCGATCGCCAGGGCGGGTGGACGGCAGCGCCAGCCGCACGGCGCGGCGGAGAAACTCGGAAAGAGAGATGCCTTGCCGCTTGGCCTCAGCCTTGGCGTCCCGATACGCCTGCTCGTCGAGGGAGATCTGTGTTCGGACCATTCTGTTATCACGCTAGCACGCATGATAACAGCCAGCAAACCAGCACCAGCGAACGGGTGGCCGGGTCAGCTCGAGCGCATGGCGGGGCGGCATCGTCACTCCTTCCGCCGCGCCTGGACCGACCGGGCAACGACGAGCAGTACGACGACAATCACCACCAGCACCAGGGCGTCCGACCAACGAAATGGCGCGTGCGGAATCGACGAGAGTGGCGGCGAGCTTCTTCGAAGCTCCCACGGCGAACCTCGACATCGGGCCCCTCCACTCGCCCCTCAGCCAGAGGACCACCATCGTTCCGCTTCGTCGAGGTGGGCGAGAACTGAAATTGCCACGACGGGAATCGGCGTCCCATCGTCGAATCGGAACCAGTGTCCGTCAGCGCCGGGGCGTGGCGATCCCAACCTGTGCCGCTTCGCCGGGTGGAGGTCATGCGCGGTGACCCTGGTGACAGGAATTTGCTTGCCCCAGCTCGTCGTGACTCCAGATGGGCTGCAGCGCGAGATCTCGACGATGAAACCTCCACCGTGACGATCGAACTGCACTGTCAGGAGATCAACACGCGTTGGCAGGATGCGACGAAAGTGAGGGAGCGATCCCGTGAAGCCGCGCTCGCGAAGCGCGGGAACGAGCGTCTCTTGCAGGGCTGCGTTCATGGCGTCCCGGCTCATGACTCTTCCACGATCCC
>QHRT01000212.1 GCA_003220195.1 Candidatus Rokuibacteriota bacterium | reverse complement strand
AAGGCGTTGCGTGGAATGACGCGGACCGCCGAGGAGCGGTTCGCCCAGATGTTCGAGGAGATCAACGGCCACTTCACGAAGCTGTTCGAGCGGCTGTTCGAGGGCGGCCGCGCCGAGCTCAGGCTGGTGCCGCCGGAGGACGGCGACGACCCGCTCGACACCGGCGTCGAACTGATGGCGCAGCCGCGCGGCAAACGGCTGCAAGCGGTGACACTGCTCTCCGGCGGTGAGCGCGCGCTCACCGGGCTCGCCCTGCTCTTCGCGATCTTCTATGCCCGGCCGAGCCCGTTCTGCGTCCTCGACGAGGTCGACGCGCCGCTGGACGACGCCAACATCGTGCGCTTCCTGCGCGTGCTGCGCGAGCTCACCAGCCAGACGCAGTTCGTGGTCATCACGCACAACCGGCAAAGCATGGAGGCGGCCGACGTCCTCTACGGCGTCACCATGGAGGAGCCGGGGCTCTCGCGCTTCGTGTCCGTGAAGCTGACGTAGGTCGCCTCCGTCTCGTTGCGCGGCCGGGCGCCGCCGTCAGACCTCGCGTCCGGCCGCGTGTTAGACTCGGTTCACGCCGGCAATGTCCTCCCTGGGGTCCCATCTTCGCGAGCTCCGCGAGCGACGCGGTCACTCGCTCGACGAGGTGTCGCGCGCGACGCGCGTCAACCGTCCATATCTGGAAGCCCTCGAGGCATCGGCGATCCAGAAGCTCCCGGCTCCGGTCATCGCCCGCGGCTTCATCCGGGCGTACTGCGAGGCGCTCGGCGAACCGTCCGAGCGTGCCATCGCGCTCTATGACGCTCGCGCGCGAGAGACGGCCGCGCCACGCGTCGAAGTCCGCAAAAGTCAGCCGCGTCCGGTGCGCGGCCGTCACCGGCCGGTCCTCGCGAGCTTCGTTCTCCTGGTCGTACTCGGAGTCGCCCTGTTCGCGGTGACGCGAATGCTCCAAGCGGGCCGGCGAACGCCGACGACCGCTCGAGCGGAGCGCGGGCTCGCGAGCGCGCCGGCGGCGGCGACGCGCGAGACGTCGCAGCCAGCGGCATCGCCGGACGGCAGTCAGGCACCTTCGCCAGGAGAGCGACCGTCATCCGGGTCCGGCACGACACCGGCTCCCGCGTCACCGTCGCCACCGGGGCCGGCGTCAGCCCAGCCCGCGACCACGGCGGCCGCCACCACGACCGCAACCCCTTCGCGCAGTAACGCGCCGGTGGCCGCACCCACGTCTGAGCCAACCGCGTCGCCGTCTCAGCCGAGAGAGAGCGTGGTCCAGAATCCGGTGAAGGAAGCTGAACGGATCGCCTCGGAAGTGACCGCGCCGTACCGTCTGACCGCGCGGACCACGGAGAGAACCTGGATGCGCGTGCGCACGGAAGACGGTGGCTCCACCGAAGAGACCATCCCCGCCGAGCAGGTCCGTGAGTGGGTCTCGAACCGTCGGCTCACCGTCAGCATCGGCAACGCGGCCGGTGTCAACCTCGAGTTCAACGGCAAGAGCCTTCCGCGGCTCGGGACGAGAGGCCAGGGCGTTCCGAAGCTCGTCCTGCCCCCGTCCCAGACGCCATGAGCTTCTTCTCGGGCCTCGGCGCAAAGCTGCGCGACGGCCTCAAGCGATCGCAGGAGTATCTCTCCGCGAGCCTGGATGCCGTCCTCGAGCCGGATCGTCCGATCGACGAGACGCTCTACGAAGAGCTGGAAGAGCTCCTGATCGCGGCCGACCTCGGCGCGCCGATCGCGGCTGACTTCGTCAACCGCGCGCGTGAGGAAGTCATGTTCGGCACCGTGACGCGCGCCGACCAGTTGCGACCGCTCTTCCGGCGGTTCCTGCTCGACACGCTCAGCGCCGCCACCCAGCCTCTCGACCTCGACCATCGGCCGACGGTGATCCTGATGCTCGGCGTCAACGGCTCGGGGAAGACGACGACCTGCGCGAAGCTCGCGGCGCGGCTCCGCGAGGACGGCAAGCAGGTCGTGCTGGCCGCGGCGGACACGTTCCGCGCAGCGGCCATCGAGCAGCTCGAGACGTGGGGCCAGCGAGTCGGGGTCGACGTGGTCAAGCAATCGGCCGGATCGGACCCGGCGGCGGTGGTGTTCGACGCGGTCAAGGCCGCCACGGCGAGAAACGTCGACGTGCTGGTCGTGGACACGGCGGGCCGCCTCCACACCAAGTCGAACCTGATGGACGAGCTGGCGAAGCTGAAGCGCGTCATCGAACGCCAGCTTCCGGGCGCCCCGCACGAATCGCTCATGGTGCTCGACGCCCCGACCGGCCAGAACGGGTTCGCGCAGGCGCGAATGTTCCACGAGGCGATCGGCCTCTCCGGCGTCTGCGTCACGAAGCTCGACGGCACCGCCAAGGGCGGCATCGTCGTGCGCATCGTGCGGGAGCTGAAGGTGCCGATCAAGCTCGTCGGTGTCGGCGAGCGCCTCGACGACCTCGAGCCATTCGATCCCGCGCGCTTCGTCGATGCCCTCGTGCCGTCGGGATGACGGCCACACCGGATGACGACCGGCGATTCATGCGCCGCGCCCTCGAGCTGGCGGCGCTGGCTCGCGGGCTCACGTCTCCGAATCCCATGGTCGGCGCCGTCGTCGTGTCCGCCGACGGCGAGGTGCCCGGTGAAGGGTGGCATCGCCGCGCCGGCGAGCCGCACGCGGAGGTCGAGGCGCTGGCACGGTCCGGCGTCCGCGCGCGTGGCAGCACGCTCTACGTGAACCTCGAGCCGTGCGCACATTTCGGCCGCACACCGCCGTGCGCGACGGCGGTCGTGGCCGCGGGCGTCCGGCGCGTCGTCGCGGCGCTCGACGATCCGAATCCGCTCGTGAGCGGGCGCGGGTTCGACATCCTGCGGGAGGCCGGGATCGACGTCACCGTCGGCGTGCTCCGGGACGAGGCCGCGAGACTGAACCGGGCATTCCTCGTGGCGATGCGCCAGGGCCGCCCGCACGTCACGCTGAAGGCGGGCATGACGCTCGATGGCAGGATCGCCGACGTCCACGGCGAATCGCAGTGGATCACCGGCGAGGCGGCGCGCGGGCGCGCCCACGAGCTGCGGAGCGAATCGGACGCGATCGTCGTCGGGATCGAGACGGTGCTGCGCGACGATCCACAGCTGACGGTCCGGCTCGATCCGCCGTGGCCGCGCGAGCCGTATCGCGTCGTGCTGGACTCGACGGGCCGGACGCCCGTCGACGCGCGCGTCGTTCGCGCGGGAACGGCAGCCCGCACGATCGTGGCGGTGGGCGCCGCGGCGCCCCCCGACCGTCGCGAACGTCTCGCCGCGACCGGCGTGACCGTTCTTCGATGCCCGGGCGGCGACACTCGAGTCGATCTCCATCGGGTGCTGGAGGGGCTCTTCGCGCGCGACGTGCAGTCCATTCTCGTGGAGGGCGGGGGTGAAGTGCACATGGCGTTCCTCGATGCGGGCCTCGTCGACGCGGTGGCGATCTTCGTCGCGCCACTCCTGCTTGGCGGGCGCGGCGCGACGTCCGTGCTTGGCGGTGCCGGTCGCGCGTTGAAGGACGCGGTGCGCCTGGAAGACGTGCGCGTCTCTCGCGTCGGGGATGACGTCCTGATCGAAGCGACGGTCGCCCATCCCCCTCGGACACCGACCTCGCGGCCGACGGCTTCGTAGATGTTCACCGGGATCGTCGAAGAGCTCGGCGTCGTCCGGAGCATCGCCGCCGACGCGGTTCCCGCACGGCTCGTCATCGAGGCGAAGCTGACGCTCGAGGGCAGCGAGGTCGGCGCCAGCGTCGCCGTGAACGGCGCGTGCCTGACCGTCGTCACCCGGAACCGCGACGGCTTCGAGTTCGAGATCGGGCCGGAGACCCTCGCGCGTACGACGCTGGGCCGTCTGGGCGCCAGTGATCCCGTGAATCTCGAACGCCCGCTCCGATTCGGCGGCGCCCTCGGCGGACATCTGGTCCTGGGGCACGTCGACGGCGTCGGGACCGTCGACGACGTTGCGCGTGTAGAATCGACGGCACGGGTCCGGATCCGCGTTCCGGAGGGCGATCTCCCGCCGCTGATGGTGCCGCAGGGCTCGGTCGCGGTGGATGGCGTGAGCTTGACGATCGCGGCGCTCGGCGAAGCGACATTCGACGTGATGCTGATTCCGCACACGCTCGAGGTCACGACGCTCGGACGCCTCCGGGCGGGACAGCCGGTGAACCTGGAAGCGGACGTGATCGGCAAGTACGTGGTGCGATCCTTGACGTTGAGGGCAAACCGATGACCCCGTTCGTGACGATCGACGAGGCGCTTGAAGACCTTCGGCAGGGCCGGATGATCGTGGTGGTCGACGACGAGGATCGCGAGAACGAAGGCGACCTCGTGATGGCGGCGGACAAGGTGACGCCCGAGGCCGTGAACTTCATGGCGACTCACGGCCGTGGCCTGATCTGCGTGCCGATGACGGGCGAGCGCCTGGACCAGTTGCAGATCCCCATGATGGTGTCGGAGAACACCGCGCCCATGGGCACCGCGTTTACGGTGACGGTCGACGCGCGCCGCGGCGTGACGACCGGGACCTCCGCCTACGACCGCGCGGTGACGATCCGCACGATGGTCGATCCGGCGACGCGCCCCGAGGACCTGACGAGGCCCGGTCACGTGAATCCGCTTCGCGCGAAGGCGGGCGGCGTGCTGCGTCGCGCCGGGCACACCGAGGCCGCCGTCGATCTCGCCCGGCTCGCCGGCTGTTACCCGGCCGGCGTCATCTGCGAGGTGCTGGACACGGAGGGCGGCATGGCGCGCGTCCCGCACCTCGGTGACATGGCGCGGCGCCACGGCCTCAAGATGACCACGATCAAGTCGCTGATCGAGTACCGGGTCCGCAAGGAACGGCTCGTCTACCGCGTCGCGACCACGCGCCTGCCGACCGACTTCGGCGAGTTCACCGCGATCGCGTACGACACGACCGTCGAGAGCTGGACGCCGCTCGCCCTGGTGCTGGGTGACGTCGCCGGCGAGACGCCGGTGCTCGTGCGAATGCACTCCGAGTGTCTGACGGGCGACGTGTTCCACTCGCATCGCTGCGATTGCGGGCTCCAGCTCCGCGCGGCGCTCGAGACCATCCAGGCGGAGGGCCGCGGCGTTCTGGTGTACCTGCGCCAGGAGGGCCGCGGGATCGGGCTCGTGAACAAGATGCGCGCCTACGAATTACAGGATGACGGCAAGGACACGGTCGAGGCGAACGAGATCCTCGGATTCCAGCCGGATCCGCGCGACTACGGTATCGGCACGCAGGTCCTGGTCGACCTCGGCGTGAAGAATCTGCGCTTGCTCACGAACAATCCGAAGAAGCGCGTCGGCCTCGAGAGCTATGGCCTGCACATCGTCGAACGGGTGCCGATCGAGGTGAAGGCGAACGACGAGAACCGTCGGTACCTGATCA
>QHRT01000211.1 GCA_003220195.1 Candidatus Rokuibacteriota bacterium | reverse complement strand
CGATCTGCGACGTCTCCGATTCCGTGCGCAACGCGTCGCGCTTCATGCTCCAGCTCGTCTGGAGCCTTCAAGAATGTTTCAGCCGCGTGCGCTCGTACGTCTTCGTCTCCGAGATCGCGGAGGTCACGCAGGCGTTCAACACGCTGCCGGTGGAGCGCGCCATCGAGTGGGCGCTCAAGGCCGCGCCGGTCGACTATCACTGCCGCTCGGACTTCGGCTACGCGTTCAGCCGCTTCGCGCGCACCGAGCTCGAAGGGCTCGACCGCAAGACGACGATCCTGCTTCTCGGCGACGCCCGGAACAACTACAACGACCCGCAGGCCTGGGCCCTTCGTTTGATCCGCGAGCGGGTGAAAGGCATCATCTGGCTGAATCCCGAGGGGCAATGGGGCTGGGGGATCGGCGACAGCGTGATGCCGCTCTACTCGCCTTCGTGCGACCTGGTTCGCGAGTGCCGGACGATCGGGCAGCTCGGCGAGGTCGTCGACAACCTCGTGCATCACTGGTGGCGGTAGCTTCCCCTTAGGGGCTTCGCCTCCCGGAGCCTCCCCCAGGATTCGATTGCGCGGGCAAAGCCCGCGCTCGAACGCGGTTGTTCGGGAGGTAGTTGTCCATGAGATCCCGCTCGCTGCACACGGCGCGACCCATGTCTGTTCCGGCGGCGTCGCTCGGGCGTCCGATCGGATTTCGAGTCTCTTCCTTCATCGTGCTTCTGTTCCTTTCGTTGCTGCTCGGTCCACGTGAATTGCGCGGTGCCGACGACGACTGTGTCGTCATCGAGGACTTCTCCAAGGCGAGAGTCGGGCAGTTTCCTGCTGACTGGAAAGTTCGGAAAGACGAAGGCCACAAGGTCTACTCCGTGAAGGAGGAGGGTGAGAAGAAGTTTTTGCACGCCGCGTCGGAAGGGCTCGGCATGCAGGCCGCGAAGCCGTTCGTGTGGGATCTCGCACAGTATCCGGTCCTCGCCTGGTCGTGGCGGCCGGTCGAGTTTCCGCGCGGAGCCGACGAGCGGGAGTCGAAAACCAATGACAGCGCGCTGGCCGTGTACATGCTGGTACCGCACTCGCGGGTCCGCGGACCGAAAGCGGTGAAGTACATCTGGAGCGAAAAAGTCCCCGTCGGCACGCATCTCACGTCGAACGCCGGACTCACCCAGGTGCGCGTGCTGAAGAGCGGCACCGAGCGGAAGGCCGAGTGGAGCGACGAGCGCGTGAACGTCCGGGACGACTTCTTGAAGTACTTCAAGGAGAATGAGGTCCCGAAGCCGGCCGGCATCGCGGTGTTGACCGACGCCGACGACACGAAGTCGTCGGCGCAAGGCGACTACGCGAACTTCCGCGCATGCCGCAAGTGAACCGCTTCGTCCTTGTCCTGGTGCTCGACGGGCTGCGCCCCGACGCGATCACGCGCGAGGACACGCCGACGCTCTTCCGCCTGCGCGAGGAGGGCGTGAGCTTCGCCGACAGTCACGCCGTCTTCCCGACCGTCACCCGCGTCAACGCCGCCGCGATCACCACCGGCACGCAGCCGGGGACGAACGGCATCGTGGGCAACGCGATGTACGTCCCTGCGGTCGACGACCGTCGCGCGTTCGACACGGCGGCGTTCCAGAACCTCCTGCACCTCGACCAGCTGACCGGCGGGCGCATGGTAATGGCCCCGACGCTCGGCGAAAGGCTTCACGCGCACGGACGCAGGCTCGCCGCGGTGAGCTCGGGCTCGACCGGGAGCGCGCTGCTCCTGAATCCTCGCGCGCCGGGCGGCGTGGGCGTGCTCGTGAACGGATGGTTCGATCCCGGCATGCTGGTCGCCTGGCCGCAGGACGTGAACCGCGCGATCCTCGAGCGCTTCGGTCCGGCGCCGAAGAAAGGCGGCGCCACGGACCGTCTCGACGGCTGCGTCGACTGGACGCAGGACGTCCTCTGCGAATACGTGCTGCCGGAACTGAAGCCCGACGTCGTCGTCAACTGGGTCACGGAGCCGGATCACATCCAGCATGGTCTCGGGTCCGGCGCACCGGCGATGCGCGCGGCGCTCGCCAACGACGATCGGCAGGTTGCACGGCTCCTCGAGCGGCTCGAGAGCCTGGGACTGATCGGGCGAACGAATCTCTTCGTCGTGTCCGATCACGGCTTCGGCTGGAATGCCGGCACCGTGAACCTCGCGCGCGAGCTGGTCACGGCCGGACTCAAGGCGGATCCGCCGTCCGATGACGTTGTCATCGCGAGCAACGGGCAGTCGGCAGCGCTCCACGTCAAGCATCGTGACCGCCGGCGCATCGAGGCGATCGTCCAGTTCTTGTTTTCTCGCGACTGGGTCGGGGTCGTGTTCACGGCCGGGCGCGGCTCCGGCCAACCCCTGGGCTGGGTCGATGGGACGTTCGCGCTCCAGCTGATTCACCTGGCCAATGCCGAGCGTGGCCCTGACGTCGTCGTCACGTTTCCGTGGACGTCCGGCCAGAATCCTCATGGCGTCTCGGGCACCGACGTCTGCTTGACCGACGGCGCCTCCGGTGGGCCTCCGCGACTCGCTGCCGATCACGGCAGCATGAGCCCGTGGAACGTCCGCAACACGCTCCTCGCGTGGGGCGTCGACGTGAAGAGCGGCGTGACCGTGAGCACTCCCGCGGGCAACGTCGACGTCGTCCCGACGATCCTGGCGCTGCTCGGCTTGCCCGACGGCGAAAGGATGGACGGCCGCGTGCTCACGGAAGCGCTCGTCGGTGGACCGGATCACGAGCAGGTCGCCGTCTCGCGTCAGGTCCATACGACCGGCGTCGAGCGGCTCGGTTACTCGGCCGCGCTGCAGATTTCCGAAGTCGCCGGGCATCGCTACGTCGACAAGAGCTGGCGCGTGCGCTGACCGCGAGCGCCGGCGCGCTGTGCTAGCCTCGGGGATCGAATCAGGGGGTGAACGCTCATGCTCGTTGGTGCTTTTGCCTGCGCGCACACTCCGCAGCTCATCATGCGTCCGGACACCGAAGATCGTGACCTGGTGCTCCGCGTCCACGCGGCGTTCGGGCGGGTGAAGTCGCGGCTCGAGACGCTGCGCCCTGACGCGCTCGGCGTCGTCGCCGGCGATCACGTGGAAGCGTTCTTCCTGTCGGCGGTGCCCGCGCTCGCCGTCTACGTCGGCGAAGAGTGCGCGGGGACGTTCGGTCCCTACCGATACCGCTTCCCGATCCACGAGCCGCTCGCGCGCGCGGTCGTCGAGCAAGGTATCGAGCGCGGCTTCGATCTGATGTACACGCAGGACGCCCCGCTCGATTACGCGTTCTTTGTGCCGCTCCACTTCACGCTGCCCGAGCCCGCGCCGCCGATCGTGCCGCTGCACGTGAACGCCTATCTGCCGCCACAGCCGACGCCACGCCGGTGCTACGACTGGGGCCGAACACTCGGCGCGATTCTCGATGCGCGTCCGGAGCGCGTGGTGTTGATGGCATCGGGCGGGATGTCGCATTTCCCGGGCACCGACCGCTATGCCTCGCCGGATTTCGACTGGGACCGGCGCGTGCTCGACATGCTGCGCGAGGGCCGTGGAGCCGAGCTGGCCAGCGTGACCGGAGAAGAGCTCGACAAGACCGGCAACGTCGAGCTGCGCACGTGGCTTACCGTGATCGGCGCGGTCGGCGACGCGCGCGCCGACGTCTACTGCTACGAGCCGTCGTGGCATCACGGCAACGCCGTGCTGGAGTGGGTGGTCGCATGACGACCGAGCTGCACTACCGGTTTCCGCCGGCCTCGGCGTATCGCGTGAACCGCTGTCTGTTCGCGCTGAAGTCGGATGCCGGGTTCCGCGCACGCTACGTCGCCGACGCCACCGCGGCGATGCATGAGATCGGCCTCTCGGACACCGAGCGGGCCGCGATGCAGCGCTTCGACCGGGACGAGCTGGTCGAGCGCGGCGCACATCCGTACCTGGTCTTCATGGCCGATCTCAGGCTCCGCATGGAGCGCGGCCAGACGACGGTCGAATATTTCTGATCCGCCGCACATGGTCGTCGTGGAGCGCACGTTCGAGTCGGGACATCGCGTCGCGGTCCGTCACGGTGATCTGGCGGAGGAGACGGTCGACGCGATCGTCAACGCCGCCAACGAGCATCTGTTGCACGGCGGCGGGGTCGCAGGAGCCATCGTGCGGCGCGGCGGCCCGGACATCCAGAAAGAGAGCGATGCCTGGGTCCGGGCGCATGGCCCGGCGGGCCACGACCGTCCCGCCCTCACCGGCGCCGGACGGTTGGCGTCTCGCGCGGTGATTCACGCCGTCGGCCCCGTGTGGGACTCCGGTGACGAAGCACGGAAGCTGCAGGAGGCCTATCGCTCCGCCCTCGAGCTCGCGCACCGCGAGGGCTTTCGTTCGATCGCGTTCCCGTCCATCAGCACCGGGATCTTCGGTTTTCCTGTTGACCAGGCGGCGCCGCTCGCGATCGGTGTCGTCCGGGAGTTCTGCAACGCGCAACCCGATTCGCCACTGCGCGAAATCCGGTTCACCATCATCGATCGGCCGACGGTGGAAGCATTCCGACTCGCACTTGAAGAGCTGCCGTGAACGCTGATATCGGCAACCGGATCTCGCGGGTATCGAGGACTGCCGCGGCTTTGCCGAGGCGGTTCGAGCGTCGCCCATGACCTGGCGGCTCGGGTTCGATATCGGTGGCACGTTCACCGACTTCGTGCTCCAGAACGCGGAGACCGGAGAGGTGTTCGTCGGCAAGCAGCTCACGACACCGCGCGACCCCTCGGAAGCGGTCTTTCTCGGCCTGGCCGACGTGCTGCGAGCCGCGTCGGTGGCGCTCTCGGACGTCGCACAGGCCGTCCATGGCACGACGCTCGGCGCGAACCTCGTCATCGAGCGCAAGGGGGCGCGGACGTTCCTCGTGACCACCGACGGCTTTCGCGACGTGCTCGAGATCCAGCGTCAGCTCCGGTACAACATCAACGACCTGTTCGTGGACAAGCACCCGCCGCTCATCCCGCGCGACCAGATCCGCGAAGTGATGGAGCGCGTGCTCGCCGACGGCTCGGTGTACGTTCCGCTCGACGAATGTCGAATGGCAGGCGCCGAGTCGCTCGCGATCGCGTTCCTGCACTCGTACGCGCGGCCCGATCACGAACAGCACGCCGCGGCCGTCGCCGCGAGGATCGTGCCGGGTGTCCCCCTCACGCTGTCCTCGGACATTGCTCCGCAGTACCGCGAATACGAGCGCACCAGCACGACCGTCGTGAACGCGTACATCCTGCCGCGCTTTCGCGCGTATCTCGGTGCGCTCGCCGACGGCCTTCGCGCCCGCGGCTTCACGCGGCATCTCTACGTCATGCAGAACACCGGCGGGATCGCGACCGGTGAGCTCGCCGCGCGCGCTCCCGTGCGATCGCTCGACTCCGGCCCGGCCGCCGGCGCGATCCTGGCGGCCCACGTCGCGGCGCAGGCAGGCTATCGCGATGCGATCGCGTTCGACATGGGCGGGACGACCGCGAAGGCGGCGCTGATCGAGAACGGCCGGCCGCTCCGCACCGATCAGCTCGAGGTCGACATGATCGGCATGCGACACGGGAGCGGGCTGCCGATCAACGTCCCGAGCGTCGACCTGGTGGAGATCGGCGCCGGCGGTGGCTCGATCGCCCGGATCGAGCGTGGCATTCTGCGCGTGGGGCCAGACAGCGCCGGCGCGGATCCCGGACCCGCGTGCTATGGCGGCGGCGGTCACGAGCCGANNGGCTACTTCCTCGGCGGCGCGCGTCGTCTGGATCGTGAGGCGGCCGTGAGCGCGATCGAGCGGTCGGTCGCGAAGCCGCTCGGCGTGTCGGTGGTGGACGCGGCGTGGGGCATCCACCAGGTCGTCACGCTCTCGATGGAAGGCGCGATCCGCGTCGTCTCGATCGGTCGAGGCAAGGATCCCCGCGGACTCGCGTGCGTGACGTTCGGCGGCGCCGGGCCGATCCACGGCGCGCGGCTCGCGCGGAGCCTGGGGATCCGTCGCGTGATCGTTCCGTTCGCTGCCGGCGTCGCTTCCGCGCTCGGACTGCTGGTCGCCGATCCTCGCTTCGATCTGGCGCGCACGCTCGTCGTGCCGCTCGACGCAGCGCCGTGGGACCGGGTCAACCGGGTGTTCGAAGAGATGGAGAGAGAGGCTGCCGAGCAGCTTCGGGCTGCCGGCCTTCCCGGCGAATGGGTCTCCAGCCGCAGCGCGGAGGTCCGCTATGCGGGGCAGGGGCACGAGTTGACCGTCGCGATTCCCCCCACCCGTCTCGATGCCA
>QHRT01000005.1:22647-42432 GCA_003220195.1 Candidatus Rokuibacteriota bacterium | reverse complement strand
CGGTCCAGGCGAACTGCCCCCATGATGTCTTGTTGAAGAACCCGTTGATCGTCGAGGGGAACAGTTCACCGGAAGGCGGCGTGGTCGGATTGGTCAGATTGGTATAGAAGGTCGGCGGATGAGGGACATCCGCATCATCTGCAAATTGCAGCAGCAGATAAATGATGCTCCTCGTCCCGGAGACCATCGCTTCAACGCTCGCGAGAGGAGCCTCGGTCTCTTCCGGGGGACTCACGCTGGCGATGCTGTCGACGACGAGCGCATGAGGAGACGACGTCGTCGCCGCATGGGGCACCGCGTTCCGGACGAGGCGCCCCGAGACCTGCACTCTCTTTCGGAAATGATGTGTGGCCAGCGCATCCTGACCGGTCAGCTGGAGCGGAACGTGCGTGCCGTCTGATAACTCGAGCGCGTACGAGACCGCGCCGCCGGACCCGAATTGCGGGTGCGGGTCGGCCCAGATGATGTGCAGGATGCCGTCGAGTGTCGTGATCGGCAGCTGGGCCCGCGCCCTCGCCGGGATCAAAACAGCACAGCCGACGGCGAAGAGCAGGAACGCGCAAAGCAATGGGCGCCGATTCATTTCCGACGGCTCACCGGAGCAATAACCGCTCCACACACCGGGTCGCAAAGAGCCGGATCAGGTAGGCCGAGAGCGGTTTCAAGAGTGCGAATCAGCAGGGTCGGCGCCGAGCGCCAACGATAGAAGCCGTCCATCCAATGCGGTCAAAAAGGCACCTGACGTCAACGAGGCACGACGCTCGTCGTCCGCGGTGGGCCAGGCGCGGTCAACGCGCAGACGCGAGATCGGGCTCCGGCGGAGCGCCAGTCGGACGGTGCTCGCGCCACAGTGCGCCCGCCAGCGCGGCCAGCAGCATGACGAGCGCGGTGGCGAGCACGACGTGCCAGCCGCGATGATGCAGGAGCTGCCCGGACGAGAGGGACGTCACCGCCGCGGTGCCGAACACGAGAAAGTCGTTGGCGGCCTGCGTCCGCGCGCGCTCCGCCGGCGCGTACGCCTTCGTGACCAGCGTGGATCCGGCCACGAACATGAAGTTCCAGCCGACGCCGTTCAACGTGAGCGCGAGCCAGAAATTCGTGATGCCGACGTCGAGCGCGCCGGCCGCGACCGCCAGCACGTTGAGCGCGATCCCGAGCAGGATCACGGCGCGTTCGCCCCACCGCTCTACGAGGCTTCCCGTGAAGAACCCGGGCAGGAACATCCCGACGACGTGCCACTGGATGACGAACGCCGTGTCGGCGAAGCCGTGATGGTGCGCCATCATCGCGAGCGGCGTGCCGGTCATCAGGAGATTCATCACGCCCTGGCCCACCATCTGCGCGAGGGCCGCGACGACGAAAATCGGCTGGCGGACGATCACGCCGAGCGGGCGAGCGGGTCCTCCCGCCCGCACCCGCTCTTCGAACGTCCGCGGCATGCGGAGACCCAGCAAGAGCACGATCGGGACCGCGCCGAGAACCGGCACGCAGAGGTACGAGCCGAGATAGGCGACGTCGAACAGGCTTCGCGTCCACCTGGCGAGGAGCGGTCCGACGAAGCCGGCAACGAGCCCGCCGGCGAGCACGATCGAGATCGCGCGGCTGCGGAAGTCCGGCGTCGATGTCTCGGCGGCGGCGAAGCGGTACTGTTGCGAGAACGCCGCGGAGAATCCCAGTACCAGGCTGCCTGCCGCGAGGAGCCAGAAGCTTCCCGCAGCGAGCGCGGCGGCGCAGACGACGCCTCCCGTCACGTTGCACGCCGCGCCGATGATGAAGCCGAGCCGGCGGCCGGCTCGTTTCATCACGAGCGAGGCGGGCACGGTGCTCAGCGCCGTCCCGATGACGAACGTCGTCGCCGGCACGGTGGCGAGCGCCTTGTTCTGCGCGAGCGCGTGTCCGGCGAGGCTGCCGACGGTGGCGGTGACGGTGCCGATGCTGATGAACGTCGCCTGACAGAGCGTGAGCAACAGCACGTTCCGGTGGCGGGGGTCCACGGGCGAGCGAGCGGCTATTTCTTGAACAGGTTCTGGAACGCGCGCTGGACGTCGTCGGGCCGGGTGCCGTCGGGCGTCGCGTCGCGCTCGATGGTCACGCGGAGCGAGAACGACTGGCAGTCGTTGCGCGCGTTCTTGTCGGCGATGCGCGCCGGGATCGGCTGGGCGCACTCGAAGCGGCGGCCCGTGTCGAAGTGCGTGCACTGCCGGCACGCGCGGATCGCCGCGCGACAGTTCGGGCACTCCGCGAGCGAGTCCGTCGCGATCGGCAAGGCGGCGCCGCACGCCGCGCAGCGCGAGATCGTGCGCTTGTCCAGCATGGGACGACCGCGGGGCCCATCGCTCGGCGGCGCCGGGCGCGGCGGCTCGCGCTTCGCGGGCTCGGAATTCCGGTATCCGGACTGGCGGTAGCGGCGATCGGCCACGATGGCCCTACTCTACAGCGCCCGGTACACTTCCGTCTCGAACTTCCCGAAGAGGTCGATGGCGGGCCCGTCGTAGAACGGGAGCACCTGCGACAGGAAGACGCCAGAGACCTGTCGCGGGCGATCGATCCAGAAGTACGTGTTCGCGAGCCAGGCCCGCGCGAGGCTGCCGGCGGAGCGGCCGGTCGGCGCCGTCTTCGTATTGATCAGGAAGCTGAGCCCCCACTTCTTCGACATTCCGGGGAAGAGCTCGACGTCGTTCGAGAGCGCCTGGGCGGCGCTCGTCATCACGGGGATCTCGAGCGCGCCGATCTGGTTCTGCGACATGAGATCCACCGGTGAGCGGCGATGAATGCGGTGAAGTGAAGTCTACCCGAACCTGTCCCTCGCCGCCTTGTCGCGCTCGCCTTCGACGGGCTACACTGGCGCTGCTCTCGACACACGATGAGTGACAACGACCACACGACGCAGGCGAGAAAAGCCCGGGCGCTCGCGGAAGTGGGGCGCGCGCTCGCGTCATCCCGAGAATCCCCGCAGGTTTTCGACCTCCTGCTCGAGCAGGCCTGCACGGTGCTCGGCGCACCGCAGGGCATGCTGATCGTGGTCGGAACCGACGAAAGAATCCGCATGATCGCGTCGCGCGGGCTCCGCAGCCGCGCCCGCGAGGTGCTGCCTCGACACGATCGAGACGGCATCGCCATGACCTGCATCACCGAACGCCGGACGCTCTGGTCCGCGGACGTGTTGAACGACCCCGCGATTTCGCTCTCTCCGACGAGCCGCTCGTTCATCGAGGCCGAGGGATATCGCGCGGCGCTCGCGGTGCCACTGCTGGGTGACCCCGGCGTGCTCGGCGCGCAATTGATCTGTCGCGGCGAGGTCGGTGAATTCTCCGCGGACGAGATCACGACCGGTGAAGCGTTCGCCACGCTCGCCGCGCTCGCGCTCGAGCACCGGAGATTCGGCGCGGCGGAAGCGGCGCGGCTGCGTCAGGACGAGGCCCTCGTCGAAGTGGAGCGCGAGCTGCTCGCCGAGCTCAGTGCGGAGCGGCTGTTCCCGCTGATCCTCGAGCGGGCCGGAATTCTGGTCGGCGCGCGCGGAACGATCTACGTGGTCGACGGAGGTCGCTCGTCGCTCCGTCCGGCCTGGAGCACGTCCGGACAGAACACCGTCGGAATGGAATTCGGCGAAGGCGTCGCCGGGGTGTGTGCCGAGACGCGCCGCGGCGTCCTGGTACCCGATTACCCTCGCTGGCCGAATGCTCACGCTCGGCACGTGGCTCGCGGCGTGCGCACCGTGATCGGCGAGCCCGTGCTGAGCCGCGGGGAGCTCCTCGGCGTCATCACCATGAATCGCATGGGGCCGGATGCGCGGCCGTTCGAAGTCAAGGATCTCGCCGTGCTCCAGCGGTTCGCCCGGCAGGCCGCCTTCGCGCTCCGGAACGCGACACTGTTCGGGCAGGCCGAGCAACGCCGTCGCGCCGCGCAGGAGCTGGCGCGATTGGCGCGGACGCTGTCCGACCGTCTCGATCCCCAGGCGCTCGGCGCCGAGATCGTCCAGTCGTTTCACTCGCTGTTTCCCGAGCTGTCCTGCACGCTGCGGCTGCTTCGGCCGGACGGTGCGCTGGTGGTCGCGGCGTCGACGGACTTCGAGCCGGGACACGTGCAGGTGCCGGGCACCGGGCTCACCGCGCGCGTGCTGGCGGAAGGCCACGCCGTGTGGAGCCCGAACCGTCTCGAGGATCCCGGGCTGGTCTACGACGAGGAGCTTCGCCGGCGCGTGGAGGACATGCAACTCCGCGCGGGGCTCGTCGTGCCGCTCCGGACGGATCGCGGCGTTCTCGGAGTTCTCCAGATCAGCGCGCACGACACGCGCGAGTTCTCGCTCCACGAGGCGGAGCTGGCGCAAGCGTACGGTGACCAGGCCGCGCTCACGATCGAGCGTGCGCGCCTGTTCGGCGCGTTGCGCGAGAGCGAGGCGCGCTACCGGAACCTGTACGAGAACTCGAACGATCCGATGGCGAGCACCACGCTGGACGGCAGGTTCACGAGCGTCAACGGGGCGATGGAAGCGTTGCTCGGGTGGTCGCGGGACGAATTGATCGGGCAGTCGCGCGACATGGTCGCGACCCCGGCCACGCGAATGGACTGGGAGCGGCGCAACCAGCGCATCCTGGCCGGCGAGAGGCTTCCGCGCATCTGGGAGACCGAGGTCCGTCACAAGGACGGTCACACGATTCTCCTCGAGTGCAGGACGCGCTTCGTCCGCGACGACGCGGGACGTCCGGTCGAGATCGAGGGAACCTATCGCGACATCTCGGCGCGCAAGGAGATCGAGGCGGCCTTGCGTCAGGCGAAGGAAGCGGCCGAATCGGCGAGCCGCGCGAAGAGCTCGTTTCTCGCCAACATGAGCCACGAGCTCCGGACGCCGTTGAACGGAATTTTAGGGTACGTCCAGCTCCTGAAGCGCGACGGCGGACTTCTGGCGAAGCAGGAAAAGGCGCTGGCGGTCATCGAGCAGTCGGGCGAGCATCTCCTCGGACTCATCAACGAAGTCCTCGATCTCGCCAAGATCGAAGCGGGGGGCTTCGATCTCCAGCCCACGACGTTCGATCTGCGAAAGCTTCTTTCGGGCATCGTCGAGATGATGCGGGCCCGCGCAGAGGACAAGAAGCTCTCGTTCTTCGCGGAGTCCTTCACCGAGCTTCCGGCGATGGTCCGCACGGATGAACGCCGGCTTCGCCAGGTGCTGGTGAACCTCCTCGACAACGCGATCAAGTACACACGCCAGGGCGGCGTCGCCTTCAAGGTGGGTCGCCACGAAAACCGGATCCGCTTCCTCGTCGAGGACACGGGCGTGGGCATCGCGCCGGAGGAGCTGGTCCGCATCTTCGAGGCGTTTCATCAAGTGAGAGAGCCAAGGGCGTTCGTCGAGGGCACGGGACTCGGACTGGCGATCAGCCAGACGCTCGTGACGTTGCTCGGCGGGACGCTCGAGGTCGCGAGCACCCCGGGCGAAGGCAGCCGGTTCTGGTTCGATCTCGAGCTGCCCGAGGTCGCCGGCGCGGACGTGGACGTCGCGCTCTCGACGACCGGCGTCGTCGGGATCCGCGGCGATCGCCGCCGGCTGATGATCGTCGACGACAAGGAAGACAATCGCCGTCTGTTGCGCGACCTCCTGGCTCCGCTCGGATTCGAGATCGACGAAGAGGACAGCGGCGAAGCCTGTCTCGCTCGCCTCGGCTCCGTGACACCGGATGCGCTGCTGCTCGACCTCAGGATGCCGGGCATCGACGGCCTGGAAGTGACGCGCCGCGTTCGCAGCCTCGAGCACGGCCGGCGGATGGTGATCATCGCCGTCTCCGCCAGCGCGTTCGAGCATCATCGCGAGCAGTGCCTCGCCGCGGGCGCCGACGACTTCATCGCCAAGCCGTTCAGGCTGGATGCGCTGCTCGAGATCCTGTGCCGCTGTCTCGGCCTCGAGCCGATCTACGCGGAGCCGGCCGGCGACCGTCCACGTCTGGCATCCGCGGCGGACGGCGCGCGCCACGCACCGCCATCGGCGGAGCTCGAGACGCTGCTGGATCTCGCCCGTCGCGGGAGTGTCCAGCGAATTCTCGAATGGGCGAGCCGGCCCGATGCCGGCCGCTACGCCCCGTTCGCGGACGAAGTGCGGAGACTGGCCGAGCGATTTCAGATGAAGCAGCTCTGCCAGTTCCTCGAGGAGTCGGGACGAAAACCATGAGCGCGGAGGAGGAGCGCAAACCGGTCGTGCTCGTCGTCGACGACACGCCGGCGAACCTGGGAGTGCTGTTCGAGCTGCTCGGCGAAGCCGGTCTCGAGGTGCTGGTGGCCGAGGACGGCGTGAGCGCCATCGAGCGGGCGGCGTATGCGCGCCCGGATCTGATCCTGCTCGACGTGCTCATGCCGGAGCTGGATGGCTACGAGACGTGCGAACGGCTCAAGGCCAGACCCGAGACGGCGAGCATCCCGGTGATCTTCATGACGGCGTTGACCGACACCATGGCGAAGGTCCGCGGCTTCGACGTGGGCGCGGTCGATTACGTGACCAAGCCCGTCCAGCGGGTCGAGCTGCTGGCGCGGGTACGGACGCAGATCACGCTCCAGCAGCTCCGCCGCCGGCTCGACACCCTCGAGTCCCGGATGAAACACCTCGGCATCGTCGAGCAGCGCTGAGATCACGCTGCGGCAGGACCGCAGCATCGAGGAGCCTTCGTGGCATTCAGGATCGGCGTCGACATCGGCGGCACCTTCACGGACCTGGTCGCGCTCGACGAGGCGACCGGCGCCATCGCCCACACCAAGGCGCTCAGCACACCGCGCGCGCTGCTCGACGGCGTCTTTCGCTGCGTCGACCAGGCCGAGGTGCGGCTCGGCGACTGCCGGCTGGTGATCCACGGCACCACCATCGGCATCAACGCGCTGCTCGAAGGCAAGGGCGCCCCGACCGGGCTCGTCACGACGGACGGGTTTCGCGACGTGCTCGAGATCGGCCGCGGTGATTTCCTCCGGATGTACGACGTGCTCTATCGGCGTCCCACGCCGCTCGTGCCCCGCGGCAGATGTCTCGAGGTGCGGGAGCGACTGTCGGCGCGCGGCGAGGTGCTGGTGCCGCTCGACGAGGAAGCCGTGCGCGCCGCGGCGCGCCACCTCGCCGCGGAGGGCGTCGCATCCGTGGCCGTCGTCTTCCTGTTCTCGTATCGCAACCCGGCCCACGAGCGACGCGCCGCCGAGATCGTCGCGGAGACGATGCCGGACGCGGCCGTGTGCTCGTCCCATCGCATCACGCAGGAGTGGCGCGAGTACGAGCGCACCAGCACGACGGTCGTGAACGCGTACGTGACGCCCGTCGTCGATCGCTACCTCGGCGCGTTCGGCGCCGCGCTGGGCGAGCGCGGCTTCCGCGGGCAGTTGCTGATCACGCAGTCGAATGGTGGCGCGTTCTCGGTCGAGGCGGCGCGCGTGAAACCGGTTCACACGATCGAGTCCGGTCCCGCGGCCGGCGCGGTCGGGTGCGCGGTGCTGGCCGAGACGCTCGGAATTCCACAATTGATCTCGTTCGACATGGGTGGGACGACGGCGAAGTGCGCGATCGTCGAGCGCGGGATGGTCCGCACGACGGACGAGTACGCGATCGACGGACGGCCGCTCCGGATTCCGGTGATCGACATCAAGGAAGTGAGCGCCGGCGGCGGGACGATCGCGTGGATCGACGCCGGCGGCGCGCTCGCGCTCGGTCCGCAGAGCGCCGGCGCCGATCCCGGTCCCGTCTGCTACACGCTCGGCGGATCCGAGCCGACGGTGACCGACGCGAACGTGGTGCTCGGCCGGATCGACGCGAGCCGCTTTCTCGGCGGCACGATGCCGCTCGACGCGGCATCCGCCGCGCGCGTCGTCGACGAGAAGCTGGCGCGGCCGCTCGGCCTCGCGCGCGCCGCCGCCGCGGCCGGCGTCGTCCGGCTCGCCGACGTGAAGATGGCGCTCGCGGTGCGCAGCCTGACGACGGAGCGCGGCCTCGATCCGCGCGACTACGCGCTGGTGGCTTACGGCGGTGGCGGGCCGCTCCACGCCGTCGCGATCGCGCGCGAGCTCGGCATCCCGCGCGTGGTGATCCCTCCGGCGCCCTCGACGTTTTCCGCGTGGGGCATGCTCGCGTCCGATCTCCGGCACGATCTCGTGCGCACCGTGCTGGAGCCTTTCGATCGAACCGATGCGGCGTGGGCCCTGGCGCGCTACGCCGAGATGCGGCAGGAGATCGAGTCGATCCTGCCGGCGGTGAGCGTGCCCCGGATGCATCGCGCCGCGGACCTTCGCTATCTCGGCCAGACGCACACCGTGACCGTGCCGGTTGCCGCGGTCGAGGACTGGCCGCTGCTGCGGGTCGAGTTCGACCGCGCCCACGAGCGCGAATACGGTTACGCGGCGCCGGACGTCCCCGTGGAGCTGATCAACCTTCGTCTCGGCGTCGTGTACCCGCTCGAGCGCCCGCGGCTGCCGGTGCTCCAATCGAGTGTCGGGCCGCCTGCGCCGGTCGAGACGCGGAAGATCTACTCGACGCTCGCGGCGGACCGGGTCGAGTATCGCGTGTACCGGCGCGACCGTCTGCGCGCCGGGGACCGCCTCGACGGTCCTGCCGTGATCGAGGAGACGGGAACGACGACGGTAATGGAGCCAGGGGATACGCTGACGGTGGAGCCTCACGGATGCCTGGTGATCGCAGTGGGGAAAAGTGGATGACGCCGTTCGAGCGCGCGTTCGTCGGTGAACATGGCGTCGGGAGCCTCGAGAGATGAGCAACGTGACCCGAGGTCGAGCGGTCGGAATCGTCGGGGAAGAGGAGCGGCGGCTTCCAGGGGAGCGGCCATCGCCGGCGCCGGGAGCTCCCGACGCGATCACGGTCGAGGTCATCCGCGCGGCGCTCAATGCCGCCGCCGAGCGCATGCGCATCACGATGATCAAGACCGCGTACAACCACATCATCAGCGAGAGCCTCGACTTCGGCTGCGCCATCTTCGACCCCGACGTGCGGATGATCGCGCAGGGCATTGGGCTGCCGATCTTCCAGGGGCACCTCGGCTTTCCGATCGAGGCGACCATTCGCGAGCGCGGCATCGAGGCGGTCCGCGACGGCGACGTCTTCATGCACAACGATCCCTACACGGGCAACGGCAACCACCTGAACGACGTCGCGATGTACGCGCCGGTCTTCTGGGAAGGCGAGCTCACGGGGTTCGTCTGCGTGAAGGCGCACTGGAGCGACGTCGGCGGGCCGGTCGCCTCGAGCATGCAGGTCGGATCGCGCGAGTTCCGCCAGGAGGGACTGCGATTCCAGTCGGTGCGGCTCTATAGCCGCGGTGAGCTGAACGAGGAAGTGCTGCGCCTGATCCGCAGCAACATCCGCACCGAGAGCGGGACGCTGAAGGACGTGCAGGGAATGATCGCGGTGTGCCGCGCGGGCGAGGCCTACGTCCGTGAAATTCTCTCGAAGTACGGGCGCCAGACCGTGCTGGCTGCCACACGCGTCTTCATGGAGCAATCCGAGCGCCGCACGCGCGCGGAGCTCCGGAAGCTTCCCGCCGGCGTCTATCGCGCGGTGGGCCATTTCGACAACGACGGGATCACGCTCGACCGACCGGTGCGCGTCGAGATGGCGATCACGATCGGCGACGGTGGGATGACGGTCGATTTCACGGGATCGGACGCGCAGGTGGTCGGGCCCTTCAACTGCGGTGACGCCATCACGATCAGCGCGTGCCGGCTCCTGCTCAAATGCCTGACGACGCCGCTCGATCCGGTGGACGAGGGCTGTTTCCGGCCACTTTCCGTCGTAATTCCCGAGCGCTCGGTGCTCGCGGCGCAGGAGCCAGCGCCGACGGCGCGCTACTACGTGCCGGTGAACTTGTTGATCGAGCTCGGCCTGCGCGCGCTGGCGCCCGCGATGCCCGATCGGATTCCGGCCGGCGCGTACGGCGACCAGATGCCGACGATCGCGTTCGGCACGCACCCGGAGACCGGCAAGCTCTTCATCCAGGGCGATCTGAACGCGGGCGGCACCGGCGCGCGGCCCGCGTACGACGGCGAGTCGGCGATGATCATCTTCGGCGCGTCGACCGCCCGGAACAACCCGGTGGAAGTCGTGGAGTCGCGCATCCCGTCGATGCAGGTCTTGCGGTACCAGGTCCGGCGGGATTCGGGCGGCGCCGGCACCTATCGCGGCGGGCTCGGCATCGAGCGCGTCTACCGGTTCCTGTCGCCGGCGTTCATCACGTTCAGCCTC
Source organism: Candidatus Rokuibacteriota bacterium (assembly GCA_003220195.1). Lineage (GTDB taxonomy): Bacteria > Methylomirabilota > Methylomirabilia > Rokubacteriales > CSP1-6 > AR8. The sequence goes on along the minus strand of QHRT01000005.1, from coordinate 32,216 downwards.
GAGCGCAAGGTGACGCCGCCGTGGGGGCTCTGTGGTGGCAAGGCAGGCGCCGTCAACGGCGTCGAGATCACGTCACCGTCAGGCGACGTGCGGCACGTCCGGAAGGCGACGCAGCACCCGATCGCCGAGGGCGAGACCGTGCGCATCATGACCGGTGGCGGAGGAGGCTACGGTCCGCCGTCGGGACGCGATCCGGCCGCCGTGCGCCGCGACGTGCGGGAGGGCTATGTCTCCGCGGAAGCCGCGCGGCGTGACTACGGCTTCGACGTCGACGGGACGGAGTAGGCAATGAACGACGGGAAGACTCCCGTGATCGACTCGCTCGTGGAGTTCGTGATCGCGCTCGACCCTGCGGCGCTGCCGGCGGCGGTGACCGAGGCGGCCTCACTCTGCCTGACCGACTGGCTCGGCACCGCGGTCCGCGGCTCGAAGGAGCCGCTCGCCGATGCGCTCGCCGCGGTGATCAACGCGAGCGGCGGTGAGCCGCAGGCCACCGTCGTCGGACGCGGGCTTCGAACCAGTGCGCTCTTCGCGGCCATGGCGAACGGAGCTCAAGCGCACGCGCTCGACTTCGATGATACGCACCTGCCGTCGATCGTCCACGGCTCGGCGCCGGTCGCACCCGTCGTGCTCGCGCTAGCGGAATGGAGGCATCGCTCCGGTCGGGACGTGCTCGGCGCGTTCGTCGCCGGCTTCGAGGTCGAGACGCGTATCGGGCGCGTCGCGGGGCGCACGCTCGCCGATCGCGGCTGGCACGTGACGGGCGTGCTCGGCCATTTCGGCGCGACGGCGGCCGCGGGAAAGCTGCTGGGGCTCACGCGCGCTCAGCTGCGCCACGCGTTCGGCATCGCGGGAACGCAAGCGGCGGGGCTCGAGCAGTCGTTCGGCACGATGTGCAAGCCACTCCATCCGGGCAAGGCGGCGATGAACGGTCTCCTCTCCGCGTTGCTGGCGCGCGAAGGATTCACCGGGCCGACGGGCGTGCTCGATACGCACGGCGGGCTCCTCTCGACGTTCGTCGGCATCGACGATCTCTCGCGCGCGACCGCGGGGCTCGGCACGCGATTCGAGATCCTCGAGAACAGCACCAAGGCGTACGCCGCGTGTCACCTGACGCACGCGACGATCGACGCCGGCCGCGCGATCCGCGAGCGCCTCGCGTCCGGGGTCGACGCGATCACGGCGATCGAGTGCCGCGTCCATCCGCTCACGCTCAAGGTGGCCGCAAATCCCGATCCGCGAACCGGGCTCGAGGCGAAGTTCAGCGTCGCTTACTGCGCGGCGTCCGCGCTCGTCCGCGGGGACGCTGGCGAAGGCGAGTTCACGGACGAGGCCGTGCGCGAGCCCGTCGTCGCACGGCTCCGGCAGCGCGTGACGCCCGTCGCCGATGCCGCGATGGGCATCGGCACTGCTCACATGACGATTCGTCTGGCCGACGGCAGCGTGATCGACGAGCACGTGAAGGCGGCGCGCGGGACGGCGGAGAATCCGCTCACGCGAGAGGAGTTCGAGGCGAAGTTCCGCCGTCTGGCGGCGGTCGTGCTCCCGGACACGAAGATCGAGCAGCTCGTCACCGGACTCCGGAGTTTCACGACGCTCGCCGACGCGGGAAAGCTGGTGGCCCTGGCCGCGCGCTGACTTCAGCCCCCGCGCGCCCCGTCCACCATTGCGCGCAGCTTCGCGAACGCGAGATCGCGCGGCAGGTGCTTCATCCCGCAATCCGGCGCGATCACCAGCCGCTGCTCGGGGACGTGGCGCAGCGCGGCCCGGACTCGATCCGCGACCACGGCCGGCGTTTCGGCCGTTGCGTCTCCCAGGTCCAGCACACCGAGCACGATGGTCTTCGACGGCAGCGACGAGAGGACCGACAGATCGAGCCGCGGTTGCGCGGCTTCGATGGAGATCTGCGTCGCGCGGCAGCGGTCGAGCTCGCCGAGGAACGAGTACCCGCTCGGCTTTTCCTTCACCGTGAACGCGTAGCCGAAGCAGAGGTGCACCGCGGTCGGCCTGGTGATACCCGCCAGCGCGCGATCGATTGCCGGGATCGCGTACGCGCGCGCCCGGTCCGGGCGCGCTTGCATGTACGGCTCGTCGATCTGCAGCACGTCGACCAGCGGCTCGAGCTCGCGCAGCTCGGCGTTGACGGCGTCGGCGTACGCCATCGCCAGCCTTTCCTCGTCCTTGTAATAGTCGTCCTGCGCGAGCTGCGTCATCGTGAAGGGACCCGGGACCGTGATCTTGATCGAGCGATCCGTCGCGCTGCGCAGGACGCGCGCATCCCGCGCGAGCACGGAGCGCTCCCGCACGATCGGTCCCACCACGCGTGGCACGCGCGTGGGACGTCCGGTGCGGGCGATGGCCGTGCCCGGCCGATCCAGATCGAGGCCGCCGAGCGCGGTCGCGAACTGGTTGAAGTAGCTCTCGCGGCGCTGCTCGCCGTCCGTCAGGACGTCGATGCCGGCACGCTCCATGTCGCGGACCGCCAGGCGGACGGCATCGTCCTGCGCCTCCTCCAGGAGCGGCTCCGGAACACGCCAGACCTCCCGCATGCGTACGCGCGGCACGGCATTCGATCGGAATTTCTCGTGGTCGACCAGCCAGCGAGGCTGGGGATAGCTTCCGACGACCGTGGTGGTCAGCATGCGAGCGAGTGTAGCTGAAGCCCAACTCGAGGAGCACGTCCGGCCCCCGGCGTGTTTCCGAGCGACGCCGGCGAGGTCTCGGCACCCCAAGCTCGCGCGTAATCGAGGAGCGCCCCGGCTGTGCCGGGGCGCTTCCGAGCGTTGGGGGTGTGGGGGGCCATGTCGGGGCCCCCCACGTAACACTCGCGAAGACGCGCGGGTATGAGAGAATCAATCGTCTGGAACCAGCCGGGAGAGAAGTCGACCGCACCAACCCGTGTCGCCCCACTCTTCGCTTGCCGCTCGACAGTGCTGAGTCCATGAACGAGGGAGGACCTTGAAGACTACCAAAACCACGAAGAAACGACCCCGCCGTGCCGGACGGGGCACGCGTACGCCCGCGGCGAAAAAGGCAGCCGCCGCTCCCAGGAAGAAGCAGCCCGCCGCCGCGTCGGCAGCCGCCGCTCCCAGGAAGAGGCAGCCCGCCGCCGCGCGACCGCCTGCCGCGCTCGTTCCCACGGCCCCGACGACTCCCGCTCCGCTCCCGCGCGACATCCCGCTGACCGTCCCCGAAGCGACGTTCGCCGCCCGCGTCCCGCCCGAGCCCGAGCGCGCCGCCCCGACCGGCCGCCGCGCGATCTTCTTCGACGTCGAGAACACGAGCCGCGCCGAGCACCTGGCGCGCGTGATCGATCACCTCGCCGTCGATCGCCTCGGCCGTCGCGTGGAGTTCGTCGCCGTCGGCAACTGGAAGGTCGTCGGTCACGACACCGCGAGGCTGCTCGCGCGCCACGGCGCTCAGCTCGTTCACAGCGCGCCGTCCGTCGGTGTTCGCGACTGGAGCGACCTCCGCATCGCCGTCGCCGCTGGCGTGTGGCTCGCGACCGCGCGGCCGGGCGACATCATCGAGATCATCTCGGACGATCGCGCGTTCGACGCGGTCGGTGACGTCGCCGCGAGCCTCGGCATCGAGTATCGCCGGCTCTCGTACCGGCAGCTGATGGGTGTCCGGGACGATCGTCCGGTCCGCGAGCCGGCTGCGGTTGCCGAGCGCGCCCCGGCGCCACGGCAGGGCCGCCGCCGTCGCGGACGCCGTTACCCGCCTCGCGATCGCGCGCCAGTGCCGGTGGTGACCACGCCTCCTCCGCCCGCTGCGCCCCCGGTCGTCGAGGCGCCGGTGGACGGGGCGACGGCCGAGCCGCACACCGCGCCGCACGACGAGATCATTTCGGTGGCGCGCGAGCTGATCGCGTCGTCGGCGTCCGGCGCCATTACGATCGACGCGCTGGCGAACGCGCTGAAGGGCCGCGGCTTCCGGCGGACGTCGGGATCCCCGCGACTGATCACGCGGCTCCGGCGCATCCGGGAGCTCACGATCAGCCGCTCGGGTCAGATCGCGCTCGTCAACGGCGCGGAGCGCCCGACGTCCGGGTCGACGTCAGCCGAGCCGGCGCCAGCACATGAAGAGGCCGTGCCGGAGGAGCCGATAGCCGCCGAGAGCGATGACGGCCCGGGGCCCGGCAACGAACGCGTACCTTCTCCGTCGCCGGAGCAGCAGCCTCGCCGCTCGCGCCGGGGAGGCCGGCGACGTCGCGGACGCGGTCGGATGCCGGAGGGCGCCCGGCCCGCGCCGGCTCTACCCTGACGGGCCGCGTAGCGACGTAACCGTTCCAGGGCGCTGGCGATTCGCAGCGCCGGCGTCCTGGAACGCGCCTTGAGCGACCCGTCACAGAGTGCGATGCCGCCCGCTGTCTTCGTCGCCGCGATCTTCCTCACCTCGGTTGGCGCCGGCGTCGTCGGCGCGATCCTGGGCCTCGGCGGCGGCATTCTGATCGTGCCGCTGCTCACGACGTTCTACGGCGTCCACATGCACTACGCGATGGGCGCGAGCATCATCTCGGTGATCGCCACCTCGAGCGGCGCCGCGGCGGCGTATCTGGAAACCGGGCTGAGCAACATCCGGGTCGGGCTCTTCCTCGTGATGGCCACGACCAGCGGCGCGCTCTGCGGCGCCGCGCTCGTCGGCGTCGTGCCGGTACGAGGGCTCGAGCTGATCCTCGGGCTGGCGCTCTCGTACTCGGCGTTCGCGACGTTCCGGCAGCTTGCCATCGAAGTTCCGGGAGACGTCCCGGTCGATCCCCTCGCGTACCGCTTCCGGCTCCAGGGCGCGTACGAGGACATCCGGCTCCGCCGCGTGGTCGTCTATCGCGCGACACGCGTCAAGGCCGGCTTCTCGGCGATGTTCGGCGCCGGTGTGCTGTCGGGGCTGCTCGGGATCGGCAGCGGGGCGTTCAAGGTGCTCGCGATGGACACGTTGATGCGGTTGCCGATGAAGGTCTCGACGGCGACCAGCAACTTCATGATCGGCATCACCGCATCGGCGAGCGCCGGCGTGTACTTCACCCGGGGCGACATTCACCCGCTCATCGCCGTCCCGGTCGCGCTCGGCGTGCTGATCGGCGCGTCGCTCGGCACCGCGCTGATGACGCGAATGCGGAACCGCACGGTCAGGATGCTGTTCCTGCCCGTCATCGCCTATCTGGCGCTGACGATGATCCTCCGCGGCCTCGGGATCGAGCTCCGATGAGCGTGCCGGGTGCGTCAGAGGGCCCGTCGGGGCTCGTCGAGCGTCGCGTGGGCCGGGTGCTGTTCTGGGGCGGCGTGCTGAGTGTCGCGATCACGCTCCTCGGCTTCGTGCTCTACGCCGCGCACGGTGAGCTGAGCGGCCAGACGCTCCATCTCGAGCGCGCGACGCAGCACCGCCAGGAAGGGCGTCCGGCGGCGGTGTTCGTCTCGGCGAGGGACGTGGTGAACGGCCTCGCGCGCTGGCCGGTCGATCCCGTCGCCCTGATGACGCTCGGTCTGCTCGCCCTGGCGGCGACGCCGGCGGTGGGCGTGCTGACCGCGCTCGTTACCTTCGTCGCGCTGGGCGATCGCGACTACGCGGTGATCGCGGCGATCGTGCTGGGGGCGCTGCTGCTGGGGTTCTTCGTGTCCGGCGGCGCGGGGTAGGACCTATCCGGTCAGGTTCATCCAGGAGTCGAGCCACTGGACGACCAGCGGCGCTCCCCAGACGACGAGCCCGGCAGCCAGCCAGCTCAGGAACGCGGCGAGGACGACCGCGCCGTAGAGGTGCGGCGTCCGGAGCCCACCGGTGAGGAAGACCCACAACGTGAATGCGAGCGCGACCCAGAGGATCAGCGCGCCCACCGAGAGTCCCGGCGTCAGCTCCGCGTGCCAGATCCAGTAGAGCTCGGCCGGCATCGAGCGGCATTCTACCGCATCGCGACCGGCGAAGCCGGCGGGCGTCCTTGACACCTCTTCGCAGCGTGTGATCTGCTGCCTCCGCCGTCGGCGGTGATCGCCGGACAGCGAAGGAGTCGACGATGGGTGGCGAGTGTTGCGGTAGCGGGCCGGGGTCCGAGCTCTTCGAGATCAAGAAGGCCGGCGACGGCATCTGGGCGGCGGTCGCGGCGCCCGCGTACAAGGTGAACTGTAACGCCGCGATCATCGAGACCGGCGACGGGCTCATGATCGTCGACACGCATTCGAAGCCATCGGCGGCGCGGGTGATCCTGGCCCGACTGCGCGACATCACGTCGAAGCCGGTGCGCTACGTCGTCAACACCCACTTCCACTGGGACCACTGGCATGGGAACGAGGCGTATCCTGCGGCGTACCCCGGCGCGGAGATCATCACCAACGACATCACGCGCGAGGCGATGCTGCGCCGGAGCGGAGGCCGGATCGCCGACCACGTCCGCACGATGCCGGCGGAGATCGCCGCGCTCGAGAAAGCCCTCGCCGCGGCGACGAATGCCTCAGAGAAACAGCGCATCGAGAGCGATCTTCGGGAGGCGCGGGCCTATCTCGAAGAGGTTCGCGCGCTCAGGCCGACGTTCCCGACGATCGCCTTCGAGCACACGATGCGCATGATCCGCGGGGACCGCGAGATCGAGCTCCTCCATCTCGGGCGCGCGCACACCGCGGGCGACGTGTTCGTGTTCCTGCCGAAGGAGCGCACGGTCGTGACGGGGGACGCGGTCGTCGGCTGGACGCCGTACATGGGCGACGGGTTTCCCGAGGATTGGGTGAAGACGCTCGACCGCCTCGCCGGGCTCGACTTCACCCGGATGATCCTCGGTCACGGCGACATGACGGGTCGCGAATGGCTCGGGCTGTTCCGTGGCTACATCGCCGACCTGATCGAGGCCGTGCGTCGCGAGGCGGCCGCGGGCGCGACGCTGGACCAGATCAAGGAGCGCGTACCGCGCGACCTGGCGCCGAAGTACGAGAAGCCGCTGTCGGCCTACGGCGACTATCGTCCGTGGCGGCAGCTGATCCTGGGCAACATCGAACGGATTTACGCCACGGCGCTCTGAGCCTTCAGCACATCAGCCAGTCGCCGTAGGTACCGCGGATCGGCTTGCCTTCGGCGAAGCGCGCGAGACGAAACGCGTGCACGTCGTCCTCCGGCGTCTTGCCCTCCGCCACGAGCGCCGCGGTCATCTCGCCCACGGCCGGCGAGAGCTTGAAGCCGTGGCCCGAGAATCCGGCCGCGACGTAGAAGCCGCGCGGGCCGGGTTCGTCGATCACCGGATGCCAGTCGGGCGTCACGTCGAAGCAGCCAGCATAGCCCCGCGCGATCGCGCCGCGCTCGAGCGCCGGAAAGCGCGTCGCCGCGCGCGACAGCAGATCGGTCGTCTCGTCGAGGTCGAGGCCTTCGCGGTACGCGTCGGGATCGGCGCGATCGTGGAGCTCTTCGGAATCGAGCGGACCGACCAGGATCATGTTCCCGGTTTCCGGCCGCGTGTAGATGTTCGTCACGAAGTCGTAAAGCATCGGATGCGGCCCGCGCGCGTCCTCCGGCCACGTCGCCATCGCGATCTTGTGGCGACAGACCGTGATCGGGATCTCGACGCCCACCATCCGCCCGAGCCTTTGCGACCACGTGCCGGTGGCGTTCACGACCTTGCGTGTCTCGATCGGGCCGCGGCTCGTCTCCACGGCGGTCACGTGATCGCCGTCGGTCCGGACAGCGGTGACCGCGGTCTCCTCAAGGATGCGCACACCCATGTCGCGTGCAGCGCCGGCGAAGCCCTGTGTCGTCTGCGACGGATCGGCGTAGCCCGCGTCGGGCTCGTAGCACGCGGCGGTGAGATCGTCGATCGCGAGGCGCGGCTCGATCTCTCGCGCCTCCCGGGGCGTGATGACGCGGCTCGCGATCCCCTGCGACTGCTGGAGCGCGACCGAGGCCTCCATCTGCTTGCGCAAGCGGTCGTCGACACCGAGCAGGTAGCCGGTGCGCACGAACCCCGCCGTGCGGCCGCCGGTCAGCTCTTCGAAGCGCTCGAAGAACCGGAGCGCTTTCAGGACCATCCGACACGTCTCCGGTGTCGAGTAGTGCTGCCGGACGCACGCGGAGCTGCGGCCGGTCGGGCCTGACGCCAGGAATCGTTTCTCGACGAGCACGACGTTCCGGATCCCGCGTCTGGCCAGGTGATACGCGGTGCTCGTGCCCGTCGCGCCGCCGCCGATGATCACCACGTCAGCTGCGTGTCAAGAAATGTCGCGGCAACTTTTTCAACCGCTGCGGCAAAGTCTGCGGGCATGCGCTTTGCCCTTCTCAGAGACGACCCCGTGCGCGGTCCCAGTGCGCGCGTGCGGTCGGAGGAGGAGGACCAGCGATGAAGACGATCGTGAGGACGGCGTTCGCCGTCGTCCTGGCGGCGTGCTGGCTCGGCACCGCGTCCGCAGCCGACGACACCGCCAAGGACAAGATGGTTCGCACCACGGAGACGGTCAAGGAGAAGGTGACCGAGGTCAAGGACAAGATCGCCTCGAAGCTGCACCGCGGCGGCACGATGGACGCCGCGACCGCGCAGCGAGATCTCAAGGACCAGGGGTACGACCCGGGCCCGGCCGATGGCGTGATCGGCGACCAGACGCGCACGGCCATCAGCAACTTCCAGCGCGACCATGGCCTCAAAGTCACCGGGAAGCTCGATCGGAAGACGACGTCGGCGCTGAAGAAGGCCGAGCCGGCGAGCGCCTCACCGGCGACCGACGGGCGAACGTACCGCAAGTAGTTCTCGTAACGTCATCCCGTTCAACGCGCCGGGAGCCGCCTGGCTCCCGGCGCATCGCGCCCTGTCGCGTATATTGTGCGCGATGGCCGGCACGGTCTTCGACGCGTTCATCGCGACCGCGGCGGCGGCGCCCGACAACGTGTTCCTGTGCGCGCCTCCCGCACCGGGTCGCGCGTATCATCCCGACGGCATCGAATTCACCTACGTGCAGACGCGGGCCGCCGTCCTCGAGTGGCGTGACGCGTACGCGTCAGCCGGGTACGGTCACGGTCACCGCGTCGCGCTGCTCCTCGAGAACCGTCCCGAGTTCTTCTTCCACTACCTCGCGCTGAACGCCCTCGGCGTGTCGATCGTCCCGATCAACCCGGACTACCGGCACGACGAGCTGCTCTACCAGATGGATCACTCGGAAGCCGACCTGGCGGTGGTGATCTCGGGCCGGGCGCCCGATCTCGAACAGGTGGCGCGGGAGCGCTCGAAGCCCCTGCCCGTGGTGGACGTCGCGCGCGCGAGCCAGGGATTCCCGCGACCGGGCCCACCACCGCGCCGCGATGCTCCCGGCGAGAGCTCCGAAACGAGCCTGCTCTACACGTCGGGAACGACGGGCCGCCCGAAGGGCTGCGTGCTGAACAACCTCTATTACCTGAACGCCGGCGCCTGGTATCGCGACCTCGGCGGAAGGCTCCGGATCGAGCACGGCACGGAGCGGTTCCTCAACCCGCTGCCGCTCTTCCACATGAACGCGCAGGCGGTGACCGCGACGTGCGCGATCCTGACCGCGAACTGCCTGGCGCAACCGGAGCGCTTCAGTCCGACACGCTGGTGGAAGGACGTCGTCGCGTCGCGCGCGACGATCATC
>QHRT01000005.1:0-22532 GCA_003220195.1 Candidatus Rokuibacteriota bacterium | reverse complement strand
GAGGTGTGGGGCATGACCGAGACCGGGCGCGTCTTCGCCGACAATTTCGAGCCGCGACAGGTCACGACGCGCGCCTTCGGCCGCCCGCGCGAAGTCCTGGAAGCAAAGGTCGCGGACGACGACGATTGCGAAGTGGCATCCGGCGCGGAAGGCGAATTGCTGGTGCGCTGCGCGGGTCCCGATCCGCGCCACGGGTTCTTCTCCGGGTATCTGAAAAATCGCGAGGCGACGGAGGAGGCGTGGCGCGGCGGCTGGTTCCACACCGGGGACGTCGTGCGACGGATGGACGACGGGATGCTCGTCTTCGTCGACCGCAAGAAGAACATCATTCGACGGTCCGGAGAAAACATCGCCGCCGCCGAGGTGGAGGCGGTGCTGCTCGCGCACGAGGCCGTTAAGCAGGTCGCGGTGCTCGCCGTTTCCGACGAAGTCCGCGAGGAAGAAGTCATGGCGTGCGTCGTGCCGATGCCGGGCGTTGCCGCGGACGAGAGCCTGGGCGCGGCGTTGACCGACTGGTGTCTGGCTCGGCTCGCGTACTACAAGGCGCCGGGGTGGGTCATCTTCGTCGACGCGCTGCCGACCACCGGGACGCAGAAGATCCAGAAAGCGCAGATCTTCCCGTGCGGGGAAGATCCGCGCCGCCGCCCCGGCGCCATCGATCTCAGAGACCGGAAGCGGCGAATCTGATGAATGGGGGGCCCCGAAATGGCCCCCCATACCCCCCAACGCTCGGACACGCCCCGGCTCAGCCGGGGCGCGCCTCGATGCTGCGCTCGGTTGTGTTGCCGAGAGGAAGCGCTTCGCTGCCGCGCTAGACTCGCACGCCCTTGTAGGTCGCCGTGCGCCACTCCGGGTAGCGCTTGTCGACCCCGCGCACGATCGACATGTACGCGGTCCGGATCCGCTGCGTCATCGACCCGACGCCACCGTCGCCGAGCTGGAACTTGTCGATCGACACGATCGGCGTGATCTCGTAGCCGCTGCCGCAGAAGAACGCCTCGTCGGCGACGTAGAGCTCGGTGCGGTCGATCTCGCGCTCGACGACGTCCATCCCGAGCACGTTCGGGCAGATCTCCTCGATCAGCGTCGTGCGGGTGATCGATTCCAGGATGTCGCTCGTGATGGGGGACGTGACCAGCTTGCCCTTGCGCACCATGAAGAAGGACGCGCCCGTGCCCTCGGCCACGTGGCCGCGCTGGTCCAGGAGGATCGGCTGATCGTACCCGTCGGCCTTCGCCTGGAGCGTGGCGAGGCGGCCGTTCTGGTAGTTGGAGCCGGACTTGAGACGAATCGGAATCGCATTGTCGGACGTGCGCTGCCAGGAGCTGACGCAGCATCGGATGCCGGAATCCTCGGCGACGCGCGGCCGCCGGCGCGGATTGATGTAGAGGCCGGCCGGACTCGTGGCGTCGAGACCGGTGCCGAGCACGTACGCGACCAGGTGCATGTGCACGTCCTCGCGAGCCTCGTTGCCGGAGAGCGCCTCGCGCACCGCCTGGTAGAGGTCGACGTCGCTGTACGGGATCGTGAAGCGCATCATCCGCATCGACTCGCGGAACCGGACGAAGTGCTCGGCCAGACGGAAGGCGTACATTTCGTCGTCCGCCTCGTTCCAGTAGGCTCGAAGGCCTTCGAACACGTTGGTCGCGTAGAAGACCGCCGCGCTGTTGACAGGCAGTACGGCTTCGGCCTGGGAGACGAGCTTGCCGTTCATCCAGATCTTGAGGTCTTTCATCGCCGCTCCTTGATGGGGTCGAGGGTCGAACGCGAGTTCTTTTGCGAAACTAGACGACTCGCGGGGCTCCGTCAAGCGACGTCAGGATCGATCAGCCGAAGCGGTCGGGGTCGAGCGCCGCGATGTCGACGCCGGGCTTTTCGCCGGCGACGATCTCCGTGACCAGCTTCCCGGTGATCGGCCCGAGCGACACGCCGATCATCGCGTGGCCGGTTGCGACGACCAGGTTGTCGAGCGCTCGCGGACGCCCCAGCAGCGGCAATCCGTCGGGCGTGCATGGCCGGAGACCACGCCAGATCTGCCGCAGCCGGAGCTCCCCCGGGACCGCGAGATAGTCGCGCCAGCCGCGCTGGATCGCGTCCACCCTCACGCGGTTGATCGTGAGATCGAGTCCCGCGAGCTCGAGCGTGCCGCCGAAGCGCAGCGCGTCGCCCATCGGAGTCACGGCGAATCGCGCCTCGCCGAGCAGCATCGGAAGGCGCGGGCCTCCGGGCGGCGCGTCGCACGTGACGCTGTAGCCCTTCGCCGGCTGGATCGGAAGTCTCACACCGAGCTGGCGACCGAGCGCGGGTGACCACGAGCCGGCCGCGAGCACCACCTCGCTCGCCCTGACGGCTCCGCGCGTCGTTTCGATCGCGGCGATGCGTCGGCCGCTCCGCTCGAAGCCCAGCACCTCCGTCGACGGCATCACCGTCACGCCGCGCTCCTGCGCCAGTCGCGCGAGGCCGCGCACGAACCGATCGGGCGTCAGGTGCGCGTCCTCCGGAAAGTAGACCGCGCCGGCGATGTCGGGGCGCAGTGCCGGCTCGAGCTCGCGCGCGCCGTTCTCGTCGAGCACGCGCGCCGAGATGCCCGCGGCCTGCAGCGTCTCGGCCTCGTGGCGGTGTTCGTCGAGCCGGGCCTTCGTACGGAAGACCATCAGCACACCGTCCTGGCGCAGTCCGAAGTCGAAGCCGGGGATCGCCGCGAGCTCGCGATAGAGCGCCAGGCTCGCGTAGCTGAGATCGCGGAGGACGGGCACGGCGCGACGGACGTTCTCCGCCGTGCACGCGCCGCGGAACTTCCAGAGCCACGCGAGCAGATCCCGGTCGAGCCGTGGCTTCACGTAAAACGGACTCGCGGAGTCGAGCAACCACCGCAGCCCCTGCGCCAGGACTCCCGGTGCCGCGAGCGGCCGCGAGTGACTCGGCACGAGCAGGCCGGAGTTCCCGTAGGAGCTGCCGGCACAGACGTCATCCTTGTCGACGAGCGTGACCGTGCGGCCCCGCTGGGCGAGGTACCACGCGGACGTGACACCGATGACGCCGCCGCCGATGACGAGCACGTCGACGTCTCGGGGCAACGGGTCGATTGCGAGCTGTTGGCCCGGAGTCGCCAGGTTCATCGCCATGCTAGTGTACGCGGTGCCCATGCGGTTCTCACCGCGTCGTCACGAGCATCGACCGAGTGGCGATCCACCCGAGGACATGGCGTCTCGAGCCGTCGACTTTCTGACGACCACGATGCGTGCATGAGGCCGACCGTCGGGCGCCGGAGCCCGGCGCAGGCGCCCCGACGACAAACAACAAGGAGAACCACCATGGAACGGAAGTTCATCGATCTCGCCAAGGAGAAAGCGCGTGGGATCCCGGCTCTGCAGGGCACCAGCGTGCCCGCGGTGTTCTGCGACGCGGTGCGCGTGCAGCTGCGGGAGTGCGCGCTGCTGTTCATCTCGGGGAAGATCGGTGTCGACGACAGCGGCGCGCTCGCCGGGCGCGGGATGCGCGAGCAGACGCGCCAGGTGCTGGAGAACATCAAGGCGGTGCTGACGCGCGAGGGCGGCACGATGGACGACATCGTGCGCGTGCGCGTCTACGCGACGCAGGTCGACGCGGCGTCGCTCCGTGACATCCACGACGTCCGCTCGCAGTTCTGGACGCCGGGCAAGTATCCGGCGTCGACGCTGGTGCGTGTCGATCAGCTGATCCGCGACGGGGCGTTGATCGAGATCGACGCGGACGCGGTGCTGGCCACGTCCTGAGAGGGCCGGGACGGCGGGCGCCGATGACCGCCGGCATCGCGCATGGCGTCCCGGATGGGCGCTACCGCACCAGCGCCCGGTGATGCGCCGCGCGTCGCTCGGCGTTCTGGCGCGCGCGCGCCCGCTCCTCGGCCTTCTGCTTCCGGATGGCCGCGATGCGCTCGGCGACCGGAACCTCGAATCGCTGCGGCGCACGCGCCCCGTAGTCGAAGCCCGACAGCCTCTTGCGCGGGATCGACGTCCCGACGGCGCGCTCGATCATTCGGAAGTCGGTCTCTTCGTCGGGCGACACCAGCGTGAACGCATCGCCGACGGCTTCCGCTCGCGCCGTCCGTCCCACGCGGTGGATGTAGTCCTCCGCCAGGTGCGGGACGTCGAAGTTGAGGACGTGGCTCAGGCCGGTGATGTCGATCCCGCGCGCGGCGACGTCCGTCGCGACCAGGACCTGGAACGTTCCGTTCTTGAAGCCCGCGAGCGCCGCCGTGCGCTGCGCCTGGCTGCGATTGCCGTGAATGCGCTCCGCGGCCACCCCATGACGCTCGAGCCCCTCGGCCAGGCGATTCGCGCGGTGCTTCGTGCGCGTGAACGCGAGCACGTTCCGGACGCCGGGCTGACCGAGCAGCTCGACCATCAGCGGCAGCTTGAGCTCGGACGGCACCGGCCACGCGGTGTGCGTGATGCCCGTCGCCGGCGCCGCCGCACGCTCGACGTTGATGCTCACCGGGTCGTGCAGCATCTCGCGCGCGAGCGTGACGATCGTCGGCGGAAGCGTCGCCGAGAACAGCAGCGTCTGGCGCGGTCGCCGTGGGAGCGCGCTCACGATCCGCCGGACGTCGGGTAGGAAGCCCATGTCGAGCATCCGGTCCGCTTCGTCGAGCACCAGCACCTCGATGTCGCTGAGCCGCGCGTACGGGTACTGCAGGTGATCGAGCAGGCGACCGGGGGTCGCGACCAGGACGTCGGCGCCGCGCCGGAACGCCGTCTCTTGTGGCCCCATCGCGACGCCACCGAACACCGCGGCGCCACCGATGCGCACGAAACGTGCGAACAGCCGACGATGCTCGTCGATCTGGGCGGCGAGCTCGCGGGTTGGCGTCACGACGAGCGCGCGCGTCACCCCGCGGGGCTTCGCGAGGAGCCGCTCGAGAATCGGCAAGATGAACGCCGCCGTCTTGCCGCTGCCGGTCATCGCGCAGGCGAGCACGTCTCGTCCGGTGAGAGCCGGCGGAATCGCGTCGCGCTGGATCGGCGTCGGCACGGTGAAGCCGAGCGCGTCGACCGCGCGCAGCAGATCGGGATGCAGGGTGAACGATGCAAACGACATGAATCGAGATCCTCGTGAGGGCACACTCTGGGCCCGGCAGTCTTCCGCCGACGTGAACACGCCCCGCACGCGGAAGAACCCGGGAAACGCGGTCTGGGAAACGCGAGGGCTCGGAAGTGAACCGCCGATCGAACCAGACGATCCGAGTATACGCGATGCGCGTCGTCGCGCGCGAGTGGATTCTCGCCGCCAGGGGGTCAAATCAGCGTACACTTCTCGTGCCCCAGATCACTGAGAGCAGAAAGAGGTCTTCATGCAGGTGATCGCGTTCTCGACCCCGTCCTATCCGGACTGGAAGTGGCGCATCGTGAACTACGCGGGCGAGATGATCGAGGAGTCGCGCGAGACGTACCCCTCGATCGCGCTGGCAGTGGCCGACGGCAACCGGCGGCTGCGCGAGGTCGACCACGACGACGTCTCGGTGCGCCCGAGTCCGTATCGCCGCAGCTATCGTCGCTGAGCGCGCCACGCCCGCGGCGCCGCTCGGGGCTTCGCCGCAAGGAGGTCACGCCATGACGCTGGCGATCACTCCTCTTCATCCCTGTCTCGGCGCGCGCGTTGACGGCGTGGTCCTCGCGCGGCCCGTCGACGATCAAACGTTCCGCCAGATCTTCGACGCGTTCCAGGAATATTCGGTCCTCGTGTTCTCGGATCAACGGCTCACGGACGATCTGCAGATGGCGTTCACCAGGCGTTTCGGCCCGCTCGAAACGACGCTCAGCTCCATCGGCCAGGAGCGTCGTCTCCACGAGAACATGGTGGATCTCTCGAACATCGATCCCGACCACGACGACCGGCTGATGGGCTGGGACGATCGCCGCATGGTGTACCAGTCGGGCAACCAGCTCTGGCACACCGACAGCTCGTTCAAGCCGGTGCCGGCGATGGCGTCGCTCTTGTCCGGGCGCGAGGTGCCGCCTTCAGGCGGCGAGACCGAATTCGTGAGCATGCGCTACGCGTACGCGAACCTGCCCGGGGAGACCCGCCGGCAGCTCGAGGGCAAGGTGTGCGTGCACTCGATCCTCTACTCCCGGAGCACGATCGCGAAGGGCCTCTTCAATCCCGAGCACGAGCGAGAGCTTCCGCCGGTTCGCCAGGCGCTCGTGCGCGCGAATCCCGTGAACGGCCGGAAGAACTTCTACATCGGCTCGCACGCCTGGTACGTCGAGGGCATGCCGTACGACGAGTCGCGCCGTTTGCTGGATTCGTTGCTGAAGGTGACGACCGAGCCCGATCGCGTCTTCCAGCACCGCTGGCGCCAGTGGGACCTGGTCATGTGGGACAACCGCACGGTGCTGCACCGCGGCCGGCCGTGGGACGCCACGCGCTCCAAGAGGGTGATGCGGCGCACGACGCTCGCCGGCGAGGGCCCGACGGCCGATCCACCGCTGGCGACGCGCACGCCGGTCTGGGACGGGATCGTCCCGGCCGGCGTCTAAACATTCGCGGCGACTGATCATTCGTCGAGCCGCCCTCCGGAGGAGGCGCCGATGAGCCAACCTGACGTCGAAAAGCTCGCGGCCATTCTTCGGCTCGCCTACTCGGGTGAGCTGGCCGCTGCCCTGGCGTATCGCGGCCACTGGCACTCGCTTCGAGATTCAATCGACCGCTCGCGAATCCGTCAGATCGAGGAGGAGGAATGGCGCCACCGCGACCTGGTCGGCGGCATGCTCGCCAAGATCGGGATGGATCCATCCCCGGCGCGTGAGCGGCGTGCGCGAGCCATCGGACGGACCCTCGGGCTGCTCTGTCACGTGATGGGCTGGCTGGCGCCCATGTACGGCGCCGGCCGGCTGGAACGCCGGAACATCGTGGAATACGAGACGGCCGCGCGTCTCGCGATACGCGCGAGCCATCCCGAGTTCGTCGACTGCTTGCTCACCATGGCGGAAGTCGAGTGGGACCACGAGCAGTACTTCCGGTCGCGCGTGTTATCGCATCGCCTGGCGGCTCTGGTGCCCGTGTGGCCGGCGCCGCCACCGCGGAGTCAAATCCGCGCCTCGTTCGAGCGCGAGACGCAGACGGATCTCGCCGCTGACGCGGGATAGATCGCACCCGCTCCAGTCCGGCCCCACTTCTCTCGTGATGTGGCCCTGACCCGTCACGTCTTCTGCGATCAGGATGTCGCCGACGCCAAGTCGTTTCACCGTGCCGTCGCCGATCTCGATGTCGACCGCACCCGAGAGCGTGAACACGCAGTAGTGGCCCGGCGCGTTGTGCCACGGGTTCGAGCGGTCCGCGTCGAATTTCCGGATGACGATCCCCGAGCCCGGGATCAGCTCGGCCGTCGCGGACCTGTCGCCGCGCGATTCGAATTTCGGCGTGATCTCCTCGAAGTGTGACTTGCCGTCCGCGCCCGTCGAGATGCGAATGATGGCCACTGGCTCCTCCGCTTTATGTCGCGACCCCGGTCGCGAAGGCTTTACGTCGCGACCCCGGTCGCGAAGCTTTACGTCGCGAACCTTACGTCGCGACCCTGACCTTGACGAAATCCGCTGGCCTTTCCGTCAGCGGGACGAACCCGCGCGTCACGATGTCGTCGAGCGGGATCGTCACGGTGATGTGCCGCGGGTCGACGCCCCAGCGCGTCAGGATCTCGATCGCGTCCGCGAAGTCGCGCCGCTGGTAGATGATCGAGCCGAGAATGTGCTTCTCGTTCATCAAGATCCCGCGGTAATCGAGCGGCACTTCTTCCCGGATGACGCCGAGCACGACAATGCGTCCGCCCTTCCTGGCGCCGGCGATCGCCGTGCGCAAGCTTGACGGCGTGCCGGCCGCTTCGAGCGCGACTTCGGCGCCGAGGCCGTCGGTCTCTTCCACGATGCGCTCGCGGAGCCGCGGGTCGTCGGGCCCGAGGACGACGGCCGCGCCGTACCGCCGCGCCAGCTCCTGGCGCAGCGGATACTTGCCCACGGCGACGATGCGGCGCGCGCCGCCGGCATGGGCGGCGAGGATGGCGAGCAACCCGATGTTGCCGATGCCGACCACCAGCACCGTGTCGAGCGTGTCGACGTCGGCGAGACGCAGCCCGTGCACGCTCACCGCGGTCGGCTCGACGAGCGTCGCGATTTCCGGCGTCAGCTCCGCAGGGCACGCGTGCGGCTGATACGCCGGCACGCGCACGTACTCGGCGAACCCGCCGTCCGTTCCCGAGCCCGTGAGCCCGCGCCGCACGAACTCGACGCAGAGGTTCTCGTGTCCGGACCGGCAATAGAAGCAGGCGCCGCACGAGAGCGTCGGCTGTACGACGACCTGCTCGCCGACCTTCCATTCGCTGACGCCGGCGCCAACGTCGGCGATCTCGCCGCAGAACTCGTGGCCCATGATGAACGGCGGCGGCCACGGCTGTGAGCCGTACCGGTACCGGTTCACGTCGCTGCCGCAGATTCCGGCGGCGGTCACGCGCACCAGCACGTCGCCTTCGCGGAGCTTCGGGGTGGGGACGTCGGTCAGTCGGACGTCCCCGGGACCATGGAACACGGCGGCACGCATGCGCCTATGATCCATCGGTTCATCGTGTGAGCAAGAACCAAGATCGCCGCCCGGTATAATCCAGCCACCGCCGATGATCGTCCACGTGAACCAGTTCGAGCGCGGGCGCGCGGCGCCGAGCGGCGAGGCTCTGGCCTGTGTGCTCGACGCGGTCGAGGAGAGCGGGCTCGATTCGCGCACGCTCGCGAGCCTGCGCGTCCATCTCGACTGGATCCAGTACCGGGCGAACTTCCGCGATCCCGTGACCGTGCGGCGCGCCACCGAGCGCGACGGTCAGCTCCTCGCGCTCGCGGAACTCGCCGTCGACCTTCGCCAGGCCGCGGCCCATGCGATTCGTGACGACGTCAGTGCGGCGCTTGCGGCGATCGGCGCCGAAGCGGCCGACGACCGGCGCGTCTTCCTCGACGACTGGGCTCCGCTCCGCGACAGCATCATCTGGCGGTTCAACCGGCTCTTCTGGCAGCGCCTCGGCGACTGGGAAAAGGCGACGGGCCGCGGGTTCGAGCACGCGTTGCCGAGCGGCCGCTCCGACGCCAACCATCCCGACGCGGTTGCGGACGCCGTCGCGGAGTTCTGGACGCTCCTGCGCGAGCTCGAGAAGCGAGGCCAGCTGCCGGCGGAAGTATTCGCGATGGAGATCGGCGTCGGCACGGGCGGGCGCGCCGCGCTCTGGCTCGATCGCTTCCAGGCGCTGGACGAGGAGCGCGGCACCGGCTACTACCCGCGCGTGCGTTTCCTCCTGTGCGACTACTCGCTGCCGACTCTCGATCGCGCGCTCGAGACGGTCGGCCGCCACCGCGACGCGGTCAGCATGATCGCGATGGATGCGCTGAACCCGCTCAAGGCGCTCGCGTTCCTGCGCTACAAGATCCTCTACATCCACCTGACGAACGTCTACGACAACCTTCCAACCGATGAGCTGGTGCGTCGCGACGGCCGGCTCTATCTCGTCGAAGCACGGGCGTACGTGTCGCCCGCGAACGCCGCGGGCATCGCACGGGAGTTCGGCATCGCGCCGGACGCGCTCCGCGCGACGGTGGATCGCGTGCTCGAGGTCGGACCCGACGTCGTCGAGGACCGCGCGCGCGGCACCACGTTCTGGCGCGCGGTGTGGGACGCGCTCCGGCTCGAGGAACGCCTCGTCGCGCTCGCCGACGTCGCGGAAGCGCCGGTGCCGCCGGGCCTGCATCAAGGTCACCTGGAAGCGCTGCTGGACGCGGCGCCGGACGACGTGCGATTCCAGCTCTCGCGCGGCGCGGCCGAGAGCTTCGTCAACACGCTGCCGCTCCTCCATCCGCGCGGCTATCTGCAAGTGCAGGACATCTTCGTGACGTCGATGGACGAATACCGACAGGGCTTCCGCGGGCCGGGGAAGCTCGACGGCTCCGTGGTGAACTGGGTCAACGGCGCGCTCCTCGCCGCGGTGGCCGCGCGGGCCGGTTACGACGTGCACGTGGCGCCGTTTCACTATCGTCCGGGTTCGCGAACGTCGATCCTCTACACCACCCAGCGCGACTGACGAGGGACCATCACTCGATGAAGGCAAGTCTGCTCACCACCGCCGTCGTCGGCAGCTACTCGGTGCCGGCGTGGCTCGAGCGCGCGAAGAACGACTTCCTCGCCCGGCGCCTGACGCGCCACGACCTGGACGAGATCCACGACACGGTCGTCAAGGCCGCGATCAAGGACCAGGAGGCGGCGGGCGTCGACGTGCTGACGGACGGCGAGCTCCGGCGCGACAACATGGTCGACTACTTCGCCGAGCGCCTGCCCGGCGTCGAGGTCTATCACGCGTCCAAGAAGTCCGCGTACGACTTCTACGAGAGCGTCGTGCGCTCACGGCTCGCCACGGCCTCGCTCGGGCTCGTCGGCGACTTCCGCTTTCTCCGTCGCTTCACCGACCGCGTCCCCAAGGTGTCGATCACCGGGCCGCACACGCTGGTGAAACGCATGCGCAACGGTTACTACCCGAACGAGGAAGCGTTCGCGATGGATCTCGCGCGCGTGATGAACGGGGAGCTGCGCGAGCTGGCGAAGGCCGGCGCAACCGAGCTGCAGATCGACGAGCCGTATTACTCGGGGTTCCCCGAAGATCTGCCGTGGGCGATCCGCGCGCTCAACGTGCTGGTGGAGGGCGTCGGCGCGCGCGTCGGGTTGCACGTCTGCTACGGCAACCGGTACGGCAAGCCGTCGTGGGAGGGGACCTACCGGTATCTCTTTCCCGCGGTGCTGGAGGCGCGCGTGCAGCAGCTCACGCTCGAGTTCGCGCGCCGCGGCGAGGACGACGTGGCGCTCTTCGGCGAGTTCGCGGCGCCGTTCACGCTCGGGCTCGGGATCATCGACGTGAAGACCCACGAGGTGGAGACCGCGGAAGTGGTGGCCGAGCGCATCCGCCAGGCGATCAAGCTCGTGCCGGCGGATCGCGTCTCCGTGAATCCGGACTGCGGCCTGATGCACCTGCCGCGCGACGTCGCCTTCGCGAAGCTCGTCGCGATGGTCGAAGGAACGGCCATCGTGCGTCGCGAGCTAGGTGGGTGAGCACGGTCCGGACGAATCCGCTCGCGACGGCCGTCGCCGAGCGGAGGTTCTGCTACGTCGTGGAGCTGGTGGCGTCCGCGCTGCGCCGCGAGTGGCAGGTGCTGGAAGCGGCGTCGCGACTGGCGCGAGTGCCGCAGCTGGTGGCCGGCAGTATCACCAGCTACGCCGGCGGCGCGCTCGGCCAGGACCCGATCCGCGTCGGCACTGCGGCTCGCGCGCGCGGACTGACTCCCAACGTGCACGTGACGTGCGTCAGCCAGGACCGTGAGGGCATCCGCAAGACGCTCGAGGATCTCCACGCCCTCGGTCTCCACAACGTCTTCGCGCTCACCGGCGACTGGCCGCGCGAGGGCACACCGATCTTCGACATCGACTCCGTGGAGCTCGTGAGGATGATCGCGGAATTGCGTCGCGGCGGCATGCCGTTTCACGTCGCGGTCGCCGTCTCGCCGTTCAAGTACGTCGAGGCCGACCAGCTGTACCAGTACCTGAAGCTCGAAAAAAAGATTGCCGCCGGCGCCGATCTCGCGATCACGCAGGTCGGCTGGGACGCCGTGAAATTCGCCGAGCTCAGGAGGTATCTCGACGAGCGCGGTCTCGCCGTCCCGATTCTCGGCAACGTCTACGTGCTCGGTCCGCGTGCGGCGGAGCGGATGGCGACCGGGCAGCCTCCGGGTTGCTGGGTCTCGCCGGAGCTCCTGGAAGCCGTCCGTGTGGAAAGCCGCGCACCCGACAAGGGATTGCGCGCGCGCCTCGAGCGCGCCGCGCGTACCGTCGCGGTGCTGCGCGGCCTGGGATATGCGGGCGCGTACATCGGCGGCACGCACGATGCCGACCAGGTGCAGTGGGTCATCCGCCGCGCCGACGCGCTCGCCACGCAGTGGGAAGAGCTCTACGGCGAGCTTTCGTTCGGCCGTTCCGGCGGCTTCTACCTGTACGAGGATCCACGACGGAGCGCGACACGCCGCGCGCCACGGGCGGCGCCACCTGGTGATCGCGCGACTGCCCCGGCGGCACCGTCGTCACGCTCGACCCTGGTGCCGCGCGCCCTCGACGCGCTTGGCCGGCTGTTCCCCGTCGCGCGCGACACGCCGCTTCGCCGCGTGCTGCGTCGTCTCTTCGCGTGGATCGACCGTCGGCCGCCCCTCGCGAGAGCGGTCGAGCGGCTCGAGCTCGCGGTGAAGCAACCGGTGTTCGGTTGCCAGGCCTGCGGCAACTGCGTGCTGAGCTGGATGGAGTACGTCTGTCCCCAGACGTGTCCGAAGCAGATGCGCAACGGCCCCTGCGGGGGCACCGACATGGGACGCTGCGAGGTCCTGGATCAGCCGTGCATCTGGGTGGCCGTTCACGAGCGT
The DNA here is from genome assembly GCA_003220195.1 of Candidatus Rokuibacteriota bacterium. Taxonomy (GTDB): domain Bacteria; phylum Methylomirabilota; class Methylomirabilia; order Rokubacteriales; family CSP1-6; genus AR8. The sequence goes on along the minus strand of QHRT01000005.1, from coordinate 10,068 downwards.
GCGACGGCGGCCGGCCGCGTCGACACGCTGCGCACGTTCGTTCCCGCGCCGGACCGCTCGCTGCGCGGGACCAGCTCCTGGATCAACTATTTTCTCGATCGGGACCGTCGCCCCGATCGGGACGATCAGGACGCGGGGCGCCAGGTACGCTGACGCTCCGCGCAGCCGGTTGCGCGACTACCGGTGGTTCAGCACCGCCTGGATGCGATCTCCGGTCGCCGGATGGGTCGCGAAGAACCCGCCCTTGCTCGTGCCCTCGGTCGCCTGGAGCCACTGGAGCGTGTTTGCCATCATCGTGCGCCCGTCGTAGCCGGCACGCTTCAGGATGTCCACACCCTGGGCGTCGGCCGCATACTCTTCCTTCCGCGTGTACGCGTTCGCGATGAGCTGCCCCGCGATCGGTGTCAGCGCGCCCGAGCCGGGGATGATCTGGTCGAGCAGGATGGCGCCGATGCTGAGGCCGGTGCCGAGCCGCTGGAGCTTCGCGACGTGTCCCAGGTCGGCATGGCCCATCTCGTGCGCGAGCACCGCTCGAAGCTGATCGTCGTTCGCCTTCTCGAGAAGACCGGTGGTGACGTAGAACTCACCGCCGCCGGCGTTCGCGGCGTTGATGTGCGAATCCTTCATGAGCCCGACCTTCACCTCGTTCAGCGGGATCGGGTGGTCCATCGCCTTGATCAGCGGCAGCATGACGTTCTTGCCTGGGGTTGAGCCTCGCGCTCGCTTGTCGTGGTTCGGGGCGACGCGCTCCCCCGGGACTGCGCGCTCGTCGTCTCCAACGCACACCCGGCCACCAGCAAGAGCGTGGCGGCGCCTATCGCACCGTGCTTCATCCAATCCTTCATGGCTTGCCTCCGGGACGTCTTCGCAATAGTTCCTGCTGATGCGAATGCACGGGTCGTTCCCGTGAGCGCGCCACATCAAACGCCTGGCGTCGATGTAACGTCTTCAACGCCCCCCGGACGAGCGTCACAGCGACGCGCGCTAGAATGGCGCGATGCTGAAGGGCCTGTCGGTCCCGCTCCTCGTGCCGGTGCTCGTTGTCGCGGCGGCGGCGGGTCTACCGGCCGCACCGCCGATCGACGAATGGCTGCTCGAGCAGGTAAAGATCCTCTCGGCCCCCGCGATGGAAGGACGGAGATCAGGAACGCCGGGAGGCGCGTTCGCGGCCCGCCACGTGGCCGGCGTTTTCAAGGCGGCCGGTCTCAGTCCGGGTGGGGACCGGGGTGAGTATTTCCAGACGTTCACCGTGCCGACGGACATCCGGCTCGGCGCGCGGAACGACGCCGGCATCGTGGCGCCGTTCGCTCGTGCGTGGGCCGTCGGACGTGACTTCACCCCGCTCGCCGTGTCCGACAACGGCTCGGCGACGCTCGACCTCGTCTTCGCGGGCTACGGGATCACGGCGCCGGATCTCCGGTACGACGACTATGCGGGCGTCGACGTGCGCGGCAAGGCCGTGCTCGTCCTCACCGGTGAGCCGCGCGGGCGCGACCCCGCGAGTCCGTTCCGACGTCCGGACGCCTATCACTACTCGGAGCGGCGTCACAAGATCATCAACGCGCGTGAGCACGGCGCCCGGGCGGTGCTGCTCGTCGCGCATCCCGCTGCGGCAGATGACCTGCCGCCGCTCGGCGGCGTCACGCAGCCCTGGGGAATTCTCGCGAGCGCCGTCACGCGCGCTGCGGTCGACCTCCTCCTCCAGCCGTCCGGCGCGACCGTGCGCGATCGCGCCGACGAGATCGACCGCGCGTTCGCTCCACGCTCCGCTCCGCTCGCCGGTGTCCGCATCCGGCTCGAGATCGACCTCGTTCGCGGCCGCGGAACGGCCGAGAACGTGATCGGGATCGTTCCGGGAACTTCGCCGCAGCTCGCCGAGGAGGCGATCGTGGTCGGCGCGCACTACGATCACCTCGGCCGGGGCGGCGAGGGTTCGCTCGCGCCGGATCAGGCCGGCGCGATCCATCCGGGCGCGGACGACAACGCGTCGGGCACCGCGGTCGTGATGAGTCTCGCGCGCGTGTTCGCCGCGACCCGCGAACCGCGCACGCTCGTCTTCGTTGCGTTCGCCGGGGAGGAGATGGGGCTGCTCGGCTCGCAGGAGTACGTCCGCCGTCCGGCGATGCCGCTCGAGAAGACGATCGCGATGGTCAACCTCGACATGGTCGGGCGGCTCCGGGACAAGCTCTACGTCAGCGGCGTCGACAGCGGGACGACATTGCGGTCGCTCGTGACGGACGCCGCACGAGGGCCGGGAGTCTCGCTGGAGCTGCGTGGCGACCCGTTCGCGCCATCGGACCACACGTCGTTCTACACCGCCGGGCGGCCGGTCCTCTTCTTCTTCACCGGTGCCCACGAGCAGTACCACCGGCCGGACGACACGTGGCAGCACATCAACGCTGCCGGCATGGTGAAGGTCATGCAGGTCGCGCAGCGAGTCGTCACAGCTCTCGCCTCGGCTTCCGTGCCGCCAGCCTACGTGAAGCTCGACGCGCCGAGCGGCGGCGGACGCACGGGCGGAGGCTACGGACCGTTCTTCGGCGTGGTGCCGGATTTCGGGGGCAATGAAAGCCCGGGCGTGCGCATCAGCGGAGTTCGGGCCGGCAGCCCGGCCGAGAAGGCCGGACTCCAGGGCGGCGACGTCATCCTCGCGTTCGCGGGCGTCACGGTGAAGACGCTCGACGATCTCACCTTCGCGCTCCGCGGACGGCGCGCGGGGGACGACGTCGAGGTCGTGTTCGTGCGCGGCGGGCACGAGCATCGCGTGCGCGCGACGCTGATGGAGCGGCGGTGACTCGGCTCGGCCGTCGCACGCTCTTGAAGCTCGGCCTCGGTGGCGCGGCGCTCTCGCTCCGCGACCTCGCGAGCGCGCGCCCTGCCGCAGCGGCGCCGCCGATCGATCCGCGCGAGCGGCGACTCGCGAATCTTCGCCAGCTCACCGCGGGCGGCCAGAACGCCGAGGCGTACTTCGACGTCACGGGGACCAGGCTCATCTTCCAGTCGCCGCGCCCGCCGTTCGACTGCGACCAGATCTTCACGATGCGCACCGACGGCAGCGACGTCCGCCTCGTGTCGACGGGCAAGGGCCGCACGACGTGCGCCTTCTTCTTCCTGGACTCGACGGACGATCGTCCGCACTTCATTTACGCGTCCACCCATCTCGGCGGCGACGCGTGCCCGGCGGCGCCGGACCGCTCGGCCGGATACGTCTGGCCGATCTATCCGACCTACGACATCTTCTCGGCCGCCGGAACGCCGGGCGCGACCACACTCACGCGGCTCACGCAGAACGACGGCTACGACGCCGAGGGCGCGATTTCCCCGGATGGAAAACGGATCGTCTTCACGTCGCTCCGGGGGGGCGATCTCGACCTCTACACGATGAGCGTCGACGGCGTCGCCGTCCGCCGCCTGACCGACGCGCCCGGCTACGACGGCGGCGCGTTCTACTCGTGGGACGGCCGCTTCATCGTATTCCGCGCGGCGCGTCCGGAGACGCGCGCGGAGCTCGGCGAGTACCGGGAGCTGCTCGGGCGCTCGCTGGTGAGGCCGCGCCGGCTCGAGATCTACGTGATGCGGGCGGACGGGACGGGACTGCGCCAGGTCACGCGAAACGGCGCGGCGAACTTCGCCCCGTTCATGGTGCCGGCCGGCGAGCAGATCGTGTTCTCGTCGAACCTCCACGACCCCGGCGGCCGCTCGTTCGCGCTGTACCTGGTCAACGCCGACGGCGCTGGCCTGGAGCGTGTCACGTACGCGGAGTCGTTCGCCTCGTTCCCGATGCTCTCGCGCGACGGCAAGCAGCTCGTGTTCTGCGGCAACCGCAACGCGACGTCACCCCGCGAGATGAACGTGTTCCTGGCGGACTGGGTCGCCTGAGCGGCAGAGCGGTTGCCTGACGGCGGCCGGCCCCGGCTCGAGTTCCATCCGGTCATCGCGGCGCCATTCGGTCACGCGGCCGCGATCGCTCGCTATCTCGGCGTGGTGTGGCGTTACAGGCGATGGGTTCGCAACTTCGAATTCGTATCGACGCCCCGGGTCCGGCTCTGGTACGACCGTCGCGCTCGCACCAGCCTCGACTTCGACGCGCATCTCGCGTCGTGGGATGCCGTGCTTCAGGACCTGCACGAGCGCTTCGGTTTCAGCATCGAACGGCGGCTGGACGTCGTCCTCTTCGCGACGACGCGCGATGCGACGCACGTCTTCGGCGACCACGCGCTCGGTCGCGCGTCCAGCACCTCGGTGGCTCTCGATCTGGAGACGTAGCAGCGTGCGACCGACGGCACGGGAATCCTCCGTCACGAGGCGGCGCACGTGCTGTCGCAGCAGTGGGGCCGCTATTCCCTGCCCTTCAAAGGTGAGGGGCTCGCGGGCTGGGTACAGCGCACCAAGCAGGCTAAACCGATCGCATTCGAAGCACTCGTGTATTTGTGCGGCGGAGCCTACGTTTCACTTGCGAGGCTCCTCGACAACGCGACATGGTACGCCGACCGCTCTTTCAGCTACGCGATGGCCGGCACCTTCACCGGCTATCTCATCGACCGCTTCGGCCTGGACGCGTACAAGACGTTCTATTCGGCAGCAAACGAGAGGAATTTCTTGAGCAAGTTCGAGCTCGTCTTCGGGGCGAGCCTGCGCGACGTCGAACGCGGCTGGCGTGATGCGCTGCTGGCCGTGCGCGACTCGTACGAGCCGGAGCTCGGACGCGCCGTCGGTGAGCGACGCGTCGAGCGTGCCTATAACCGATGGGAGCTGATCTTCTGCATCGAACAGGCCGAAGCGCTCGCCCTCGCCGGCAAGGCCACGCCCCGAGCGCTCTGGTTCGCGGCATGGGCGCATCGGCTGTTACGAAACTTCGATGACGCGGCAGACCTGCTTCAGCGAATCCTGCACGTGGATGACGTGTCGCTCCAAGCGTGGCGGTCCAACGACCTTCGGGATCGTCGCGAGGAAGCTCTGCGCGCCTACGAGAAGGCCCTGGCCGAGGCGGAGCCGGGTGACGAATCTTCACGCCAGGACGCGCGCCAGGGGATGGAGCGACCGTTCCGCGAGCCCGGGGACTGATCGATAGTGGCTTCGGAACCGCGAACCCGAATGCGCCAGTGCTCGATGCGGCGACGCGATCGCTGCACCGATCGGCTGCCGGCGTCCGTCATCGTTTCCGCCGACGTACCACCTTGCTGAGAACAGCGTCCACCTCGAGGTCGTCGGCCAGCTTGTTGAACCCGGCGGGATCGATGCCGATCCGCACACGCATGGGACGAGCCCCGACGACGACCTGGCGACTGTTTCGGCGCGGCCCTCGGGAAGATCGACGGGTCCAGGCGCATCACCACGTAGCCGCCGACCGCGCCCGCCCCGAAGCCCGGCGCGAAGATCCGCGTGGGCTTCTCGATCACGCCCTCCGCCACCGCGTCGCGGATCGCGATCGGAATCGACGCCGACGACGTGTTGCCGACCGTCTCGATGTCGAAGTAGAGCCGCTCGGCGTCGATCCCCGCCTTGCGCGCGTAGTGTTCGACCATCGTCTTGTTCGCCTGGTGCGGGACGACCAGGTCGATCGCGTCCAGCAGCGAGCCGGCCGCGCCGCCGGGATGCGGCAGGCGACGCAGCTCCTCGATCATCTGCGTCAGGTAGCGCTCCACGAGCGCCCGGACTTCCGGGCCGTACACGGTGATGTTGTTGTCGAACTCGGGGTTCGGCCAGACGATCGAGTCGACCTCGCTCATGGGACCGCTCGCGTAGGTCTGGAACACCTCGACGTCGGGCGGCGCTCCGGCAGGCGCCGGCGCGATCACCAGCGCGGCGGCGCCGTCGCCGAAGATCATCCGCGACGTGCGGACCGTCCCGACCTTGTCCGAGAACTTCTCGCCGCACACGACCAGCACCGGGCGCTCAACCTCCTGGAGGAGCCGCACCGCTTCGGCGACCCCATACGGAAGCCCGGCGCACGCGGCGACCATGTCGCACGAGGCGTGCGTCTGGAAGATCCCGAGCTGGCCGGAAAGCCACGTCGCGAGCGAGGGCATCATCTTCGCGCTCGTGCAGGACAGGAACAGCACCGCGCCGATCTCTTCCGGTCGCCGACCGGCCTTGGCGAGCGCCGCGGTGGCGGCGAGCATCGCCAGGTGATCCAGGTCGAGGTCGGTGTACCGGCGCTCACGAATGCCGGTCTTCGCTTCGATGTCCTTCGACGTCATCGGCGACCAGCAGTAGGCCGCGTTGCGGATGATGTCGTCGTTGGTGCAGACCCGCTCGCCTTTCTGCACGGCGAGCGCCTCCAGCCGCGGCATGACGCGGAACCGTTCACGCACGTCGATCGGCGGATACGGACGCTCCGGCGGCCGTGATTCCCGCGGCGCGGGTCGCCGCGGCCGCACCCGACGCACACTCTTCACGCGCCGGATGAACGACAGCACGTCGTAGCTTCTGGGATGGTAGACGAGCACGAAATCGTCGTCGTGCAGGTTCCCGACCTCGATCGCGCGGACCTTCGTGCGGTCCCACCGGTACTGGTTGTGCAGCACCATCGCCTGGCGCATCAACGCTTCGAGCTCGGGCACGGCGTGCGTGCACTCGATGATGTCGTCCCAGCCGTAGCCGGGGTAGTCGGGGTTGTGCGCGAGCAGCTGGTAGGTGAGCGACCGCGGCCGCTCCAGCATCTCGCCGACGGTCGGCTTGATCGGCGTCATCTCCGCCCCGGCGGCCTTCTTGTTGCGGAAGGCGTCGAGGAGAATGCGCGCGATCCGGTCTTCGGTGCCCTCGTCCCACGTCGGCGGCAACCCGCGGTAGGCGGCCTCGATCACCGCCGCCGGCTCGGCGCCCTCCCACGTCGTGAGCAGCGGCAGGAACACGTCGTCCCGGTGACGCGGCACGTCGCGCCAGCGCATCGGCCTCTTCTCGTACATCGTGATCGCGTAGCGGTTCACCCAGAAGAGGTCCATCGCCAGGTCGCGCAGGAGGTCGTACCGTCCGGAATATTCCCGCTTCTCGACACGGGCGACGATCTCGTCCTCCGTCGGCGCCTTTTCCTCGAAGTCACGGCGGATCACCGCCGCGAATTGCTCGAGCGTGTCGAAAATCGAAAAGTCGAGCTCGGGGAAGAAGTTCGACGGGAACACGATCCGGCCGTAGCGGTTCACCAGGAACGGCTTCACGGTGCACCCCCTCTCCGGGGGGATTTTCTCACGTCGCGACGCGGTTGCGGCCGGTTCGCTGGGCACGGTAGCGCGCGGCGTCCGCTGCGTGCACGACGGCCTCCGGCGCCGCACGTTTCCGCCGTTCCGCGCCGGCGACGCCGATGCTGACGGTGATCGTCAAGAGCAGCTGGAGCTGGGGGCTCGGACGCGGCGTCGGGGGCCGCGTCGCCGGGCGGTCACGCCCGCGTTAACACGAACGCCGATGTGGCAATCGTCTGACGTACGTTTTCGACGTGCGGCAGCGTTTCGGTCACCGACTTGCTGGACCAACGCGCCGGCGAACGCCACCACCAGGCCGCCAGCAGCCAGAGAGTGGACGAAATCAGTCCGGGCAAGCCATGGCGCATCATACGCGAGGAAGCACCGTGAAGGCTTCGCTGTAACGGTAAATCCATTCGAGGTCGTCGGGATGATCCTCGAAGAAGATCTCGTTCGGATCCGTCGTGATCCCCTCCGGCGGAAGAGGGCCGAAGATCCCGGTGATCTCGTTCGATTCGATGCGTACGACCCAGCAGTCCCGTGTCACGTTGTGCTGCCACTTCTGGTACGTCGTCACCTCTTGCAACATGTGGACCTCCATTCACCACGGAAGTTTTTTTCCGCTCTCTCGATCCTTCGCACGCTGCGGACGTTCGGCGTTCTTACGCTCGCAAGAGCGGTGCCGCGTCCCGTGAGCCCATGAAACGGGCAGCCGTTCATCCCGCGCAGGTACGCCGCTGCCCAGGATGGCGCGGAAAGTCCCCTGGATTGACAAATGGCGCCGCCGTCGATACACCGCAGGGACGATGATCGACGCGCGCGAGCTCCGGATTCTGCATTCCATCGAGCAGAAAGTGCTCTGGCTCGGCACGTGGATGGTGCACCACGCCAACACGCTGCGTCCAAATCCGGACGGCACCAAGGTCGGCGGTCACCAGGCGTCGTCGGCGTCGGTCGTGAGTCTCATGACCGCGCTCTACTTCAAATCCCTTCGTCCGGACGACCTCGTCGCGGTGAAGGCGCACGCCTCGCCGGCGTTCTACGCGATCCAATACCTGCGCGGCCGGCTCGACGGAGAGAAGCTCCGGCAGCTCCGGAGCTTCGAGGGCCTGCAAGCGTATCCGAGCCGCCGGAAGAATCCGGAGATCGTCGACCTGGCCACCGGCTCGATGGGTCTCGGAGCGGTGCAGGCAACGTTCGGCGCGCTCGCGGCACGCTATCTCGCCGACCACGGCGGACGTCCATCCCAGGGCCGACTGATCGTCATGGTCGGCGACGCCGAGCTGGACGAGGGCAACGTGTGGGAAGCGCTGCTCGAAGAGACCGTGACCACGCTCGAGGACGTGCTCTGGATCGTGGACGTCAACCGACAGAGCCTGGACCGCGTGGTCCCGGATGCGCGCCGGCGTCAGCTGCCCGAGATGTTCCGCGCCGGCGGGTGGCGCGTCATCGAGCTCACGTGGGGCGCGCGTCTCCGTGCGCTGTTCGAGCGCCCCGGCGGCGCCGCGCTCGAGCAGCGGCTCGACGGAATGCTCGACGTCGACTACCACCGGCTCTTGCGCTCGCCGTCCAGCACCATCCGCAAAGCCCTCACGACGACCGTCGACGGCGCGCTCGACGTTCGCCTCGAGCGACTGCTGGCCGACGTTCCCGACGACGACCTGCCGGCCCTCGTCGCCGACGTCGGCGGTCACGATCTCGTCGCGATCGACGAGGCGTTTGCCGAGGCAGAACGCGAGCGCGGTCGTCCGACCGTGATCCTGGCCCGGACCATCAAGGGCTGGCGGCTTCCACTCGCGGCCGACCCCCTGAACCACACGATGCTCCTGACCGAGGCGCAGATGGGAGCATTCCGCGCGTCGATGGGCGTGACGCCCGGCGCCGAGTGGGATGGATTCGCGTCGGGCAGCGACGAGGCGCGCTACATCGCCACGTTGCCGCCGCTCTTCACGCCGTCGCCGCCGCCGACGCCGGCGCGCGAGATTCCGGCGAGCCTCGGGGAAAAAGCTCCGGACGAGATGTCCACGCAAGAAGCGTTCGGGCGCGTGCTCGGCGCTCTTGCGCGCCTTCCGGTCGGCGACGATATCGTCACCGTGTCGGCCGACGTCGCCGTGACGACGCACCTCGCCGGCTGGATCAATCGCAAGGGCGTGTACTTCCCGGAGCCACGTTCTGCGCCGATAAGCGCCCTCACCCAAGCCGCGCAGGCGGTTGCCTGGAAAGAATCGCCGTCCGGGCAGCACATCGAGCTCGGGATCGCCGAGCACAACCTGTTCCTCCTGCTCGGCGCTCTCGGGCTCACGCACGAGCTCTCCGGCAGGACGCTCTTGCCGATCGGGACGCTCTACGATCCGTTCGTCACGCGCGGGCTCGACGCGCTCTATCACGCGCTCTACTCCGGTGCCAGGTTCATCGTGGTGGCAACGCCGTCCGGCGTGTCGCTCTCGCCCGAAGGCGGCGCGCACCAGTCGGTCATCACGCCCGGCATCGGCATTGCGTTGCCCGATCTCTCGTACTTCGAGCCGGCGTTCGCCGTCGAGGTGGAGTGGATCCTGCTCGACGCGCTGGCCCGGCTCGCCGAGCGGCGGGATGCCGAGAGCCTCTACCTGAGACTGTCGACGAAGCCGATCGATCATCGTCTCGCGCCGGCGCCCGACGACGGCTACCGCCGTGACGTCCTGGCCGGTGGCTATCGGCTGCTCGATGCGCGGCGCGAGCCGGACTACGACCCCGACGACAACGCCGTGCACATCTTCGCGGCCGGCGTGATGGTGCCGGAGGCGGTCGCGGCGAGCCGCCAGCTTGCCGAGACCGGCATTCGAGCGAACGTGTTCGTCGTCACGAGTCCGGACCGTCTCTATCGCGGGACGAAAGGTGCGCGCGGCCATCT
>QHRT01000189.1 GCA_003220195.1 Candidatus Rokuibacteriota bacterium | reverse complement strand
TCGCCATTCCGACGATGCCCAAGGCGCTCGAAGAAGGCGCGGCGGCGATCCAGCGCGCGAAGGCGGCGAACCCCCGAACGCCGCGCGAGCGCGCGTACATCGAGGCGCTCGAGACGTTCTATCGCGACTCTGACAAGGTCGATCACCGGATGCGCGCGCTCGCGTACGAGAAGGCGATGGAGCAGGTCGCGCAGAAGTACTCCGACGACCGCGAGGCCGCGGTGTTCTACGCGCTCTCGCTCAACATGACGGCGCTGCCGACGGACAAGACGTATGCCAACCAGCTCAAGGCGGCGGCGATCCTGGAGAAGGTCTTCGCGGAACAACCACAGCATCCTGGTGTCGCCCACTACCTGATCCACAGCTACGACTACCCGCCCATTGCGAACAAGGGTCTCGATGCCGCGCGTCGCTACGCCGCGATCGCGCCCGCGTCGCCGCACGCGCGTCACATGCCGTCGCACGTCTTCACGCGCGTCGGCGCCTGGCAGGAATCGATCGATTCGAACCGCACGTCCGCGCAGGTCGCGGATCAGCCGCAGAAGCTCCACGCGCAGGACTACATGGTGTACGGGTACCTGCAGCTCGGCCAGGACGCCGCGGCGCGGAAAGTCCTCGACGAAGTCCGCGCGATCCCGACGATCACCATGGAGGGCCCGCTGGTGTTCGCATCGGGCTATGCGATGGCCGCGATCCCGGCGCGCTACGCCATCGAGCGCGGACAGTGGAGTGAGGCCGCGGCGCTCACGCTGCCGGCCAGCGAGTTCCAGTGGAGCAAGTTCCCGGAGGCCGAGGCGCTGGTGATCTACGCACGGGCGCTCGGCGCAGCACGCACCGGCAAGCCGGCCGTCGCGCGGCAGGACGTCGAGCGCCTGGACGGGCTCTACACCGCGCTCACCGGCATGAAGAAAGGGTACTGGGCGGGAGAAGTCGACGTGCAGCGCCAGATCGTGAAAGCCTGGGCGGCGCGCGCCGAGGGCAAGACGGATGAAGCGATCCGCCTGATGAGCGCCGCCGCTGATGCCGACGACGCGACCGAGAAGCACATCGTGAGCCCGGGCCGCCTGGTCCCGGCGCGCGAACTGCTCGGCGAGATGCTACTCGAGGCGAATCGCCCCGCCGAGGCTCTGGCGGCGTTCGAAGGCTCGCAGAAGCGCGAGCCGAACCGGTTCCGCGGATACCTCGGCGCGGCGCGCGCGGCGAAAGCGGCCGGGGACACGGCCAGGGCCCGGACGAACTACCAGGAGCTCGTGTCACTCACCGCGAAAGCCGACACCGAGCGGCCGGAGATCAAGGAAGCGAAGGCGTTCCTCGGTCGCTGAAGTCGCGGAGCCCCAGATCACACACGCGAGACGGTCGGGAGGCGCGGGGGGCGCAGCGGGCCTCGCGCCTCCTGTCCTCGGTGTGATGAGGCTTCGCCTCATCCACCTGTGGATGTCGGCGTGAGACCCGCTGCGCCCCCCGCGCCTCCCGACCGGTTATCGTCGGCCGGTTACGGTTTCAGGACGAATGCGACGTTCGCGCTCTTCGCCACGTCACGGAGTTGCGCCATCAGGTCGTCCGGGATCGGCACGCCGCTCTCGAGCCGCTCTGCGCGCGTCGCCATCTCCGGATCGCCGGCCACCAGGACCGGCTGCGCGGCGTCCGCGCGCTTCGTCGCATGCAGGATGTCGATGACCTGATCGACGTCGTTCTCGAATTCTCCCTCGGCACGGAAGGCGCGCGGATCGATGGCCAGGAAGAAATGGCCGATGTTGTGCGGGTCCGACGGCTTCTGCGTCTTCACGCGGATCGGCGAGAACGACGCGCCGGACAGCGCGCCGCCGAGGATGTGCACCATGACCGCCAGCCCGTAGCCCTTGTGGCCGCCAACCTCGCGTGGGCCGCCGACGGGTGTGATGCCGCCTTCCGGCCGGTCGAAGACGTAGCCGAACGCCTTCTCCGGGTCCGTCACCGGCTGACCGCTCTCGTCGACAACCCAGCCGGGGGGCAGCGGCTTGTGGTTGAGCTTGTGGACCTTCACCTTTCCGGCGGCGACGGTCGTCGTCGCCATGTCCAGCTGGAACGGCGGATTCTTCTTCGCCGGCGCGGCGAACGCGATCGGATTGGTGCCCATGACCGGCTCCGCGCCGAACGTCGGCACCATCGTGATCCCGCGCGTCGACGTGGTGACCATGCCGATCACGCCGCGGTCTGCGGCGATCTTCGAGTAGCACCCGGCGGCGCCGAAGTGATGGGAGTTGACGACCGACACGACGGCGACGCCGGTCTCGCGGCACTTGTCGACCGCCAGGTTCATCGCATAGACCGACACGGGATGGCCGAGCGACCGGTCCGCGTCGATCAGCGCGGTCGCCAGATTCTGGCGCACCGTCTTGAACTGCGGCCGCATGTTCATCCGGCCCGCGCGGAACTCGCGGTCGTACGTCGGCAGCATCGAGATGCCGTGGGAGTCGACGCCACGGAGGTCGGTCTCCACCATCATGTCGGCGGTCGTCTCGGCATGCGCGTCCGACATCCCCCACGCGCGGAACACGGACACGAGCTGCTCGCGCACCTGCTTCCACGGAATTCGCGCGACCATGATGCTCCTCCTTTTCGAGCGCGAGCTTCGCCTGCGCAAGGCCCCCTCCGATCAAAGTCCTGGCATCGTGAATTTCTTCCGGTCCAGCTCGGCCATCAGTGCCCGGGCCTGGTCCGCCGTCAGGTCCACCAGCGGCGGCCGCACGGTCCCCCACGCTCCGTCCTTGCCGTGATGCGCGATCGCCGCCTTCAGCGCCGGGATCATCGGGAACTTCGAGAACACGCCGCGGATCTCGTCGAGCCGCGCCTGCTGCGTGTCGGCATCGGCGTCGCGCCACGTGTCGTAGAGCCGCGCGATGGGACCGGGATGGACGTTCGCGGTCGCGCTGATGCAGCCGGCGCCGCCGCTCCGCATGTTCTGGAGCAGGAACGTCTCGGACCCGGCGAAGACGTGGAACCCGGACTTCGCGAACGCATCGAGAAACGCCTTCGTGTTGCTCCAGTCGCCGCCGCTGTCCTTCATCCCGGCGGTTTGCGTCGGATACGTCTTCAACAGGCGCTCGACCAGCCCGAGCGTGATCGGCACCTGCGCGACCGGCGGGATGTGATAGAGATACACGCGCAGGCGCTGCTCACCGACCCGTTCGATCACCTCCGCGAAGTTCCGGAAGAGCCCGTCGTCTGGCACGCCCTTGTAGTAGAACGGCGGCAGCATCAGGACACCGCCGCAGCCGAGCTTCATCGCGTGCGCCGTGAGCCGCACGGAATCCGTGAGCGCGCAGCAGCCGGTGCCCGGCATCATGCGCGCGGGATCGATGCCGGCGCCGACGAGCCGGTCGAGCAGCTCGACCTTCTCCTCCACCGAGAGCGAGTTCGCTTCGGAATTCGTGCCGAACACCGCCAGCCCGACGTTCTGCGACAGGAGCCAGCGGCAGTGCCGCACGAAACGGTCGGGATCGGGCGAGAGATCGGCCTTGAACGGAGTGACGACCGGCGAGAGCACGCCGGACATGCGATGGACGTCGTTCACGATCGCCTCCTTGGGTCCTTTCAGTGGTCCGATCTTCCCACAGAGCGCCGCGGCCGTCTCGCTCATCGAGTCGTGATACTGTTCCGAGCCATGAGCCAGCCAGCGAGTCTCCGCGACGTTTCCGCCGGCAACTTCCGGTTCCTGCCAGGGATCCCGCCGTTCTCGTCCGGCGTCGTCGCGATGTCCGGGTTCCAGGTCGTCCACGCGACGCTCCGCGCGCCGATCCCGTGGCGCGACGGCTTCGGGCTGATCGACCGCCACCTGCGCGCGGAGAGCCGTCCGCGCGCCGCGCTCTGCGCGATCGAGCTCCGCATCCCGGCGCCGTTCAGCTTCGAGGGCTTCGACACGTTCAACGCCGGCTATCGCGCGGTCCTCACCGACTGGAAGATCCTGCTCGACGGCGAAAACCCGATCGCCCGTACGAACGTGGCGCCGGTGGTCGGCGCGCCGAGCGAGCCGTCACTCTATGCGTTCAGCTACACCGTGCCTGGCGCGACGACGCGTCCGACGTTCGTGGTCGCGGGCTCCGGCGAAACGCGCGAGCGCGGCGCCGGCGCGGCGGGGATCGTGCGTCACGGCGAGACGTCGCCGGAGGCGATGCGCGAAAAGGCCGCGCACGTCATGAGCACGGAGGCGACGCGGCTGCGCGCGCTCGGCGCCGACTGGCCCGACGTCACGATCATCGACGTCTACACCGCGGAGCCGATCGAGACGTTCCTCCCCGCCACGATCCTCCGGCAGACCGGCGCCGCGGCCATCCACGGCATCCGATGGTTCCTGAGCCGGCCGCCGGTGGCCGGTCTCGAGTTCGAGATGGATCTGCGCGGCGTCGTCCGCGAGATCACCCTCGAGGTGTAGTTCAGGGCACCAGCACGACCTTGCCGTGGTGGCCGTTCGCCATCACGACCTCGTGCGCGCGCGGCGCCTCCGCCAGCGGGATCTGCTCGCCGATCACTGGACGCAGCGTTCCGTTGCGGAGCCCCTCCACCAGCGCCGCGTGGATGCCGGCGAGCTGCGCCGGTGACGCATGGAAGAGCGCCATGCCGAGAATCGCCGCGTCCTTGTTCATCGCCATGCGCGGGTTGATCTCGATCCCGCCGCGGTTGCCGATGACGACGATGCGGCCGCGCATCGCGATCACGCCCAGGTCCTTCGCGAGGTTGACGTTCGCCAGCATCTCGAGCACGACGTCGACCCCCCGGTTCGCCGTGATCGTCATCACCTCGTCGAGGTAGCCCGGCGCGGTGTGATCGAGCACGTGATGCGCGCCCTGCTCCTGCACGAGCCGGCGCCCGCGTTCGGTTCCCGCAGTCCCGATCACGGCCATGCCGCGCGCCCGCGCGAGCTGGACCGCGCCGATCCCGACGCCACCGCTCGCGCCGTGCACGAGCACTGTCTCGCCCGCATCGCCGTGGCCACGGTGGAACAGCGCGTGATACGCGGTGGCGTACGGCACGTTGATCGCCGCGCCCTGCGCAAACGACGCCTTCCCGGCCAGCGGATGAATCTGGGTCTGCTCACAGACCGAGAGCTCGGCGTAGGCGCCGCTGACCGACCCACCGAAGTACACGCGGTCGCCGGGCTTCACCCCGGTCACGTTGGCGCCGACCGCCTCGACGACGCCCGCGGCGTCCGAGCCCGGCGTGTACGGCAGCTTCGGACCGCGGTTGTCGAGTGGTTACGGACGAGCACCTGCGTCGGGCCGGGCTGGGGCGTGGGCACGTCTTGAAGCTTCATGACCGACGGACCGCCGTACTCGGACACGCGAATCGCTTTCATCGTCTTCGCTCCTCCCCTCGGTGAACGTCGTTGAGGCGCGGGCAACACTCGCTCGCGCAATCGTCTCGGCGCAGCTCGCTCCTCCGATTTCCGGTCACGTCGCTCGACGCGCCGCGATCCGGCCCTCGGCCGAAGCCCAGCCGGCGTCGATCTCGCACCCCCGCTCGTCGAGATCGATCACGAGTGGCGTGTGGTCCGACGGCGTGGGCTTGCCCTTGCGCGCTTCGCGGTCGATCTCCGCCCACACCGTGCGATCGCGCACCGGGGCGCTGACGAGCAGGTGGTCGATGCGCATCCCGAAGTTCTTGTGAAAGTTCCCGGCGCGGTAGTCCCACCAGGTGTAGCGGCCGGGCTCGCGATGGTGCAGGCGGTACGCGTCGTGGAGGCCCCACTCGCACAGCCGTGTGAACGCCTGACGCTCTCGCTCCGAGACGTGCGTCCCGCCGTGGCACGCTTCCGCATCCCAGACGTCGGCGTCTTCCGGCGCGACGTTGAAGTCGCCGCCGAGGACGAGCGGCTCCCCGGGATCGCGCGCTTCCCCGAGCCACCGCGCGAGGCGATCGAACCAGACGAGCTTGGCTTCGTAGAACGGTGATCCGACGACGCGGCCGTTGGGCGCGTCGTCGGATCACCG
>QHRT01000235.1:950-7211 GCA_003220195.1 Candidatus Rokuibacteriota bacterium | reverse complement strand
GGCGAGGCGTCCACGGACGACGACCATGCCATCATCATCGTGATACACGTGCAGAGCTCGGGCGGTGTGCCGTCGCTGTGTCTCACGCGCCTCGGCCTGCCGATCCACGCATCGCCAGCCGCGCACGATGCGCTCCACGTGCGCGGCAGTCCCGGCTTTTGCGACTGCAAGCAAGCGCTCTTCCGTTTCTGGACTCGCCACGCGCGTCACGGCCCGAACTTTTGCGTACGAGATCTCTCCGCGACCGAGAGCCTCGGCGAGCTGCGGGAGCGTTCCGAGCGCGCGCGCCGTTCGCACACGCTCGCGTGCTGCGCCGGGATCGAGCCCGACGCGCCACGAGAGCCAGGCTGCGCAAGACCGGAACCCGTTGTTCCAACCGCCCCGTACATCGAACTCGCGGATGAGATCGAGCAGCTTGGCGGTGGCGGCATCGAGGTGGGCCGACAGCTCCGCGATTTCGTCGCCGAGTTCTCCGGTTTGCTCCATCACGGGTGCGGGGTCAGGCGAGTGAATTTCCATCGCAGTCTCCTCGTATGCGAGCACTCTATACCCGGCTTTTGCGGCGCCTTGGGAGGCTCGGAGAGCTCCGATGAGGACGGTGAGGCGATTTTTTGACGGCCCTTCACCGTTCTCGCATCGTCGGACTCCAGCGCGCCGCTAGCGCGGGATCTCGGGACGCCTCGCCGCCACGCGCCATGCCCGGGAACGAAACGTGTCAAGCGGAAAATGCACTGCGCCAGGGACATCTGAGTGCGACGTGGAATGCCGTTCGACGGCCGAAGCGTCGACGATCAGTCGCGCAGATAAGAGGGATCGTCACGCGAGGCACGGGAAGCGCGGCGACCGCCCGCGGTCGTGAACGATTCAGGGTAGAGTTGGGACCGGATGATGCAGATCGGCGTCGACATCGGCGGCACCTTCACCGACATCGTGGCGCTCGACCACGAAGGGAAGCTCGCGCTCACGAAAGTCCCGAGCACGCCGAAAGACCTGCTCGACGGCATCGCGGCCGCGGTGCGGCGGGTCCTCGCGCTCGCCGGCGGCACGGCCGAGCAGGTCGAACGGTTCATTCACGGGACCACCGTCGCGACGAACGCGGTGCTCGAGCAGAAGGGGCCCGTGACCGCCGTCTTCACGACCGGGGGCTTCGAGGACGTGCTGGAGCTCGGGCGGATGAAGCGCTCGCGGATGTACGACCTGGACATGGACGTCGAGACGCCGACGTTTCTCGCGCCGCGCCGTCGCCGCTTCGGGATCCGCGAGCGTCTCGACGCCCGCGGTATCGTGCTGACGCCGCTCGACGAAGATCACGTGCGCGCCGCCGTGCGGACCGCGCGAGAGCAGGGCGCGCAGGCGATCGCGGTCTGCTACCTCTTCTCGTTCGTCAATCCCGCCCACGAGCTCCGCACGCGGGAGATCTGCCGCGAGGTCGCGCCGGACGTGAGCGTCTCGCTCTCGTCCGAGGTCGATCCGACGTTTCGCGAGTACGAGCGTCTCTGCGTCACCGCATTCGACGCGTATCTGCGCCCGGTCGTCCGACGCTATCTCGCCGGGCTCTCCGACATGTTGCGTGGCCTCGGCGTCCCCGCGGTGCCGCAGATCATGCGCTCGCGCGGCGGCATCGTGTCCGCCGAGCTTGCGGCGCGGGAGCCGGTGACGCTCTTTCTCTCGGGCCCGGCCGGCGGCGTCGTCGGCGCCACGTTCGCGGCGGAGCGCTCCGGCGTCCTCGACTTCGTGTCCCTCGACATGGGGGGCACCAGCAACGACGTCGCGCTCGTGCGGGGTGGCGAGCCGCTCATCGCCAGCGAGGGATCGATCGGCCCGTATCCGGTGCGCACGCCGATGGTGGACGTCAGCACGATCGGCGCCGGCGGCGGCAGCATCGCGTGGATCGACGGCGCCGGAGGGCTCCGTGTCGGGCCACAGAGCGCGGGCGCGGAACCCGGCCCCGCGTGCTACGACCGCGGTGGTGAGGACGCGACGGTCACCGACGCGAGCGTGCTCCTCGGGTATCTGAATCCGGCGAGCTTCGCCGGCGGACTCATGACACTCGACGTCGGGGCTGCCGAGCGCGCCGTCGCCGCGGTCGCGCGCCGGCTCGGACTCGACGTGGTCGCGACCGCCGCCGGCATCCATCGCGTCGTCAACGCCCGGATGGCGGATCAGATCCGGCTCGTCACGATCAAGCGCGGGTGGGATCCGCGACAGTTCTCGCTGGTCGTGCTCGGTGGCGCCGGTCCCGTGAACGGCGTGCCGCCCGCCAGCGAACTCGCGATGGCGGACGTGCTGGTGCCCGAGGCGCCGGGCGTGCTCGCGGCCTTCGGCCTGCTCGCCGCCGCGATCGAGCATCATCACGCGCGAACGTGGCCCGGACCCGTCGGCGAGGTGGACCTCGCCGGCGTCAATCGATGTCTCGCCGAGCTCGACGAGATCGGGCGCGCGCGGATGCGGGACGAGGGCGTACCGGCGTCGGACGTCCGTGTCCGATACTCGGCGGACATGAGGTACATCGGGCAAGCCTACGAGCTGGAAGTGCCGATCCGGGCGCCGGTGATGTCGACGGATCTGTCGGAGATCGAGCGCGCGTTCCATGCGGTGCACGAGCGCGTGTACGGCTATGCCCGCGCGCAGCAGCCCGCGGAGTTCGTCAACTTTCGGGCCGTGCACAGCTCCCCGCTGCCGCGGCCGACGCTCCGCACGGTGGCGCGCGAACGTGGCGCGGCGGACGACGCACGCATCGGCGAACGGCGCGCGTACTTCGCGCCCGACGGTTTCGTGCCGACCGCCATCTACGATCGCGCGCGACTGCCGATCGGCGCCCGTGTGAAGGGCCCGGCGATCGTGGAGCAGGCGGACACGACCACCGTGATTCCGCCGGGCGCCGCGGCGCTCGTGGATCCCGCCGGCAACCTCCGCATCGGGAACGAATGACGATCATGACTCCCCGGACCATCGATCCCATCCTGCTCGAGGTCCTGCGCAACCGGCTCGACGCCATCGCCGACGAGATGGAGCTGACGCTGCTCAAGAGCGCGGCGTCGCCGATCGTGAAGGAAGGGCTCGACGCCTCGGCGGCCCTGTTCAACGTGAAGGGCGAGACGATCGCGCAGGCGGCCGCGATTCCGATCCATCTTGGCGCCCTGCAGTTCGCCGCGCAGCGCATCGTGCGCGCGTTCCCGCCGGCCGAGATGCGTGACGGGGACGCGTTCCTCCTGAACGATCCCTACGACGGCGGGACGCATCTCCCGGACATCACGCTCGCGGTGCCGATCGTGAGCGCGCGGTGCGCGGACGCACCGGACGACCGCGTCGTCGCGCTCGCCTGCACGATGTGCCATCACCAGGACGTCGGCGGGCGCACGCCGGGCAGCGTGCCCACCGACGCGACGGAGCTCTACCAGGAAGGCGTCATCATCCCGCCGACCCAGCTCTACCGCGCCGGTCGGCTTGACGAGAACCTCTTCGGATTGCTGACCCGCAACGTCCGCTTGCCCGACGTGTTCACTGGCGATCTGATGGCGCAGGTCGCGGCCGGCCGGCTCGGCGGCATTCGCGTGCGCGAGCTGTTCGCCGCCCACGGGACGACGACGGTCCTCGAGTACATCGACGAGCTGCTCGATCGCGCCGAGACGCTCACGCGCCGCGAGATCGAGGCCATTCCCGACGGCGAGTACCCCTTCGCGGACTATCTGGACGACGACGGCGTGGAGCTTGGCCGGCGCGTCAGGATCGCGGTCACCGTTCGCGTGCGGGGCTCGTCGATGAGCTTCGACTTCACCGGCAGCGATCGTGAGGTTCGTGGCCCGTTCAACTCGGTGCCGGCTTCGACCACGTCGGCGGTGTTCTACGCGATCCGCGCCATCTCGGATCCGTCGATCCCGAACAACGGCGGCTGCTTCCGCGCGCTCGACGTGGTCCTGCCCGAAGGCACGGTGGTGAACCCGCGCCCGCCGTCGCCCGTCAGCTGCCGGACGGCGACCATCAAGAGGATCGCCGACACGATTCTCGGCGCGCTCGTTCCCGCGCTCCCGCGCCGCATCCCGGCCGCGAACTCCGGGACGCTGCTCGTGATGGCCTTCGGCGGTCGCGATCCGGCCACCGGCCGGCCGTTCGTCGCGAGCGAGCTCGCCGCCGGCGGCATGGGCGCGCGCGCGACGAAGGACGGCATCGACACGATCGAGACCGACGTCTCGAACTGCATGAACATTCCGGTGGAATCGGTCGAGATGAATTTTCCGCTGCGCATCGGTCGTGCGCGGCTCTGGCAGGACTCCGGCGGCGCCGGACGATTCCGCGGCGGGCTCGGCCTCGAGAAAGTGTTCGAGGCGACGACGACCGACGTGATCGTGTCGCACCGTGGAGAGCGCTTCGCGTCGTCACCGTGGGGCCTCTACGGTGGCGCGCCCGGGCGCTCGGCTTCGGCGTTCATCGTCCGGAAGGACGGGACGCGCGAGGAGCTGCCGTCGAAGAAGATGATCGTGCTGCACCCGGGGGATCAGCTCTGGGAATACATCGCAGGCGGCGCTGGCTACGGCGACCCGCTGGATCGTGATCCGGCACAGGTCCGGGCCGACGTGCTCGACGGCAAGGTCTCTCCCGCGGTCGCGCGCGAGGCGTACGGCGTCGTGTTCGAGCCCGACGGTGGAATCGACGAGGTCGCGACGAAGGAGAAGCGCGCGGCGCTGCGCCGCCTGCAGGGCGAGCCCACCTGGACGTTCGACCGCGGCGCCGACGGCCGGGAGCCCTAGTACAGGATCAACGCGCGGATGCCGGGAACCACGATGTCATGTCGTCGCCGGCCCGTCTTCTGATCTGGCCCGGAGAAGATCCACTCGACGTTCGTGATCAGCTGGCAGCACTGGGCGAGGGAGATGTTGTAGTAGACCTCGGCCGCCCGCTCGCGTCCCGGACTCTCGCGCTGGAACGTGTAACCGGCGCCGGCGAGATCTTTCGGCCGTCCGAGCCAGTCGGGCGAATGCTGGAGGCCGGTCGACCAGGCGTACGACGTGACGTGCTCGCCTTCGCTGCGACTGAGGCCCGCCCGGAAGAACGCGCCGGTGTTGGCCGTCACGAGTTGATCGAAGCTCCAGCCGGTGCCCCACGTCACGTCGGATCGTCGTTCGGGCACGGAGCCGAAGCGCGCCCACCAGCGATAGTGGCCGGACAGCGGGAAGATGTCGCGATGCCCGAGCTCGCCGACGAAGAACGGCAGACCTGACATCGAGCCGGTGATCTC
Organism: Candidatus Rokuibacteriota bacterium; assembly: GCA_003220195.1. GTDB lineage: Bacteria > Methylomirabilota > Methylomirabilia > Rokubacteriales > CSP1-6 > AR8. The sequence goes on along the minus strand of QHRT01000235.1, from coordinate 1,975 downwards.
GTCCGGCGCGTGCACACCGAGCGCGTATCGCCAGTCGCCCTGACTGACGCGAATGGCGGCGGCCGCGCTGTTCGGCGGCTCCCGCAGCATCGGGTTACCGGTGAGCGCCCCGTTCAGGAACTGGCGCGTCTCGTCCTCCGCGAAGAAGTTCCGATCGAAGTAGTGCGTGACGTCGAGCTTCCCCACGTTGAATCGAATGGTGCCGTCGGACGACTGGACGCGCACCCAGGCCTCGCGCAGCTTTAGCTTTCGATCACGGCCCTCCAGGCGATCGGCATCGGCGTTGACGCGCGACAGCGTGTCGAGCGCCTGATCGGGACCCTGGCCGATGAGCCCTTCCACGTCGACCAGCAGCGTGATCTGAGGAGTCGGGCGCGCGGTCACGACGACGTCCGCCGCGCCGAAGCCGAAGACGTCGTCCCTCGCGCGAGGCGGATTCACGATCCACTGTACGCCTCCGCGGAGCGCCACGTTGAGCGACACCGGGAACGCGCGCACGGCGGCGAGCGGTGTGATGACGGTCGCACGGCGCCGCTCCTGGGACAGAATGTCGACGTCTTCCTTTCTGGCCTCTTCCTCGGGAGTTTTGGGGACGTCCGCTTCGGTCGCCGGCTCGTCGTTCGACTTTTCCGTGGGCTCCGGCTGCGCGCAGGCGGGGGACGTCAGCCACACGAGCGAACAGAGGGCGACGGTCAACATGCGGAGCATCATTCGTCGCCAGGGTATCGCGCCCGCTCATAGTTCCTTTGCGGGAATTTTGCGTCTCCGGCAGGCCACGGTATCCTGTCTACACACCTTCACGGGCCGAGTCATCGAGGCCTGGCGGAACAGGATGTGTGTCATCCATCCATACGCGCCCTACGCGCGGCAACGTATCAAGGAGGGACCCATGACGCGATCGATCATTGCCGTGGTGCTGTCCGTCGGCATCGCCACCGTCGCCTCGGGCTGCGCGACGAACAAGTTCGTCCGCGAGCAGCTGGGCGCGACCGAGGCGAAGATCGCGGACCGCGTTGACACGCAGG
>QHRT01000235.1:0-894 GCA_003220195.1 Candidatus Rokuibacteriota bacterium | reverse complement strand
GAAGGCGTTCGACACGCGCCTGGAGGACGTGAGCGGTATGGCGACGGACGCGAAGACCAGCGCGGCCGACGCGAAGCAACAGGCGGACTCGGTCGCGAACGCTCTCCGCGACACGCGGGGCGAGTTCAATCAGAAAATGGCGAACCGCAACAGGTACTCCACCCTGGAGACGATTTCGGTGTTCTTCGACTTCAACCGCGCCGATCTGAAGGACCAGGGGATGACCGAGCTCGAGGACCTCGCGAAGGCGCTCAAGGCCGACCCGAACGCGGTGCTGGAGCTCAGAGGCTTCGCCGATGCGCGCGGGAGCGACCGCTACAACTACCAGCTCACGCGCGAGCGCGTGGACTCCGTGGTGCGCTACCTGGTGCAGCGTCACGCGATCGAGCTCCGGCGAATCCACGCCGTCGGCATGGGCAAGGAGACGCGGGCCGCGGGGGACCGGACGGCGTCGAAGAGCCGGCGCGTCGACGTCCGCCTGCTCGCGCCACAGAGCTGATCGCGCGCATCGTGGCCGGGATTGCTCATTCGTGACCGGTTCCGGCGACGCTCCTGTTCGCTGACACGGCCTGCCGCCGGGGTTGCGCGCTCGCCGCGATCACGTTAGGTTCACGCATCCAGCCCGGATGGACTCGTCGGATCTCTCCGACCGTGCAAAGGAGCCACGCATGACCCGAGTGCTGATGCTTGCGACGCTGATTCTCACGACGTCACTTGTGTTTGTCGGCCCCGCCACCGCGCAGGGCAAGAGCGACCTGACCGTCGCGTTGTCGAGCTTCTCGACCGAGGTGCTCGACCCGATCGTCGGCGGGCACGTCGTGAAGTACTACATGTCGCTGATGTTCGACTACCTGATCGGCGTGACGCCGGACGGGCAGCTTTCGAAGGACGGCG
>QHRT01000234.1 GCA_003220195.1 Candidatus Rokuibacteriota bacterium | reverse complement strand
GCGGCGACTGGCTCTGGACACGAGCGATCCTCTCCCGGTATGCTCCGTGGACTCTGTCACGAGGAGGTGTGCCATACGCAAGGTGACGATCGACCAGTTCGACCGGTTTTGAGCGGACCAGCAAACGTCGCCGCGGCTTCCCGTCCGAGACGCGGGTGAAGCGCGGCCGGCAAGTCGTTCATGGCGAGAAAGAACTGCAAGAGAAGCTCGGCCGCAACGATCCGTGCCCTTGCGGGTCGGGCCGCCGCTTTCAAGAACTGTTGCATGCGGGGCGGAAACTACGACGGGGCGCAACGCGGGTACTTCTTTTAGGGAGTGACCATGGCCTACCAGACGATTCGCCACGAGCTCGACGACGGCGTCGCGACGATCACGCTGTCACGGCCCGAAGTCCACAACGCGATGAACGAGCCGATGCGGCGGGAGCTGACCGAGTGCTTCACCGCGCTCGCGTCGGACGAGGCCACGCGCGTCATCCTGGTCACCGGCGCCGGCGAGCGCGCGTTCTCGGCCGGCGCCGACATTCGCGAATTCGTCGAGCCGGCGCCACCGGTGCGCTTTCGCGCCGAGCGCCGGCGCGTCGATTTCCGCCAGGCGATGGACCGGTGTCCGCAACCGATCATCGCCGCGATCCGGGGCTACGCGTTCGGTGGCGGCCTCGAGCTGGCGCTCGCGTGCGACATCCGCATCGCCGGTGACGACGCGCAGCTCGGCCTGACCGAGATCAACCTGGCGATCATTCCCGGCGGTGGCGGCACGCAGCGATTGCCGCGACTGGTCGGCCGCGGCAAGGCGCTCGAGATGATCTTGACCGGCGCGCGACTGTCCGCCGCCGAAGCACTCCGGATCGGGCTCGTCGAGCGCGTCGTTCCCGCGGCAGGCGTGCTGAAGGCGGCGCGCGAGCTCGCCGGCACGATGGCGGCGAAAGCGCCGGTCGCGCTGAGATACGCCAAGGAAGCGGTGGTCAAAGGCCTCGAGCTGCCGCTCGACGAAGGACTCCGGCTCGAGGGCGATCTGTCCGCGTTTCTCCGGACCACGGATGATCGACTCGAGGGCGCGCGCGCGTTTCTCGAAAAGCGGGCGCCGCGCTGGAGCGGCCGTTGACGGCATGCCGTTCGGGTATTACGCGCGCCTGAACAAGAAACAGCAGGCGATCTACCGCCAGTCCGATGCCGTCACGGAGGTCCGTCTCCCGCGCCCGCGGGACCTGGACCCGCTCGTCGCGGAGCTCGGAGCCGCGCTCCAATCCGAGGTGCGTGCGCGGACGCAGCGGGCGACCGAGGAGCTCATTCGCGGGCTCACCGATGCGCTCGAGATCCCGCCCGTCCGGGTGGACGTGCTCGCCGCGCGACCGCACGCGCGCTGGGGCGAGTTGCATGGTCTCTACACCTCCGACGGCCGGCGGCCGCCGAAGATCCAGCTCTGGATGCGGACCGCGAAGCAGCGGCGCGTGGTGGCGTTTCGCACGTTCCTCCGGACGCTGCTGCACGAGGTCGGTCACCACATCGATTACACGAAGCTGGGGCTCGCGGATTCGTTTCACACGGAAGGGTTCTACAAGCGCGAGTCCAGTCTCTTTCACCAGCTGGTGCCGACACCGGCAACCGAACGCCACGCATCGAGCGTCCGCTCGCCGGAGGAGTACGCGGCACTCCCGCTCGCCGATCGGCTCGCGCGCCTCGAGCGCACGCGGACCGAGCTGGCGCGCCTGCTCCGCGGCCGCAGCGAAGCCGTCGTCGCGCAGCGGCCCGCGTCAGACGCCTGGGCCGCCGGCGAAGTGGTCTGTCATCTTCGCGACGCCGAGGAACACCTCGCGCGCTGGATGCAGATGATCCTGTCGATGGACGAGCCGGTTCTGGTGCAGCCGTCGACCGCCGACCGATGGGCCGAGGACCGGCAGTATCGGCGACATCACGTCGGCGCGGCATGGGATGCGTTCTCCCGCCGGCGAGACGAGACGCTCGCGCTCCTGCGCGACGTCCCGCCGGATGCGTGGCGCCGCGCCGGCAGGCATCGACGCCGCGGCAAGCTCAGGCTCGACGACCTGTTGAACCTGATGGCCTGGCACGACGACAATCACCTCGATCAGATCACGCGAGCGCTCGACGGCCGCGCGTGACGCGCCGGCGCAAGAGCCACGGAGGAGACACTCATGCCGACCATGGAAGACGTCGCCCGGCAGCCTCTCGCGCAGCGTCTCGATCGCATGGCGGGGACCGCGGACGACCTCGCCGCGGCGATTCGCGGGCAGAGCGACACGATCCTGTCGCGGCGCCCGGACGGAAAGAACTGGGCCGCCAAGGAAGTCATCTGCCACCTGCGCGACACCGAGGAGCTGTTCGCGGGCCGCTTCGAGCTGATCATGACCATGGACCAGCCGAAGCTGCCGCCGCTCCATCCCAGCACGCCGGACCGGTGGGCGGAGGAGCGCCAGTACCTGCGCAACGACGCCGCCGAAGCGCTCGGCGCGTTTCGCCGGCGCCGCGATGAAAACCTGGCGTTCCTCAGAGGCCTGAGTCCGGAGCAATCGAAGCGTGGCGGCGTCCACCCCACGCGCGGCACGATGACGATCGACGACTGGGTGACGCTGATCGCATGGCACGACGACAACCACCTGGATCAGCTGGTACCTGAAGACGGGCGGCGCTGCCGCTACCTCGGAGCCGGACGAGTCCCCGGAGCGTACTCCTTTGGCGGCTCAGGGACCCTTTCCATCTTCGAGCTCATGTCGATCCAGCCGCGACTGCGCATGCAGGCGTCGTTGAGCTTGCCCTTCGGGGCGCACTCGGCGTAGTCGCGCTGGAACTCGCCAACCGTATAGGGCGTGTTCACCTTCATCCACTGACGGTCGTCGCGGGCGCTGCAGCCGACGAGACCCAGAACGACGAGTCCGGCGAGGGCCAGCCTGGTCCACATTTGCGTGGAATTGTACCGGGTGTACCGTTGTAGTGGGAAACGGATCGATGCAACATTCCTGGAGCGACGGCGTGTGGTCCACGATGACCGAAGTCGGCGACCGGCTCATGACCATCCTCCCCGGCCTCTTCGTCATGCTCCTCCTGGTCGCGGCCGGCGTGCTGATCGGCTGGGTGGTCCGCCTGCTGATGAGCCGCGTGGCACGCGCCATCGGGTTCGACCGCCACATGGAGCGCTGGGGACTCGGGCCCTCTCTCCGGCGGGCCGGCATCTTTCGATCTCCGTCGGAGCTGCTTGGCGCGCTCGGCTTCTGGGCCACCTTCGTCCTGTTCGCCAGCTTCGGCATCGATGCGCTCCGGCTTCCCGGCAGCGCCGGAGCGACGCTGTTCCTCCTGGGGTTCCTCCCGCCGCTGTTCGCCGCCGTGCTGATCCTCCTGGTCGGCGTGCTGGTCGCGAACTTTCTGAGCCAGGGTCTCTTGATCGCCGCCGTGAACGCCGGGGTGCCGCAGGCTCGGCTGCTCGCGCGAGCCGTGCAATGGGGAGTCGTGCTGTTCGCGGCCGGCACCGCGCTCACCCATCTCGGAATCGGCAAGGAGATGGTGCTCGTGGCGTTCGGCATCACGTTCGGCGGGCTCGTGTTCACGCTGGCGCTCGCGTTCGGGCTCGGCGGCCGCGGTCTCGCGCGGGAAATCCTCGAGCGGCGGCTCCGTCGGGAGGCCCCGCCGCGCGAGGAGCATCTCAGTCATTTGTAGTTCCGCTCACGGTTCGAAGAAGACGTAGCCCACTCCCACCCGGCCGAGCCAGACGTCGATGATCTCGTCCCGCCGGTAGCGTCGCGGGACCTCGGCCTGCGTCGTCCCACCGGGGTCGTTCACCAGCACGTCCCGGCCTTCCTGGCCGGTCAGGACGAGCAGATGGCCGTCGGTCGACGGGATCGCCGCACCAGTCAGCTCACCGGATCGGTATCTCACGCTGGCGACGATCGGCAGCCCGTTCGCGAGGCACCACGCCGCCGAGGCCCAGTCCGGGAAGCGGAGGAGATACCCGGCGACGCCCCGTCGCGCAGCGGCGTGAATCGCAGCGGGCCACAGCCCATAGATGTCGAGCGCCGGATGGATCATCTCGGCGGCCAGCATTCCCGGATCGGCTGCTCGACCGAAGTGCCGGAGCACCATCGCGACACTGGTCGGTGAGCAGATGCGAGGGCGGAGCGGCGGCGGGACTTCCATCTGACTCAGCGCGGGTACCAGGATCGCTCGCGGCTCGACGTCCGCTCCGTCGCGGGCTCCTGGCCCTGCATCCATCTGGAGGTCGGACGCCGAGAGCGTCGCCAGCCAGCGAAGGGACGACAGCGGTCTCGCCGCGTCGATCCGGAGGCGCACCCGGGAGCGAACCCGGGTCGCGAGCTTCCCCGTGAACACGTCGACGTCGCACCGGAGCACCTCGCTGTCGGGGGGAAGAGGCGCGAAGGGAGCGGCGCCGATCGACGCGCTGGCGATCCACGGCGACCACTCTCCGGCGACCTCGGCCGAGAGCTCGAAGCGAAAGCTGCAGTCTTCTTCAGACAACAACGCAAAGGCCGGCAGGAAGTAGCACGCTTCGCTTCGCGGGGTCATCGCCGGAAAGACGATCAGCGTGTCCTCGCCTTCTATCGTCAGCGCGGGGGTCAGGTCGATGGTGCTCCGGCACGCCGGCGGGACGGCGCGCATCACGACGCCGGGATCGATTCGCGACGTCATCGCGAAGAGGTCGGTGATCACGACGCGCGACGCCGTACGGCGCGATGAGCGCCTGAAGACCAGGTCAGCAGCGTGCCTTCCGAAGAGGGAAAAATTGTGCCCTCGGCCGCCGCGTGTCGACGCGGAACCTCCGGTTTCTGCGTGAGCGTCTCCGCGGCACTGGCATTGCAGCCCGGCGGAACGCATTGGACCACGCCGAGGCGTCGAACCCGTACCGAGGGAGATTGGCTCATGACTTTCGGGAAGTGTGTTTGGGACGGTTGCACACGTCACGCGGAGAAGGAAACGACCGGAGCCTGCCGCTCACACCACGTCATCCTCAGGGACAACCGCTGCGAGCAGTGTCAAGGTCCGCTCACGAACCGTCGCGAAGTCGACACCCGCCGTTGTCGTCGCTGCGTCAATCGGGCTGCGGCTTGACCGTTCCCGCGCGCACGATCGGCGTCGCTCTGTTCTTTGATCGAAGCCCCGTCGCCCGGGCATTTGCGCGGCTATGGCACTGCCGTTGCACCTACTCACGGTATGCTTCCCGAGCCTAACCCGGCGGATGACACCACGTCCGGCGGTATCGTCCATCGATTCACGGTTCAACGCGGCATGCTGGTCGCGATCGTGATCGAGACGACCGACTGGTACTCGGGACTGCTTCAGGCTGCCATCGCGCGCGCCCGCATCGAAGGAACGAACTGAGCGACTCGCGTCACCCACCGCGCCCGGCGCGGTGGGAACCGCGCAGTCGAGGGTCGAGCACGTCGCGGAGCGCGTCCCCCAGCATGTTGAATCCGAACACCGCCAGCGAGATCGCCACGCCGGGCCAGATCGCCATCCACGGCGCGCGATACATGTAGGTCCGCCCGGAGCCGGACAGCATGGCGCCCCACGAGGGATACGGGGGCGGCACGCCGAAGCCGAGGAACGAGAGCGCGGATTCGGCGAGGATGACGCCGCCGAGCCCGATGGTGGCCAGGATGATGATGGTCGCCATCACGTTCGGAATCACGTAACGGAGAATGATGCGCGGGTGCCCGGCGCCCATCGCGCGGGCGGCTTCCACGTACGTGAGCTGCGCCACGCTGATCGTCGAGCCGCGGATCACGCGCGAGCTGGTGGCCGTGATGACCACCGCCAGCGACAGGACGACGTTCAGCAGACCGGGGCCGAGCACGGCCATTACCGACAGCGCGATGACGAAGAACGGAAACGACATCCACGCGTCCACGACGCGCTGGACCGCGATGTCGTAGACGCCGCCGAAGTAGCCGCTCGACACGCCGATCAGGGTCGCGAGGCACGTTCCGACCGCGATCGTCAGGAATCCCACGCTGATGGAGATGCGCGCTCCGTAGACCACGCGGGACCACAGGTCCCGGCTCAAGTTGTCGGTGCCGAGCCAGTGCACCGGTCCCGGTGGCTTCATGCGCGCGCCCCGGATCGTCTCGTCGTAGCCGTACGGCGCGATGCGCTCGGCGAACACGGCCATCAGCAGCATCGAGACCACGATCACGCCACCGATCGCCCCGAGCGGCTTCTGGCGCATGAAGCGCCCGACGAGGATGACGGCATTCGTCCACCGCGACCGTTCAGCGCGAACCGGCGAGCCGACGACGACGCCGGGCAGCTGCGGCGCGGCAGCGGACGGCCGACTCACCGCCATGCGCGTGCTCCGGGTCTAGAGACGGATCCGGGGGTCCAGCGTCGCATAGAGCGCGTCGACGGTGAGGTTGACGATCACGATCACGCTGACGACGATCAGGTTCACGCCCTGGATCACCGGGTAATCACGCTGCACGATCGCGTCGAACAGGAACCTTCCCATCCCGGGGAATCCGAAGATCTGCTCGATGATCACGGTCCCGCCGATGATCTGCGCGATCTGGATGCCGAGCACGGTCACGACCGGGATCACGGCGTTCTTGAGGCTGTGCTTCAGCACGATCACGCGCTCGGCGAGCCCCTTGGCCCACGCGGTCCGGACGTAGTCTTGCCGCAGCACCTCGAGCAGCATCCCGCGGGTGAGCCGCATGATCGCCGCCGACGACGCGACGCCGAGAATCACCCCGGGCAGCAGGAACTGGGTGAGATAGTAGAGTGGGCTCTGCGAGAACTCCGTGAAGCCCGTCGCCGGGCGCCAGCCCCACCAGATGGCCGGCAGGACGATCACGAGCGTGGCGAGCCAGAACCCGGGGACCGACAATCCGAGCACGGCCGCGCTCCGCGCGGTGTAATCCTTCAGCGTGTCCTGGCGCGCCGCGGAGATCACACCGACCGGCACGGCGATCAGGATCGCGAACGCGATGGCGCAGACGCCGAGCGTCAACGTCACCGGCAGCCGGCGTCCGAGCTCCTCCAGCACCGGACGGCGCGTCCACAGCGACTCGCCGAGATTGCCGGTCGTGACGTGACCGAGCCATTCGAAGTACTGCACGTAGATCGGCCGGTTCAGCCCGAGCTTGGCGCGCAGCTCCTCGATGTCCTTCGCGTACGCCTTCTCTTCCAGCATGAGCTGTACGACGTCGCCCGGGATCAACCGCGGCAGCGTGAAGACGATCATCGATGCGATCAACAGCGACGGAATCGCGACGAGCAATCGCTTGGCGACGTAGCGTCTCAACATGCCCGGGCTACCGCGTCCTCACCGCCCGCGGATCAGCGATCGAGCCACGCGTGAAGAAGGCGGCCACCGTAGTCGTAGCCGAGGTTCGGCCCGTAGTTCTTCACCGCGCCTTCCCAGACGGCGACGTAGACGGAGGACGGCATCTGCACGTAGTACTGCTGCTTCGCCAGGTGCTTCTGGATCTCGAAGAGGATCTCGCGACGCTTCGCGACGTCGAACGTGCGGCGCTGCCGGACCAGCATGTCCTCGACAACGGGGTCATTGATGTGGCTCTGGTTCTTCAGCTGCCCGGCGTGGTACTGGCCGTAGAGGAAGTTGTCGGGATCGAGATAGGGCGTCTGTGGCCCGAACGCCATCGCGTCGAACTTGCCGTTGAAGCACGTCGAGATGTACGCGCCGTACTCCTTCTGATCGAGTCGTGCGTCGATCCCGACGTCCTTCAGGTTCTTGAGGACCATCTGTGAGACGTCCACCAGGAGCGTCGAACCGTACGTGGTGAAGCAGATCGGCGCCTGGAACCCGCTCGGATACCCCGCGGCGGCGAGCAGGCGCTTCGCTTCGGCGGGAGCGGCCTTGTAGTACCTGGCACCTTCGCCGAGCTGGTTCATCGGGATCGACCACTCCTTGAGCCCGGCCGGCACCGGCGGATTGAAGACGCCCACGCCCTCGAGCGGCTGATCGATGATGGCCTGACGGTCGATCGCCAGCGAGATCGCCTGACGGACCCGCGCGTCGCTGTACGGCTTCTGGTCCGTGCGCATCGAGATGTGGCTCATGACGTTCGCGGGAAACTCGGCCGTCTTCAGATTGGGTCGCTTCTGCTTCAACGAGTCCTTGATCTGCACCCAGTCGGTGCGGTTGATCGTGCCCGGAAACTCCCAGCCCAGATCGTACTTGCCGGAGAGG
>QHRT01000233.1 GCA_003220195.1 Candidatus Rokuibacteriota bacterium | reverse complement strand
ACTGTGCGGTCCCGGTCGAACTCCTGCTGGGATTCGAATCCATTGGTCGTGTTGTTGAAACCCGTCAGCGCCTCTTCCGGTTCGGGATCAGCGGACGTCGCGGTGGACCCCGTCGTCGTGAGACAGATCCCGAACACACCGAGGGAAATCGACGTCGACTTCAACAACGCCGTGAGGCGCCGCCGGGGAGTGAATTTCGCAATTGACACTGCCCCCTCCATCATCGTCGGGCATCCTCGAAGCAGCGGACAGCGCGTGCGGCGAGGGCGGGCGGACTGTACCCGCACGACGTTCTGAATGTCAAGGTAAGGGATCGACGATCAGACTTCGTTCGTCCAGACCTGGTCGAGCGACTGACGGCGGCGGAGCAGATGGAGTGAGCCGTCGCCTTCCAGCATCACTTCCGGCGCTTGCGGATACGAGTTGTAGTTGATCGTCGACATCGCCGCGCAGTAGGCGCCGGCGCCGCCGACCAGCACGAGGTCGCCGATCTTCGGCCGTGCGGCGCGGCGCGGCGCCAGCGCTTCGGGATCGCCGGGCGCCGGCGTGAGGATGTCACCCGACTCGCAGCACGGTCCGACGAAGACGACGTCCGCCTGATCACGCCCGGTGGCCAGAACGTCGATCGGATGCTGCGCGCCGTAGAGTGACGGCCGCGTGACTTCCGGCATTCCCGTGTCGAGCTTGGCGAAGAGATACCCGTCACGGCCGGTGTCGACGACGTCGATGCACGTCGCGACGACGTACCCGGACGTCGCCACGAGATACGTGCCGGGCTCGACCTCGAGGTGCAGCGCGCGGCCGTCCCGATCGCGGAAGGCCATCAGCTCGCGCGTGACGTGCTCACCGATGTCCTGGAGGTCCGTCGACGGCTCGCCCGGCATGCGGCCGACCTTGAAGCCGCCGCCGAGATTCACGGCGGCGACGTCCCCAAGCTTGGCGACGAGATCGAGCGTCATCCGCGTCACGCGCTTCCACACGTCGGGGTCGGTGCCCGAGCCGATGTGACTGTGGAGGCGCGTGATCTTGAGCTCGTGGCGGTCCGCCAGAGCTTTGACGTCGCCGAGATATTCGTGCCAGATCCCGAAGCTCGCCGCGGGCCCGCCGGTGTTGGTGCGATTCGTCGAGCCGCTGCCGAGTCCCGGGTTCAACCGCACCGACAGCGTGCCGCCGGGAGCGAGGCGGCCGAATTCCTCCAGCTGGTGGAGCGAGCAGGCGTTGAACACGACGCCGCGGTCGAAGAACTCGCCGAGCCGGCGCGACGGCATCTGCGACGTGAGCTGGATCTTTTCCGCGGGGAACCCGGCGCGCAGCGCGCGCTCCACCTCGTGATCGCTGGAGGCGTCGATCTGGAGCCCGAGGTCGCGGAACACGGAGAGCACGCCACGGCTCGGATTGGCCTTCATCGCATAGCGCAGCGTGAAGCCGAACGGAGCAGGGAACGCGAGCGCACGCCGGGCGGCGGCCTCGAGCCCGGCGCGATCGTAGACGTAGCACGGCGTGCCGAAGCGGGTGCGAACCTCTTCGGCCTGCGCGAGGAGGCGCGCGGACGCGCCTGTGGGGTGCTCGGAAGCACCCGTGGGGTGCGCGGACGCACCCGGTGTCAACGTGGTCTCGGTCATGCTCGTCCCCCGCGGAATAGCGTACAGTCGAGCGGATGATAACAAAGACTCATGATGCCGGAGGACGTCGAATGGATCTCGCTCCGCTGCTCACGCCTCGCTCGGTCGCCGTGCTCGGCGCGTCGGATCGGCCCTCGGTGGGACGCATGATCATGGAGGGCCTCGAGCGCATCGGCTTTCCCGGCGAGATCTATCCGATCAACCCGAAATACCCGGAGCTCAACGGGCGACGCTGCTACGCCTCCGTCGCCGAGCTGCCGGACGGCGTCGACGTGCTCGCGTTCTGCGTGAACCACACGAGGGTGCTGGAGCACTTCGCGCCGGCGGCGGAGCGTCGCGTCCGCGCCGCCATCATCTTCGACGGCGGCTTCGGCGAGAGCGGAGACGAAGGCCGGCGTCGCCAGGACGCGATCGTCGCGATCTGTCGCGACGCGGGAATCGCGCTGTGCGGTCCGAACTGCATGGGTGTGATCAATCCGCACGCGCGAAGCCTGGTGTACATCCAGGCCGTCCGCGATCCCGGCCCGCTTGCCGGCAACGTCGGGCTCATCTCGCAGAGCGGATCCATCTGCATCGGACTCAGCGGCGACTGTCGGCGCTTCGGCTGGAGTCACGTGATCTCGTCCGGCAACGAGGCCGTGCTGGCCGCGGTCGATTTCCTCGAGTACCTGATCGACGATCCCCGGACGCGCGTGATTGCGATGTTTCTCGAGAGCGTGCGCCAGCCCGACCGCTTCGTGGCGGCGCTCGACCGCGCGGCTGACCGTGGCAAGCCGGTCGTCGTGCTGAAGGTCGGACGCGCGGAACGGACGCGCCGCGCGATCACGACACACACCGGCGGTCTCGCCGGTGAGGCGAGGGTGTTCTCGGCGGTCCTGCGCGCGCACCGGGCGATCGAGGTCGAGGACCTGGACGAGATGGCCGAGGTGCTCGCGTGCTGCCAGGGCGAACGATGGCCGGCCGGCCGGCGACTCGCGCTGATGACGAACTCGGGTGGCCAGGCGGAGCTGATCCTCGACCACGCCGCGGAGCTCGGGCTCGAGCTGCCGCCGCTCTCGCCCGCCACGAAGACGGAGGCGGCGCGCGTGATCGGCACCATCACGGGTGACGGCAACCCGCTCGACGCGTGGGGCAACGGCGACTTCCGCACGAACGGGCCGCACGGGCTTCGCGTGCTCGGCGCCGATCCGGACACCGACGCGGTCGTCTGGTGCACCGACGGCGCGGACGATTCCCCGCTCGGCGGCGGCGAGCGCGCCATCGAGTACGCGCAAATCCTGGCAGATGGCGCGAAGACCTCGACGAAGCCGTTTTATCTCATGGGCTCGCGCGTCGGCATCTTCCGCCGGGATCAGCACGACCTGCTGCGCGCGCAGGGGATCGCCCTCATCGGCGGCACCGCCACTCCGTCCGTCGAAATCGCTGCTGTCGACCGTCGCGTCCACGCTCGCCGGCAGCTCCCGCCGCTCGATCAACGAGCACGACGCCAAACGGCTGCTCGCGGCCGCGGGTCTTCCGGTGGTTCGCGCGGAGCCGGTCGCGACGCGCGACGAAGCGTTCGCCGCCGCGAAAAGGATCGGCTATCCGGTCGTGCTCAAGCTCGTGGCCGACGACGTGCCGCATCGATCGGAGCTCGGGCTCGTCGCGGTCCGACTCCGCGATGCGGAGGATCTCGCCGCGGCGTGGGACCGGATGGCCGCCGTCCGCACGGGCGCGCTCGCCAACATCCCGATCGACGGATTCGTCGTCCAGCAGATGGTGAGCGACGGAGTCGAAGTGCTCGCCGGCGTGACGAGCGACGCCGATTTCGGGCCGGTGCTGGCGTTCGGTCTCGGCGGCGTGCTGGTGGAGGCTCTCGAAGAGATCGCGCTGTGTGCATTGCCGCTGCGAGAGGGCGATGCGGAACGTCTCGTCAGCGAGACGACCGCCGCGAAGGTGCTCGCCGGCGTCCGCGGCCGGCCGCCCGCGGACGTGGACGCGCTCGTGCAGTGCCTCTACGCTCTCGGCGACTACGCGTGGGCCGATCGGTCCCACATCGCCGAGATCGACGTGAACCCGATCGTCGTACTGCCGCGCGGTCGGGGCTGCGTCGTGGTCGATGCCCTGGTGGTGCCGCGAACGGCGTGAACGGCTCCGATCAGGACGCGAACGGCACCCACGCGATGGGCACGCCGGCGTCGGACTGGCGCGCGTTCTCGGTGGCGGCGACCCAGCTTTCGCCCTCGGGCAGGATTATCGACGCCGGACGAACGCGGTAGAGGCCCGGGGCGTCGACGTTGGCGGGGAGTGTCGCCTCGTCGCGGAGAGCCCGCGCTGCCTCGAGCAGCCGTCGCCGCACGTGGATCACCATCGCATCGGTCGTTCCGAGGTGCTCGCGCGTCCGGTCGTAGATCGGTCCCATGGTCTCGGTCATCGCCCGGTCTTGCAGGTTCACCAGGAACGGAATGCCGACCACGAGCTCCTTCTGCAGCTCGTAGTCCACCAGGTAGTCGTTGTGGAGATTCGCCTTCGTGTAGTAGCGCGTGCGGGGATCGCTCGTCGCCGGCAGGTACCCGCCCCACGCCGCGAACGGATCACGCGCTTGCCGCTGCTCCTGCTCGGTCACCGGACGGTCGAGCCGTCCGCGCATCATGATCTGCAGCGTGGACTCGTCGTCGAGCGGCACCCACGCCCGCGCGGACACGAGACTCGGATCGCTGGCCGCGATCATCGTGAAGTACGGCAGGACGTACTGCGTGATGCGGTGCCAGGACATGCCTTCGACGTCCCACCGGCGCCGCGCGGAGTAGCAGGCGCCGTACTCTGTCGGCAGGATGTCGAGCCGCGGGCTTTTGTCGCGATGGTACGTGCCGCGCCGCGCGCTGTCGGAGCGGACCTTCGCGTGGACGAAATCGATGTGCGACGAGTCGATGTCGCCTTCGAGCGCCTGCACCCAGTTGCATTCTTCGAGCATCAGGAGGGGCGGAGAGACCTGGTCCGCCGGCAGCGTCGTCACCTCGAACGGCGGGAACGGCGGCGGCGTCTCGCGCGGGCCCATGTACGTCCACACGACACCGTTCACGTCGTGGCACGGATAGGCGCGGGCGCGAACCTTGTCCTTGAACGTGCTGTCTTCCGGCTCGCTCGGCATGTCGACGCAGCGGCCGGTCACGTCGAACTTCCAGCCGTGATACGCGCAGCGAATGCCGCACTCCTCGTTGCGGCCGAAGAAGAGCGACGCGCCGCGATGCGGACAGTTGACGGGAAAGAGCCCGACGTCACCGCGCGTGTCGCGGAACGCCACGAGGTCCTCGCCGAGCAGGCGCACTTTCTTCGGCGGCTCGTCCGGCTTCGCCAGCTCCGTCGACGGCAGGAACGGCATCCAGTACTGGCGCAGCAGCTCGCCCATCGGCGTGCCCGGGCCCACACGGCACAGGAGCTCGTTGTCTTCTCGGGACAGCATGCTGAAGCTCCTTCATCGGTTGATGTGAGCGAGATGGTAGCAGAACCTCGATCAGCCGATCAGGTCGGCGAGCGTGACCACGAGATCCGGGAAGGCGAGCGGCGAGAACCGTTCGTCGCGTCCGATCGAGCGGACGTCGGCGTAGCGTCGAGCGGTCGGGCGCCGGAACACCTCGACCCGATCGGCTTCGAGATTCAAGAGCCACATCTCGGGGACGCCGGCACGCGCGTACAGCGGAGCTTTCGTGCGGCGATCGTAGAGGAGTGAAGAGTCCGCCACTTCCACGAGCAAGAGCACATCGGATGGCTCGGGGAGCGAGCTGGCATAGAAATCAGCGCGTGGTGCCAGCAGCACGACGTCGGGCTGAGGCTCGGAGGTGAGCGCCCGGAGAATCACCGGATTCTGCGGCCAGACGATCGCGCGACCGCCGAGACGTGTCGTGAAGAAGTGCGACGCGCGCGCCACAGCGCCCGCATGCCGGCTCCCGATCGTCGACATCACGACGATCTCACCCTCGATCAGCTCGACGCGGTCGTCCTCACCGAGGATCCCGGCCTCGCCCATCCGGTGGTATTCGTCGAGCGTGAACCGCCGCCGCTGCAGCGTGACCGCCATGTTCTCCTCGCGCTCAGTCATTTCGCCGCGCCCCTCGCGACCCGTCAATGCCGCGATCTGGATACGGTGCCACAGAAAGAATCGTGTCGCGGCCGGAACCCGCTCGCGCCGCGTCGATCACGTCACGCCCCCGAGACGGCGTAGCGCGTCTCTCACGCGGACGACCGCGCGGCTGGTCGCCGCGCGCGGAAGATCGGCCGGCGACCTGAGACCCCACGCATCTCGGAGATAAGCAGGAAAGCCGAGCACGCCCTGGAGGCCGCCGCCTTCGCCCGACCGGCGATGGTGGCACCAGTACGTCGGAAGCTCGCCGAGCATGCGGTGCTCGCGCGCGAGCAGCCGCCACTCGAGCCGCTCGAATGCGGACACGCGCCGTGCGCGGAGATCATCGAGCACCGTGGGCGGGATGGCCACATCCAGACGGTCGTGCAGGTAGCCGAGCGCTTCGCGCAGCCGGAGGACGAAGCGAGCGTTGACGGCGCGTGAGACGACCCCGTTCCAGTCGACGTCGCCCGCGTGGACGATCGTCGCGGCATCGCCGATCCACCACACCGCCGGCACCGGAGCCCATCGCGCTCCATGCAGGCAGACGTGGACGAGCTGGTCTGCCGAGGACAGCGCGCGTGTCCTGACGCCGTGGAAGTCGATCTCGCTCGACATCGTCCAGAGCTCATCCTCGAATCCCGGAGGCGTCGGCTCCGCGAAGATCCTCCAGTGGAGATCGCAGGCGAACCCGTCGGCGGTCGCAAACGGCGCCGCGTGGCGAGTTCTGATGAATCCGGTCGTCAGCCGGTATCTCGGAGTCCATCCGGCGCGATGCAGGGCGGCGATGGACGGGAACAACGACGCGATCGGAATGGCGACGTCCATGTCGGCCATCGGGCGCAGCCCAGCGTCCCCGTAATAGCGTGCGACGAGCGCCGCGCCCTTGAGGGTCAGCGTCACGACGCCCGCCTGCTGAAGCTCGTCGACGAGCCGTCGCCCGCGATCGAACAGTGCGGCATTGCGCGAGGCCGTCTGGCGATATTCCTGCTCGGAGGCATCGCGGAGCGGGCCGCGCACGTCGAGATCGCGAAGCTTCGGGTAGAGGAGCGGCAGGAGACGGCGCGTCGTGTCGTCGAGCCTCCGGACGTCGAGATCGCCCGCGGGGCGCCGGTCGGTCGGGGATCCCAGCGCGAATCGCAGCACCCATTCCTGCTCTGCGGTCGGCCAGACCATCGCGCGCGGCTTCTCCCGCGCTACGCGCCCCGCGAGAGTCTGGAGGTCGCCAGTCGGTGCTTCAGCCGATGGACCGGGTTGCCGGGGTCGACGCGGTCCGCGAGCGCGTAATAGCGGGCGCTGTCCTCGTAGCGTTCCAGGCGGAAGTGGCAGAGCCCGAGCGCTTCGTAGCTGAAGACACCGAAGATCCGCGCGTCGTACGCGATGCCCTGATCGTCGCAGTGGAGCTCGGCGTCGATCGCGGCCAGCCGTTCGAAGAGCGGAATGGCTTCGGCCAGCTGGCCCGCGTCGGCGAGGCGACGGCCGTGAAGCCAGCGAAACAGGTGGTCGTCGGCGAAGCATTCGAGCGCTTCCGGGAGGAGCCGCGGCGCCTCGGCCGCCGCACCGGGATGGAGCAACAGCGATCCGTAGGGCAGGCGGTCGAGCGCGCTCTGGACTCCACGCGCGCGCACCACCTCGACCGCGCGCCACCACGCGTTCAGCGCGCCGTCCATGTCCCCGAGACCGGCCAGGGCCTGGCCCAGGTGGTTCCAGCTGTAGACGTGGTCGGAATCGCGGGCAAGACGATCGCGCAGAAGCGGGACGTTGCGCCGGTGCTTGGCGTCCTGGTTTCCGTCGTAACCGAAGTGATCGACGGCGAGGGCGGAATGCCCCATGCGGAGACCATCCGCGTGTTTCACGTTCTCGATGTCCGGCAACATCGTCTCGTGGATCACGTTGCGGAACCGGATCCGCGGGTCGTTGCGAAAGAGCCGGCACTCCTGGTACCGGGTGAACCCGGTGCGCGGGCGGAAACGAACGGTGCACGCGACCAGACCCGGATCGAGAAGGTGGCCGGCGAGCGTGTCATGACTGGTGGGGACGATGGCCTCGTCCGCGTCGATGTAGAGGATCCACCGGCCCCGCGCGTGCTCGAGCGCCGCGTTCCGCGCGGCCGCGAAGTCGTCGCGCCAGGGGAACTCGAAGACGCGCGCGCCGAAGTCGGCGGCAATGCGTCGACTGTCGTCCGCGGAGCCCGTGTCGACGACGACGATCTCGTCGACCAGGTCGCGGATCGATGCGAGGCAGCGCGGAAGCACCGCGGCCTCGTCGCGGACGATCAGCGTGGCGGAGAGGACAGGCGCGACCTGCCGCCCGTCCATCCCGCTGTCGTGACCTCGGCTAGGCGGTCGGGCCGGCGCCCGTTTCGAGGCCCGCGAGCGTCGCGCGGAGGGCGGCGAGCTCCGTTTCCTGGGCCTCGACTCGCTGGGCGAGGGCCTGGATGGCCGCCAGCGCCACGCCGCTCGCGTCGATCAGATCGATGTGACGATCGTCGGGGCCGACGCCGAACGCGCGGCTCCAGTCCTGCGCCATCGGACCGATGTGCCGGATCGCCTGGCCCTTGTACCGCCACGTCTCGATCGGCAGCTGCGCCACGCGGTCCAGGATCCCCCGCGCGTCGACCGGCGCGAACGCTTCCTTGGCGTTGCGGTCGGAGGTCACCTCATTGTCCGATGCGCCCTGCGCATGGGCCTGGTAGACCGACACGCCCTTCATCGAGAACGACGTCACGATCGGCGCGACGAACGCGGAGCCCGTGACGAGCGCCTTGAGGAACGCGCGCTTCGCCGGATCGACCCGCTGGAGGACTGCCTCGACGTTGTCGGACTTCTTGTTCTCTTCGCTCGCCATGCTCGATCCTCCGGTGCTGTCGTGTTCACTCATGCGCCGCTCCCGACTCGATGCATTGGCGCACGGTCGACACGGCGGAGTCAAGATCTCCGATCGTGATCAGATACCCGCGGGCGCGCCGCACGATGGCGCAGACGTCGCGAACCCACGCGGCGCGGCCGCGGCTTCCCGGATTCGACTGCGCCATCAAGGAAGACGACGTCGACGGGACCGGACTCGATTCGCCAGGGGAGGCCGAGCTGGGACGGATCGAGCGCCAGGATCTGGTAGCCGTCCGGCTCGTCCGCATCGGTGGGCGGTGAGAGATGAGGAACCAGCGCGGCGACCTGCGGGACCAGCGACAACGTTCGCCGCCGGATGCCGAAGCGGCGCGGGTAGGCGATCACGCTGCCGTCGCGGACCAGCACCATCTCGTCGCCCTCGACGGAGAACCCATCGACGAGGAGCCGCGTCATCAGCGTCGTTTTCCCGGCGCGAGTGTGACCGACCACGAGGAACCGCCGGCCTCGCCACGTCGCACACCCGGCGTGGACCTTCGTGCATTCTCCGAGGGCTCCGAACGCCAGTTCATGCAGTCGCCGCTCGACCAGCGCGCCCGCCGTTTCGGCGTCCGGCGACAGACCCAGGTCCTTGCCGTCCTCGCACACGCGGTAGCCGGCCGCTTCCCGGCACACGTCGAGATGATGCCGCCGGGACACGGGGTGATCCTGCACCGCGCTCGGTCTCACACCGTCGAGCCAGCGCATGACCGGCTCGGCGTCCGTCGAGACGCGAAACTCGCAGGCGAGGAGGTGAACGGAGCGTTCGAGCACGCCGCCGCTACGCGCCCTCGGCCGCCCCGGACTGCAGGCGCGCGACCGTCGCGCGGAGTGCGGTGAGCTCGGCCTGCTGCGCGTCGACCCGCCGTACGAGGGCCTGGATCGCGGCCAGCGCCACGCCGCTCGCATCGATCAGGTCGATGTGACGATCGTCGGGACCGACGCCGAACGCGCGGCTCCAGTCCTGAGCCATCGGGCCGATGTGGCGGACGGCCTGACCCCGGTACCGCCACGTCT